>JBJKSB010000102.1:0-22584 GCA_046704385.1 Bacteroidales bacterium | reverse complement strand
TTACTATGCTTTGGATTGCTGTTTTCATCTTAAAATAATTTAGGCATTTATTAGTAATATAGGCCTGTTTCCTCCTTTTCAAGGAGGGTTAGGGAGGATACAAGGGTTAATTTTTTATCCATCTCCCGCCCACTTCGACAGGCTCAGTGACCAACTTCGACAAGCTCAGCAACCAGTAGGCAGTTCTCAGTCGGCAGTGAGTAAACAGTGAACGGTGAACGGTGGGCAGTTTCAATTTTTATCCATCCCCCGCCTTCCTTTATAAAGGAAGGAGCTGGCCGGTACTATGCTTTGGATTGCTGTTTTATCTTAAAATAATTTAGGCTTTTATTAGTAGTAGCGGCCAGTTCCCTCCTTTGAAAAGGAGGATTAGGGTGGATAAAATTTTAGTTTTTTTATTTATTAATTGCTTTTATCACCCATTCTTCTTTGATTAAAACGTCTTTCATAAGCAATTGATAAGGAAATTCCTTTAAGGTAGTATTTTTAAATCCATTCAATATATTTACTAATGTTTCTGCTGTAATCAGTGATAAATTTAATTCATATTCCTCTCTACATTCTTTTTCAAAATCTTCACTAAAGTCGGGGGCTATTAACAAGGATTTTATCACCTCAAAACCTTTGGACTCAGCAAGTTTAATATAAGATTTTATTTGTCTTGAAACTGAACTAAATTTATTATATCCAGATTCTTTTATTGTTTTACATTCAATTATAATAAGCCGATTATTATTTAAATTTATAATAATATCTATTTTATCTTTTGCTGTATTTAAGTTCTTTTTTAATTTATCGTCAACATTAAAGCCCAACTTATTAAAAATTAATTTGGTTATCTCTTCAAATTTAATTCCCAAATCAGCCTCTTTAATATTAAGTCCGTTTTCTTTTAATTGATTTAAATCACGATAAGCGATAGAATAATAATTCTCGATATACAAATTTTCTGAATCTTTATATTTATCAAGAATATTAATTTGAAGATTTCCCCTGGACTTGGCACCAACTTTATCGGCAAATTCTTTTATCTCAGAATCAGTCATTAAATCTAAAACATCAATTGGTTTTATATTGTAATCAAGCAAATACATGCTTTTCATTATATCGTCTTCCTGAATTTCAAATGTATCTTTTATACTCTTCTTGAAATTTGGATATAAATTATCAATGTCTATTAATAATTTTTCATATCCATCTATTGATATTCCGACCTTCTCATCTCTTTCTACCTGATCAAAATATTCAATTAAGCTAATTGTTTTATCTTCTAATGTCAGACCTTTTAGTTTTGATATTTTCAATCCCTCTTCAATGAGGATATTTAATGCAACTTTTTTATCAGAAATCTTAGTTCCCTCTTTATGAATATCATTTATTAAAATATCTGATAAATTAATCCCCTCCTTTAATATAGCCTTAATCTTTAGATCAAGACTATCTCTCCAATTGATATTGTGGTTTTTAGCAATAAGGTTGATTTGAGGTTCTCTTAATAGTTTCAAAATTCGTCTTAAATATTTATCTGCCACTTCTTTTCCTCGAATTTTTCTCAAAACTCTAACAATTTCATCAGGTATATAAACATTAAGGCTCTTTTTTGAATAAAAAATAATTCCGATATTTTTCAATTCATTGATAATTGATTCAATGTTTTCTTTTTTAATCTTTATTATCAGATAATTAATGAGTTTTACTTCCTCCTGAGATAACCCCATCAACTTCGAAAGAGTCAATAAAATTGATAATTCATCTGAAGTAACCTTACATTCCTGATTTCTTAATTGCTGATCATTGAAATATGCCGTTTTTAAACATTCTTTGTAAATGATATAATCCCTTTTCCTTCTTTCGGAAATTTCTGATTTCTCATCTTCGAGTTCTATTTCAAACTTTTTAATTTTTGCTTGAATTGCTTTTATCTCCTTTTCATAAAGTACGTTTAACCACTCTCTTGACATGAGACAATTTCCATCTCGTATCAGAATATCAATCAAAATATCAAGCTGAGATTCTGCCTCAAACATTTCAGCCTTAATAAAACTGGAAAACTCCTCCTCAAGCAGGTTAAATACCTTTGCTATATTAATATTATCAACATTTTTTAGATCCTTATCAGTTGCAGATAAGATTGCTTCTATTTCCTTTGCTTTTTTGGGGGATTGATCAATTAAACTGGAAATTGTTTTTAGGAATGAATTCTTCTCAAATGAATTTAGTTGATCTAGTATTTTTTCAAGTTTCATGGTAAATATTGTTAAATTATTTTTATTGAAATTTAAGATTTTTTTTTCAATAACGGATTACCATATGTTATTCATTTTAATTTTTATGTTAATTTGAAATTACAGAAAGTATTATTAAAGTTTTAATCTGAAGTTTGATACGGGGAAGGCTGTATATTATTTCCTATACAGCCCGAGCCGGCCGGTGCTATGTTTTGGATTGCTGCGGTACATCAAAATGGTATAATTTTTTCAATTGGCAGAGGCCTGTTCCGTCTCCGCCTGGTGGCGAGAGAGGCTTGAAAAAGGAGAGCTATTTCTTTAAATCGACTAACGACCAGTGTGAATGGATAACTTTCCAATTTCCATCAATCTTTTTATAAATCTCAGAACTATTCCAAAACGCTGTTGTATCGTTTGATTTATTATAGTCAAGTAAATTGTAAGTTAATACGCCCACATTACCAAGTAGCTTAATATCGATATTTATCATTTTATACCCGTAAGAATATATTTTACCATTCCATGGTTCAATATAATCCTTTATAGCCTCATAACCCCTTAATTTAACTTTGGTTGACGGGTCAAAATAGGTAGCATCGGGTGCAAAAAGATTAAGATAGCCCCACACATCGCGATTAATCCATTTATCGAGAGCCTGTTTTTCAGATTCCAGAATGATTTTGGATTCACCGGTAAATTCCTGTCCGAAAATCGGGCAACTACTTAAAGTAACCAAAACTGTAAAAAGCATGCATGCATTTTTAAAATAAACCTTTGTCATAATTATAGTTTTTTATGTTTAACATCTGACAAAGATATTATGCAGTACTATTTCACTTTATTCAATTATCAGGGTATTTACGGTACTTTTTAAGAATCTTTGATATTACGATAAAACCCGGGTGTAAAACCGGTTTTATTTTTAAATGCCCGCATAAAATAAGAATCATCGTTGAAGTTCAATTTCCACGCTATCTCAGATATTGATAAAGAAGAGTACCGTAACAGTCGTTTTGCCTCAAGAATTATTCTGTTCTGAATAAACTGTTTTGCTGAAACCTTGATATCTTTTTTTACCAGATCATTTAAATAACCCGGACTAATATTTAGTTTTTCGGCATAAAAGTTTACTGAATGTTCCCGATCATAAAAATCATCCACCAAATTCTTAAATTGCAGTATAAAGTTGTTGTTAACGGTTTTTGTATCCGGATTATCCTGTTTTGTGTATACACTGTCGAGCCATGCAAGAGTCTGGTATAATAAAGCCCTCAGAATATGTTTATTCCTGTTGCTAAGATGCAAAATCTCCTTTTCAATACTTAATAGTAAGTTTTCTAAATACGAATTTTCCGAATCGGACAACGAAAGTATTGGTTCGGTCATTATCGTGTGAAAAAAATTCAATTTTTTCACAAAATCAGAATCATTAAAAAATGTAGACAAAAACTCATCTTCGAATATTAATACCAATCCTTTAGGCATCGATTTTATTTTCCATTGCCTGATTTGCATGGGCGATGAACAGATAACCCTGTTTTTTTGAATAACATATACATGATTGTCTAAAATCAATTCACCTTGTCCATCCTGAATCAGGGTAATATCATAATAGGTCAAAAAATGAGACCTGTCATTCGTGATATATTTATCCAACGTTTCAAGTCGAATCAGATCGACCAATAATTCTGAGCCGTATTTGGTTCTATAAAAATCGTACTTTTTAATCATATCAGGTTTCTTAAACCGGATGCTCCTTATACATTCCACCAACCAGCACAATAAACCTGAACGCTATGGTTGAGGTTTATTTTCTGTTTTTACAATTATAAAGCAATTTGGAATAAAATTGAACTTTTATTTAACCCAAACGGGAAGATTCCATAATTATTTTTAACAACACCACAGGTCAGTTTTTATTTGTGGAGGTGGTCGGTTCCCTCTTTTTTAAAAAAATATGGGAGGATAGATTTAAGGTCTATCCTTCCCATTTATGTACTCAACAATTAGCTGCGGATGTTTACACCATTATTTACCGGAATTACGCTGCTAAAAGTGCTCGAATTCATTATCCGAAACTGAGCCATTTTTAAGAATTTCATTTTTGATACTTGTAACCAACTGTCCGTGATTTGTCTTTTTAGTAATCATTTTTTCCGGTTGTTTACCTTTTGAAAACGATGTTTTAGTCGAATTAATCCTGAAGTAACTCACGAGGTCTTTTAGCTGTTCAGCCTGGCCATTCATTTCCTCGGCACTTGATGCCAATTCCTCACTTGCTGCTGCATTTTGTTGTACTACAGTGTTTAATTGCTGAATGGCACTGTTAACCTGATCGGCCCCGCTATTTTGCTCCTGACTGGCGGCAAATATTTCCTGCACCAGGCTTGATGTTTTTTCGACATCAGGTAAAATATCTTCCATTTTTTTTCCTGAAAGCTCAGCAAGGGTAAGATTGTTTCTTGTCAATTCAACAATTTCTTCAGCCGCCACTTTACTTTTTTCGGCCAGTTTACGTACTTCAGCTGCCACAACAGCAAAACCTTTACCTGAATCGCCTGCCCGTGCGGCCTCAACCGCAGCATTCAGAGCCAAAATATTAGTTTGAAAAGCAATATCCGTAACAATATTAATTTTTTCAGCAATTAACTTACTGGCATCAAGGGTTTCCCTCGATTTAACACTAATTTCCTCTATCCCCTTTTGAGCAGAGTGTGCAATTTTTTCAGTTTGGCCTGCATTATCCGTATTCTGTCCAATATTGGTCGTTATCTGTTCCATGGTCGAAGAAATTTCTTCAACCGACGAAGCCTGCTCATTTGCCCCCTGGCTTAGTTGCTGTGATGAGCTACTTACCTGGGTGCTCGCAGCAGCAATATTATCAGAACCCGACATAATTTCAGATATTATTTCATTAAGTTTTGTTACCATGCTTGAAAGGGCTCTCAGCATTTGTCCGGTTTCATCATCCTGTTCAGAAACAATGGTCTGGGTTAAATCGCCATCTGCAATATCAGTTACCAGTTCAACTGTTTTTTTAATCGGGGTTACTATCAGATTAATCATTATAAAACTAAGAACCAGCCCTATAAACAATGCGGTTATTAATAAAATAATATTCATGGTAACGGCATTCTGTTCATGTGTTTCTGACGCAGCAACCGAATTGGCTGTACTCTGGTTTATGGCCTGCAGCAGTGAATCAATTTCATAATTTATTTGTGTCACTTCTTTTTCAATCAAAGCTTCATATTCTGCTACCTGGCGCAGGTTTTT
Organism: Bacteroidales bacterium; assembly: GCA_046704385.1. Taxonomy (GTDB): domain Bacteria; phylum Bacteroidota; class Bacteroidia; order Bacteroidales; family SZUA-534; genus GH45. The sequence continues at coordinate 17,080 of JBJKSB010000102.1, read as the reverse complement.
TCCTCCGATTACCCCAAACAATTCTTTTGCCTGATTTTCGAAATCCATATGCTCCTTATCAATTTTTTTAAGTGAATTCAGTACATCCTGAAACTCTTTAACTTTATCACTTTCTTTGGTGTCGCCAATTCCGGTTTTACAAAGCCCCTCGGCTTCAGCAAGTTCCTGATCGGCCATATGAGAAATTTCAGTGAATTGATCTTCGAGATTCTTAATTATTCTTTGACTCTCACCCGAACTCAGCGAACTGTTATGCATATTCTTCAATATCCGTTCAATCACGATGCTTTGTTCCAGTTGGTGCGTTTCCATATTGGTTACAAAACCCGATAAAGGAATGTCTTTTTGAGCAATACTAACGAGTTCCTTTCCTATAAGGCTCGTATAAATATAGCTCACCATGCCTGAACCGGCTAATAAAATCAGAAATACTACGGAAATAGACATAATTCTGCCACGTAGTTTTAGTTTTAAAGCTGTTTTTTTATTCAGTAAAAGGAAATAGACCAATACGGCAAAAATCACCAACATGATGAGGATGGTCCGCCTTGATCCGGATTTTTGTTCCACCGTGTTTGCGACCTTTGCCTCTAACGTATTTGTACGGGTGTTTTTAACAGTTTCATACTCACTCTGGTCAGTTGATTCTGATTCCTGGGTGTGAACTGCCACAGCGCTTGCCAACAGACTTTTTTGTTGGGGATGTTCACCTAACCATTCTACTTTTCCGGTTGAAAGGTTATATACAGCCCCTACAATTTCCAAAGACCCTTCTTTAACCAATTCGGCAGTGATAGGGCTGTTTTTTAATAAGTCCTCAATACTTTGCCAGACATTTAATTTAATAGCAGCACTAAGTAATTCATCTGAAAAATGATCACCATATTTTGCTTTGGCTTTATCGACGGCTGGAATAATATTATCAACCAAAACCGGAATATTACCATGAACCTCGTCGCCCCTGGCTACCGCAGTAACTGCTCCACAACCGGTATGCCCCAATACAACCAGCAAGGGTGTTTTTAAGTGATCGACTCCGTATTCAATGGAGCCGGACTCATCAATATCGCATACATTTCCGGCAACCCTGATTACGAAAACATCTCCTACACCCACGTCAAAAATGTGTTCAATGGGCACCCTGGAGTCTGAGCATCCAATAATGGTAGCAAAAGGGTATTGACCATTTTCGCTAGTCGATGTCAGTCGTGCCTTATCCAGGTTTTTATACTCACGGCTTTGGGTTACAAACCTCTCATTTCCGTCTTTTAACTTCTGTAATGCCTGCTGACTTGTCAGGCCAGCCGCATGAACGCCTACTAATAAAAAAAGATTAATAATAGTGGCTACTGTCTTCACGAATCCATACTTTTTCATATTCTATCAGATTAATTAATACTAAAAGTTATGGAATATTTACATTTTAAAAAATATTAGAAGTCGAATCATGTTGAAAAACAGATTAGTAGAAGCCATTTGTAACTAACGCTGATGCCAGGTCAAGCATATTTCAATTTCAAATATGTTTTCGACATTTCTACATCAAAACAGTAGATTCTTTTCAATTGGCAGAGGCTTGTTCCCTCTATGAGAAAGTGTTATGGAGGATTCGACATGAATTTTTTTCTTCATCCCCCGCATTTACTTCAACCGGCTCAGTGGCTGAGGAAGGGGCTGGCAGGTGCTAAGCCTTGAATTTCTGTAACACCTATTAATTTTTTATACCACTAATCGATATGGATAAGATGCAGAATATTATCTTTATCAATTGCTTTTCACTATTTTTTAAGTTTTCTTTAGTGTTCTTTAACTTTAAATGTTAAAATGAAACCTTTAGGCTAAATATATTTTTAAAATGATATTAAAATAATAACATGAATACAAAGTATTTTCTTTTTTTACAAGTATGCTTAATTTCAATAGCAATAACTTCACATGCCCAACTTTATATTAACGAATTTTGTCCATCAAATACCGGGACAGTTCTGGATCCTGATTACAATTCAAGCGCCGACTGGATCGAAATTTATAATAAAGGAAACAGTTCAGTTGACTTAGGTGGGTATTGCCTTACCGATAATTTAAAGAAACCTGCCAAATGGAGAATTCCAGCAGGAATTCAGATCTCTGCAAACGGATATATGATATTTTGGGCCGATACCATGAATACCGGGCGACATACCAATTTTGCACTATCGGCTTCAGGTGAAGAGATTGGGCTTTCTGACAAAAGGGGGATATTGATTGATTCGGTTATATATGGGTCACAGAGTTCGGACCTCTATAATTATGGAGCGGGCTCCATAGTTGTCCTCGATTCTTCATTATTGGGGATTCCGGATCCAAATATGTCCATGGGAAGGAAACCCGATGGAAGCAGCGACTGGGTATTTTTTACCACTCCCACACCCGGCACCTCTAATTCTACCGTGGGCTATTCAGATATTGTAAAAAGCGATCCAAGTTTTTCAATACCCGGCGGGGTTTATCATAATTCCATTTCGCTAGATATTAAAACAATTTTTGGCGGCGATGTTCTTTATACTCTTGATGGAAGTGAACCTAATGAAAATTCAAAAATAGTGTCAGGGCCAATTAACATAACAGAAAATACAGTGGTCAGGGCAAGGATTTATAAAAAAGGCCTGGTTCCAGGACCCGTAAACACAAATACTTACCTTATTGACACTGCCAATAGAATTAATAACCTGCCTATTGTTTGTATTTCATCAGACCCTCTGAATTTCTGGGATCCGGTGAAAGGGATCTATGCAGTTCATAGTTCGAAACCTAAATGGGAAATCCCGATCAATATCGAACTTTTTGAAAATGATGGCCGACCCGGGGCAGCATTCAACCTAAAGGCAGGGGCTAAATCGACCGGGTTGTACTCTTGGCAATTGCCAGAAAAAATGTTAGGCATATCCTTTCGAAAGGAGTACGGCTTTGCCAAACTGGAATATCCAATCATATTTGACAAACCCCGGAAAATATATAAAACTTTTTCGCTTAGAGCTTCAGGCAGCGACTGGGGTAATACCCTTTTCAGGGACGGGATGCTCCAAACAGCTGCGGTTGAAAATACAAGTAATAATGCATCCGGTTTCAGAACCTGCGTGGTTTATATCAACGGACAGTATATGGGGATTCACAACATACGTGAGAAAATAGATGAAGATTATGTGGTAGAAAACTACGGGTTGGATCCCGGAACCTTCGATATGATTGAAGAGACTGATAGCGGGCACTATGCCGAGGCAGGGAACTATTTAGCCAATACCCATTTTCTGAGTCTGACCGCAAAAGACCTGTCCATTCAGGCAAATTATGATGCCATGGCTGCCGAGATGGATATTGAACAGTTTACTGAAATGGTGTGTACCGAAATATATAGCGGTAACAGTTCGATAGGGCATAACTTAATGAAATATAAACCAAGGGACTCCGGTAAGTGGAAATGGATACTTATGGATTTTGACCGTTGTTTTTTTGGTGCAAATAACCAAATGATCAGTTTTTATCTCAATGAAAAAGATTGGCCGTTTAGGGATTTGATGAAAAATCAGGATTATAAAAAACAATTTGGATTAAAACTTTCCGATCTCTTGTTCACCACATTCAATCCCGACAGGATGATTGAAAGAATTGAAGAACACAAGAAGACCATTGAGGCTGAAATGCCATACCACGTCCAACGTTGGGCGGGCACTCACGGTACCGGTAATTATAGTAATGTTTATGCCATTTCATCCGTTGATTATTGGAATTCAGAAGCAGAAAAATTGGAAACATTTGCCAAAGCGCGGCCAGGTGTTATCTTAAACGATCTGACTAATTATGGGTTTCAAAGCCCGGTAACTGTTTCAGTTTCAACCCTTCCGGCTAAAGCAGGAATATTGACATTCAATGGGTTAAAAATTCCTGTAGATGTTTGCAATGGTGGTTATCCGAAAGGCGAACAAATTACACTAACTGCCGAGGCAAAAGCCGGTTACATTTTTAGAGGATGGAAAAACGATAGCGATGTTATAAACGGAACCGGCAATTATCTTTCTACGGCAAAAGAACTCACAGTAAATCCTCAATCAGCATTCATGGTAACCGCAGTTTTTGAACCGGATAACAAGTGCGTTCTTCCGGCAGAAATTTCCACTACAATGACCCTTTCAAAAGCCTGCTCTCCTTATTTAGTTCCTGAGGATGTGAATGTTACTTCAACAGGAAAACTAATTATTGAACCCGGGGTTGAAATTTGGATGTCAGACGGTGTTTCAATTTTTTCATCGGCCACTATCCTGGCAAACGGAACAGAAACGGAACCTATTATTTTTAGAAGTAACCCACAAAGTTTGGAACAAAAATGGGGCATTATTCATATCAAAAATGCTAAAGATACTGTCAGGTTTAATAACGTAATTATTGAAGATGCATCCGAGGGACCAAATCCGGTTCGGGACATTGCGGCATTGGCCATTGATAATTCGACGGTTATTCTCGATAACATTACTATTGAGAATGTACATAAAAACCCCTTAAACGTATATAATTGTCAGACCACTCTTACTAACAGCCGGTTTCACTCTGATTATGCCGGTTGCGACGAGGTTAACATCAAAAGAGGCAAAATATTTATCGATCATTGTGAATTTATCGGAAACAAAGGGGTGGATTCCGATGCCCTTGATTTTGGAGAAATGTCTGAAGGAAATAGTGTTGTCAACAATAGTTATTTTCACGATTTTGAGGGTTTTAATGCCGATGCAGTTGATTTAGGAGATCATGCAAATAATGTTAATGTTGATAGTATCATTGCCTATAACATTAATGATAAAGGAGTTTCGATCGGGCAACGCTCTTCGGCCAATATCACCAATTCTGTATTTATAAATTGCGGAATGGGAGCCGGCATGAAAGATTCAAGCAGTGTAAATATTGATCATTGTACCTATTATGGAAACTTTTTTGCCATAGCCAATTATCAAAAGCATCCAGGTGATGCCGGTTCCAATTTGGCTGTTACAAATACCATACTTTCTGACTCTTATGAATTGGGATATTTTAATGATGAATACTCTAAAATTGACATTTCCTACTCATCGGATGATACTGAGAAATTACCTGATAATAAAAATAACTTATATGTGAATCCCCTGTTTGTCAATCCTACATTTTACGACTTTTCTTTGCAGTCTGCATCGCCTCTCGTTGGGGCAGGAACCGATGGAAAAGCCATTGGGGCTGATATAGAGCTGCCAGCAATCCCGGTTTCTGCTATGATCAGTGATATAGCTTATGTTACCCAGGGCGCAACAGATCTTGAATTTATAGGGTTGTATAATCCAGGCGATTCGGAAATTATAATGGATAGTTGCTCGTTTACCAGTGGTATAAAATTTACGTTTCCGGCAGGGGTTTCCATAGGGCCCAAAGAAAAAATATTCGTCACTTCTTCACGAGCTTCAATGTTGTGGAACAATAAGCATGTTTTATCCTATAAATGGGAAAGTGGGCACCTGAATGATGCAGGTGAGAAAATTCAGTTGGTAAATAAATTTGGGAAGGTTATTGATCAGGTGATATACAACAACAAAGCCCCCTGGCCTTTGCCCCAAAATTCAGAGGAATGCCTTACCTTAACAGGTTTTGATGTGGACAACCATTTTGGTGAAAACTGGAAGCTTGTTTCTATATACCAAATGGTTAATATTCAGGAAATTTCAAACAAAAATACTTTTAATATCTATCCCAACCCGACAACCGGTATTATAACCATCAGTGGTTTAAGTAGTGATTCACAAAAATTTGAGGTCTTTAACGCCCAGGGTAAACTCGTCAAAACCGGAAAAGCAGATTCGGGAAAAGCTACCATTGCTCTTACAGACCTTGAAAATGGAATCTACTTTATTCGGTCGGATGAAGCTTCAGGAAAAATTTTACTAATGAAGTAGAAATTTGAAGAATACACAATTATAGGTTTATAGAGGGATATGGAATGTAATCGCTCCCAACCCGACCGAAAAACTATTCGGGTAGGTACGTCGAAACTCTTATATTTTATCATTACCTGCAATATTGATTTATATAATTAATTGGTTTATTTTAAGCATAATTAACAAAGCTAAAATCCGAAAAAATCTTGTTGTTAAATAATGGATATAAAAAAGTCCGGAATAGTCATAATAACTACCCCGGACCTGACTGGTATTTTATTTTGTGAATTATATAGTATTTATGGTCATGAACTTTTCAGAACTGGTCATTGAAATACCACAACGTTCCGGTGGTGTTTGATCGTACGTATTACCACAGGTCGGGCAAACATAATATGTCTGGGGAAGGTCATCCACCGTATTATTATTTAATGCGGCCAGGGCATTCTCGTACATTGCCTTATGCTTTTTCTCCACTTCATAAGCATAATTAAAACTTATCTGGGCCAACTGACTTTTTGAATTACCAGCAGCTTTAAGAAAGTCAGGATACATGGTAGCTACTTCGTAGGATTCACCTTTAATAGCGTCCTGCACATTTTCATTTGTTGAATTTACGGTAAATTCAGGTGTTATTTCAGGAACCTCTGCCCCATATTCCACCAACACTGATTTATGGTTATTGGCATGCACATGCTCAGCGGTTGAAGCTGCCTTAAAAAGCAAAGCTATATTATGATAGCCTTCTTCTTCAGCCTTTTTAGAATATGCGGCATATTTGGCTGAGGCAGTAGTTTCACCTTTAAATGCCTCCTGAAGGTCAGCAATGGTTTTTGCTTTAGCTTCGTCAGGTGTCATGTTTGTTTCATTCATCTCACCGGTTTTTTCCGGATTCTGAAGTTTTGCTTCCTTCTTTTCAGTTGAAGTACACGAAATAAGTAAGCCGGTTACTACGGCAAGGATTGATAAGGATACTAACTTTTTCATTGTCATACGATTTTAATTAATAATTTACGATACAAATATGATAACAGCTACATTAAACTATTCTTTAGCTTTTCTTAAAATCAGCTTAAAAAAATCAGTTCTTAAAACGGATATTGAATTTTGTTCCCTCAGACACATTACTATCTGCCCAAATGTCGATATCCTGGATACCGGCAAGCATTTTCACCATATAAAGTCCGAGTCCTGTACTTTGCACTGAAGAACTGCCGGGGACATCGGCACGGTAAAACCGATCAAAAATATGCGGCAGGTGTTCCTGCGGGATTCCCGGACCCTGATCGCTCAATGCCAGTATTCCGGATTCGTAATTCCAGCTACAAACAAGTGGTCCCTTTCCATACTTGACTGCATTGCTGACCAGGTTTTCGAGAATCATTTCCAACAGGCCAAAATCAGCATTTACCGCTATATCCACAGGAATTTCCAATTGCATTTCCATTTGCTTTTCACGCATACGCAATTCCCATTTATTTCTGACAGATACCACTAAATCGTAAAGCTGCACCGGCTTTTTAACTATGGTAAGATTTCCGGAATCTAACCGTGCCAGGTAAAGCAATTGGTTGATAATATGGTTTATGGAATCAACTTCGTGAATCACCTGTTTTACTTTCTCCTCATATTGTTGCGGTTCCCTCGTTTTGCGAATAAGTACTTCAAGGGTGCCTTTAATGCTGGTAAGCGGAGTTCGTAATTCATGTGAAATATCAGCGGTAATTTGTTTCTCGCGGTTTCGTCCTGTTTCAATTCGTTCCAAAAGCGCGTTTATGGTATCTGTTAGCTTGTAAATCTCATCGTGATATCCAGGCAATGGAATACGCGGATTTATATTGTTATAATTCATTTTTTCGGCATAGCCTATGAGTTGTTTAACCGGTGCAATACTGCGTGATGCCACCAGTGAGGTTACCAGGTAAAAAATGATAAGCATTAAAGGAAAAGCAGCAAAAAAAGTATTACGCAGGTTTGTAAGTAATAATTTTGAATCAACCTGGGATATACCAATATCAAGCTGACCCAGTAATTTTCCGGTTTCAGATATGATTGGAAACTGCCCCTGCCTGATAAGTTTACCGTTTAATTCCACATTAAAAAAAGATACTGTTGTCAGGGCATCGGCATACTGCAGCAGGTCATTTTCCAGATTTCTTGAATGAAAAATAACCACTCCACTGCTATTCACAATTTGCAAAAAAATAGGATCCACCTCGGCACGGTTGTGTTCCAATTCTTCCCACTCAACATTCAGACTGAGTAACAGAGAATCTCCCTCAGTCTTTATTTGCGAAAATAATTCCTCCTTTTCATCCCGTATATTATTATCGAGGTATCGGTAGGTGGTAATAAAAACCACCGCATAAACCGCTGCAAAAACCACCAACATCGTAATGGCTGCCGCAACAGTATTAAAAAGGGCTATACGGTTTTTAAAATGTAGTTTCATTCTTCTTCGTTTATCCTGTAGCCTACTCCCCGAATGGTTTCAATAAACGATTCGCTGTTTTTATCGTCTAGCTTTTTTCGGATGGCATTAATGTAAACATCAATTACTGAGGTATCATAATCGAAATGAATATCCCAAACCTTTTCAATAATTCGTGTTCGACGGCTTACTTTTCCTTTGTTGCGAAGCAAAAATTCGAGCAAGGCAAATTCTTTTTGTGTAAGTTCTACATTATTACCGGCCTTGGTTACGCGGTGCGAATCCACATCAAGTGTGATATCACCATATTTAAATACGGAATTTTCGCCTCCTTTTCCTCTCATTAATACCCTGATCCTTGCCAGCAGTTCGTCAAAAGCAAAGGGTTTGCGAATATAATCATTGGCACCGGACTCCAATCCAAAAACGGCATCATCGGTGGTGTCACGGGCAGTGAGAAAAATAACCGGAACATCTTGATTTTCCTTACGGATATTCCGGCAAATTTCAATGCCGCTCAAACCCGGTAACATCCAGTCGAGTATTATGGTATCGTATTCCTCCAGATTATCCATGGCCAGTTGCAGGCCTGTTTTTCCGTTATCGGCTGTATCAACGGCAAAACCTTCCTCTCCCAACCCCTCTTTCAGGAAGTTCGAAATGGAAGGCTCGTCTTCAACAATTAAAATTCTCATGAGTTTTATTTAGGGATTTTCTGTTAAACCGTTTTACTCACGGTTAGCAGCTGCAATTTCAACCGTTTTATTCCTGGTTGTTGAGAGCACCAAAATTTCCGATACCCAATTCAACACCGGCAGCATGTTTAAACACCAGCTGACCTCCCAGGTAACCAGTACGGGCCACTCCGCCGGCAGCCGCCAATAGTAATACAAAGGCTGCCACCTTAAGCCAGCGCAATTCCTTTTTCAACAATATAACACCTGTTTTTGCAACAGCTGCAGCAATCGTAAACAAAAGGGTAAAGGTGGCTGCTTGTTGATGAACAGACAAAGCTTTTTGTAACGATCCACCATCCATTCCATCGCCTGCAATGTCACCAGTAACGTAGGCGGTAATTGCTCCCAGGGCAGCCAGCACCAGCAGGTAGAATGAAGCCTGTCCATAAAATTTGTTCTTAAGAATCAAACCAGCCACTTCCGATACAAAAGCCACCAATACCAGGGCTATGGGGAAGTGAACTATCATTGCATGTAAATGTGTTGCTGTAAACATAATTTTAAAATTTAAAGTTTATACAAAGATTCAGCATTATGCGTTCAAAACAGCTTAAGTGATTCTTAAAATTAGCTTAAATTTTAACACAATGCATAGCTAAATAGCTGTTTATCACCAATATTCTATCTGCTATACAACACCGATGATATAATTAATCCCGATATAAACCTTTAAATCATAATGCGGCTTTTACCTGGCAATAGCAACAGGTATCAGTTCATTCCAAATGGTTCATTTACCTGCCATAGTATCCATCCAGGAATGCTATTTCATCGAACCCCAAATGATGCATAACCTCCCTTAATACCAGCAATACAGTAAAATCTTTGCGGGTAATAGTAGTTTTCAGCTCAATACGTAGTTCCTTATCCTGCAGGAATTGAAATCGGAGTATTTCTGTTTCTATTGTTAGAAGACGGATTGGACCAGTGAGTGATCTTTGCTCTAAATTACTTTTTACCTGATTTTTCATAAATGCAATTTTCACTTTTTAAAACAAAAATTCTGTCTGCAACTTAAAGCTTCAGACAGAATTTCTCTTCCTTATTAACCCATTTAATTACAAAACTGTTTTTACAGCTTCAGCCATTGATGTTGTTGGTCTTCCTATCAATTTTGAAAGTTGTTTTGAATTGTCATACAGGTCGCCATTTTCTACGCTGATGTCCCAGCTTGCAATGGCAAAGGCAAACAAATCAGGAATTCCCATATCCTCCAGGATATGGGCATAATCATTTTCAGGCAGGTTATTATACGGAATATTTTTGCCGGTTTGCTTTGAAATTTCGGCAGCCAGATCACTCAGCGTATACGCCTCATCACCGGCCAGTTCATAAACTTTTCCTTTATGACTTTCGTTTGTGATGACTGCAGCGTCGGCCTCAGCAAAGTCGGCCCGTGTGGCTGACGAAATTTTTCCATTACCGGCACTTCCCACAAACGCACCTGCCTTTAAAGCTCCGGCAACAGAGCCTGTATAATTTTCGGTGTACCAGCCGTGGCGTAAAATGGTATAGGTAAGCCCCGATTCTTTCAGGGCCTTTTCAGTAGCCAGATGTTCCCCGGCAAGATTAATTGATGTAGTGTCGGCATGCAGTAAACTGGTATAAACAATCCACTTAATACCGGCTTTTTTTGCGGCTTCAATAACATTAGCATGCTGCCGGGCCCGTTGGCCGATCTCACTGGCTGAAATGAACAGTAATCTGTCGATACCTTCAAGGGCACCAACTAACTTTTCCTTATCGTCATAATCAAATGAACGGATTTCCACTCCCAAACCTTCGGCTTTTGCCGGAGTACGTACCAGGGCTACTATATTTTCGGTACCTGCTTTCCTTTTTAACTTTTCCACAACAAGACTTCCCAGCTGACCTGTTGCGCCTGTTACTCCTATTTTCATTTTCAATCCGATTTAAATATATGTTCGTCTAAAATCACTTATCCTATTTTTACTGATGTCATAGTCAGGGAACCTCCTACCGGTTCGTCGTTAAAAATTTTAATATCATCCTTCGTATCCTGAAGTGCCAACGCATACAGCAAAGGCAAATAATGTTCAGGGGTAGGTATCGACAATTCGAAAGCTTTTCCCTGTTTTGAATAATTGATGAGCTCCCGGTGATTTCCCTCCAGAATAAATTTCTTCATAGTGTTGTTTGCTTCCAGGGCCCAATCGTAGCCATAGTTTTCATTCAGTTTTTGCCAGTGTACCTTTCCCAGGTTATGCACCATATTACCACTCCCGACAATCAGAATACCTTTCTCTCTCAGCTTTGAAAGTTCCCGGGCTAATTCATAATGCTGCTCCGGACTTTTATAATGATCGAGGCTTAATTGAATAACCGGGATATCCGCTTTTGGGTACATATGCCTGATCACTGTCCATGCCCCATGATCGAGTCCCCATTTATCATCCAGGTGTATTTCAGTATTCTGAACCCTGTTTTTCACTTCATCAGCCAATTCAGGCATACCCGGTGCCGGATATTGTATTTCATATAATTCCTTTGGGAAACCACCGAAATCGTGAATCGTTGGTGGGTGCTCCATGGCAGTTACCCGGGTACCCTGTGTCTCCCAATGTGCCGAAACCACTAAAATAGCAGTGGGCTTTTCTATTTCGGTTGAAACATTTCTAAAGCCCTGTACAAATTCATTCTCTTCAATGGCATTCATCGGACTGCCATGTCCCATAAATAAAACCGGCATTTTTGGAGTGTTATCCACTGATCCTGAGAATTTATGTAATGTGCTTAAATTCATTAATTTATAAATTACGTTCAATGTACAGATGTTAAATCGTACTGAGATAAATAACAAAAGGCAAGCTTTAATGTTAAGCAATTTAAAAAAAATAGATGCTTCCATTAAAAATAAGTCAGAGTGTTTCGTCACAATATAATTTAGCTTTTCATGGCAAACAGATAATTGCGACGATTTGCACCTTTGGGACTTAAACCAGGGGTTTAACCTCTTGGCTATTCACACCTGCCTTGTCGGCAGACAAGTTTGAGCCCTCCAGGCTCACAATCAATCTACCAGTGTCTGTGAAAACAAAAAAAGTTATTTACAACAAACCTATAATCTTTATATCTTCGTAGGTTTAAAACAAAACAATAATTGAATTTTTAGAAATATCATGCTTCACGAAATTGCTCCCCATCGGTTTAATAATGAATTTCTGGCCCATAAAACCGTAAGTGACAACGACTTTATCCTTCATTTTCAGAAAGATTCTATATTCTTAAAAACTAATGGAAATGGATTAGAAATACCCAGAAAGAAAGACTTTGGTGCTATTTCGGATCAAACCGAAACCATCTTTTTGTTTCGTCTTAATGATGTTCCCTGTTTTCTGGTGTGGGATGAAATTAAAACCGACAATCCACAATTAATTTACCAGAACATTAGTTTTTTCCGCCAGGCCAAAGAGCAGGAAGTTGCCTGGATAAGCCTCGCAGGTTTTCATTTGCGGAACTGGTATGCCCAGAATAGATTTTGTGGAATGTGCGGAACACGTATGCAACATAAAGCCGATGAAAGAGCCCTTGTTTGCCCGAACTGCAAAAACACGGTTTATCCTAAAATTTCACCGGCTATAATTGTGGCCATTACCTGTAACGATAGGATTTTACTGGCACGTAATGCGAACTTTCCCGGCCATTGGTTTTCGCTAATCGCCGGGTACGCCGATGTGGGTGAATCGCTGGAAGAAACGGTTGTTCGGGAAGTAAAAGAAGAAGTGGGAATTGATGTTTGGAATATCCGTTATTATAAAAGCCAGCCCTGGCCGCTATCAGGATCCGTAATGATTGGTTTTGTAGCTGAAGCCGATGAAAACCAGCCTATCAGGATTGATGACCGGGAGATAGCAGAAGCTGCATGGTTTAAAAGGGGAAGCGTACCCCCTCACCCTTTGAAAATCAGTATTGCAGGTGAGATGATTGAGAAGTTTGAAAAGGGGGAGTTGTGATTTATAGACACAAGATTTAAGACTTTAGACGAAAGACGAAAGATTCAAGGATCAAGACCCAAGACTGTAGACTGAGAATCTGAAGACTGTAGACTTAAAAAATAGAGTATGATACCTTTAATCATAGCATTTGTAATAATGACTGCTTTTTATATGACTGAATCACTGTTTCGGTATGGTGCTGAAGCCAAGAGCAGGGAAACCGGAGAAGCCGATAAAAAGTCGACATCCTATTTGGGTAAAGTATTTGGTATAAATTCTTTTGTGCTCATGTCAGGATTCCTGTTAATCCGATTTGCCAGGCTTCACATCTTTGATATGTCTGTTTACGCCTATCTGGGCAATGCAATTATGATTGCCGGGTTTTTGTTCCGGATTTTCGCTACCCGGACTTTAAAGGAGTATTATACCCGCACTTTAAAGATACAATCCGACCAGAAAGTGATATATTATGGACTGTACAAATATATTCGACACCCCGGATATTTAGGGGTTATGATGCTATGGGTTGGTGCCAGTCTTGCTTCGAATAACTGGTTGATTTTTAGCATTATTACGCTGACTTCCATAATTGCTTATCATTACCGGATGGAAAGTGAGGAGGAAATGTTGGAATCGGCCTTTGGTGAATCTTATATTGAGTATAAAAAAAGATCGTGGAGGTTGATTCCGTGGGTTTATTAGGTAAGTGGGAATCGTTGGTTGATTGAAATCAAGGTTAGTTTTTTCATTGATATATCCGATAAATTTTGTCGCTAAAAAAATATAATTTTTAAACGTTTATTATGCCCAATCCTTTTAAAATTCTAACTTCTTAGGATCTTGTCGAGAATCAAATATTCTAATAATTTCTATCTTCTGTCATAACATCCTTATGACTTCTGCCTTCACCTCTATTAAGCTGATCTATTCCAAGTCTGATTGCTTCTTGCTGCTCACTGGTCAAACTTTGCCAATCATTAATTTCAGTTTTTCCATTAATGAAATTAATTATCACCCCATAGGCTTCTTCCAATCTGCTACCTTTAAGGGAGTCCAATTTTCTAAATAAATCTATTTTTATCTCCGCAGCATTCATAATTTATCTTTTTGTAAAGATAAATATTTAAATAATAGTATATCCAGGCAACTGCAATTCTTTCAGCATTAGGCATAACAGAATATAAAGTTGATTTAAAGTTACAGAGCTTCATTTAGTCACTGGATGCTTCTTGCTTAAAATACTTTATTTTCACATTTACCACTTCGTTCGTCTGCCCCATTGCAAAATCAAAATCTTTAAAGGCTGGTTTGGTCATTCCGTGTAATTGATAATTTGAAAAACCGACTCCTTCAACCGGGTATACGTAATATTTAAACGTCATATCTTTTGATCTGTCCTCGTCGTCCAAAACAGTAATGGCATAGGTTCCCGGTTTTAAATCTATTTTAATATTTTTGCAGCCCTCTGAAATATCAGTCTTTTCAAAGTACAGCTTTTTCCAGGGCGTCTCGTCCCTAAATTGTTGTTCATTTTCAAAAATGGCAACCTGTAACCATCCTTTGGTATTTCTTATACCGGTTACCTTGATGGTAAGCGACTGGGCTTCGGCATTAATGCCCAGCACCAGTGCAAATACCATCAAAAATATATGCATTCCCATTTTCTTTATTACAACCAGTAGTGCGCTCACATAGTTCTGTTTAAATACTCATCGGATGACTCTTTTATTATATACCAGCAACTTAGTCATCCGATGAATCTAATGTTACTAATAAACCTTTTACCAGGTTATTTGCCCAACATTGTCGGTGAAAATGAATTTTCAGCCATGGACGAACCGGTTTGAAATTTTTCAATATTCATAACCGATTTCCGTCCGTTACTTACATTTTCAGCCGTCATGGAAAAAGCAAAATACTTCCCGTTGCTTTGTTTTTTATACTGATCAATAGTTTGAACCTTGAATAAATTCCCGTCAAAATCGTAAAATTCTATTTTATGGCACAGGTAGTCCTGCTTGCTGATCCAGGCAACTTTTTTACTGAACCCGTTTTCGTCTTCGATATCTTCATTTTTGCATGTCGATTCAATTTTCCAACACGGGTCTCCATTATAATCTTCGGTACCCAGTATTTTGAAATTAAAATCGTCAAGGTTGGGTGTACTCATATCAGCATTGGTAAATTCCGATCCCATAAAACTCTTACTTTTCTCGCTGCTCACAATGCGCCGGGTTTTCCGAAGGGCCGGCATGTATATCCACATGTCGTCGGCTTTATCTTTATAGTCGAAAATAAGCATAGTGGTACCCTTTACATCAGCAGGAGCCGTAAATTTGATCATAGATTTAGTTACCCTGTTAAATTCCTTACTTGCTGTACTTACCGATCGTTCGCGGACGTGACCCTTGGCATCGTATATCTTCAGACTGACCAGCATTTCCATGGCATTGAATTCAACAGCATTGGTTGATTTTTCACTGATTTCGCGGGCTGTTTGGGCTTTTAAGCCGGTTAAATGGATAACCAGCAAGGCTGCTATAAGGGCAAAAATTTTCGTTTTCATTGCTTGGATATTTAAATGTTTATTTTTTCAAAAATTCTGGTTTAATAATCAGGCTAAGAGCCGGGATTAACAACAGTGCGGATATCAGGCATAGCACAATGGACTCGATTATCAAAAAGGCAAAAAGGTGGATCAGCGGGAAGGCTGATAAAAACAGCACCGAAAAACCCACGATAACCGAAAATGCATTGATGGTAATTCCCCTTCCGGTTGTTTTCAGGCTGGTTACCACCGCCTCGCGGTAATCACTTCCGTTTTTAAGTTCCTCTTTCATCCGCCAGAAAATGTGAATGGTATAATCCACACCCAAACCAATGGATATCGAAGAGAGCAAAGCGGTGATAATATCCAGTTTTATGCCTATCCATCCCATCAGGCCAAAAGTGAAAATAATGGCAAAAAGCAACGGGAAACTTCCGAACAAACCAGCTGTGGCACTTCTGAAAAGGATCATCAGCAGGACTAAAATGGCCACAAACGCAAATACCAGCGAGGTAACCTGTCCCTGGGCAATGGCGTTGCTCAATTTATTTTCAACCACACCCATACCTCCCATGACAGAATAATCGGGATCATTTTGGACGATATCTTTCACGCCCTTAATAATTTTATTAGATTCCTCGAGGTTTGAAGTATGAAACTGCACCTGCATGAGTGCTTTGGTGTAATCAAAATTTACAATGTCTTCAAAATCGTCAGGGTCGCCACTCATGGAATACAATTCCAGGTATTGTGCCACTGCATTCCTGCTATCAGGAATTTTATCATAAAACGGGTCCCCGGGTTCATTCATGGCACGGCTCATAATCTTGATTATCGAAGCAATGGAGTTTACCGATCCAATACCGGGAATTTTTTTAATTTCATCTTCGTATTTCAGCATACGCTTGAGCAAAGCAGGGTCTTTTATATCGCCGGTAAACATCAGGCTGATATTTTTCGTTCCGCTAAAATGCTTATTCAAAATATTTAATGAAATATTGTACGGATGATTTTTGGGTAAAATCGAATCAAAATCGGAGGCAACTTTTAGCTGGAAAAATCCCACAGCAGCCACTGCCGTAATGCTTATAAAAATATAAACCACCTGCCGGGGACTACGGGTTACATAATTTGCAACAGCTTCCAGTATTTTATCCATCGGTCCTTTTTTACCATTTTCCAGAAAACTGCCATGCGGCTTTCCCTTTTTCATTAAGGACATAATCGCCGGAATAAAGGTAAGACTGGCCAGCAAGGCTATCGCAATACCGATAGACGAAACTATTCCCATTTGTTTGGCGGGCAACAACACATGCGTAATTAAACCTGCGATACCCACTATGGTGGTAATTCCGGTTATAATAACAGGTTTGGTAAGATACCGGGTCGTTTTTTGTACCATTTCTTCCATTCTCATATCCGGAAACCGGGCTTTAAGTTCCTGGTATTTAGAAATAAAATGAATGCCATAATCATTG
>JBJKSB010000101.1:0-93153 GCA_046704385.1 Bacteroidales bacterium | reverse complement strand
ATAAACATAACCAGCGATCGTATCATTTGCATAGGAGTATGGCCAAAGGTTCCTGAAATCGGGGATTAAACTGTATCCACTGTTAGCAATACAATCATCAATCCAGGTAATGACCTGATTTTTGGTTATTGAAGAGCCATCAGTCAACGGAAGGTCAGTTTTATTATAATAACCGGTGTAAAACAAAAATGCCCTGGCCATTAAAGCCTCTGCTGCCCATTTTGTAGCATGCCCCAAACGTGCAGTCGATTTAGCTGAATATTTTGTTGGAGTCATGTTTTCGATGGCAAATTTTAGATCACTCCCAATTTGAGCAAAAATCTCATCAGGTGTTGCCTTGGGTAAATTAGTAGGGTCGGGCTCAACCTTTAACGGAAATGTCCCAAAGTATTCAGCCAGCCGTAAAAAGAAATAACTTCTTAAAAAGTATGCTTCGCCAATATCCTGTTTTTGGATAGTTGCATCAGTGTATACAGCCTGATCAAAACGCTTGATTATCATATTTGCCCTGAAAATTCCACGATAGGTTGTTTCCCAAAGCTCCAGATATAAATCTTCGGCAGATGAACGAAAGGCATCAATATCATGAAACTGTATATCATTTTGTCCCCCACCTCCAAAACAATCGTCAGAGAGCAGGTCAGCTACCACAGTAGGATTATTTACCCCACCATTGGTTGGCAGGCATGAATAAACAGCTGTTAAAGCTTCCTCAATATCGGCAGGTGTTTTATAGTAGTTAACATCATAAACCTCGTAAAGGTTATTCTGCTCCAGGTAATCATCGCCACAAGCTGCAAGCAGCAGCGCCATGGCAATAAACGGGATATATATAATTTTTTTCATAACAGATAAATTTAAAATTTAGCACTAATTCCAATCATGTAAGTTTTTGATGCAGGATATAATCCTAAATCGATACCACTAGCCCAAGGGTCAGTATCAGGACCATAACCAACTTCAGGATCCATACCTGAGTATTTAGTAAAAGTTATCAGGTTTTTAGCGGAAACATACAATCGTACCTGTCCTAGTGGAGAATTAGCCCAAAGACGATTCAGATCATAACCAATGGTCAAATTGTTAATTCTTAGGAAATCGCCGTTTTCAATATAAAGATCAGAAACATACCGTGTTGATACATTAGGGGAACCATATAATCTTGGATATTTATTAGTAGTACCTTCACCATGCCAACGTTTTTCATAAATATCGGTAGTATAGTTGTTTAACGGGCTATCGCCAAATGAACGGTACGATTTGGCAATTTGATTGCCAGCCTGTCCATTAGCAGAAACCTGCAAATATATACCCTTATATTCAACATTTAACTGGAAGCCAAAAATAAAATCCGGATTTGGGTCACCAATCATCACCTTGTCATCATCATTAATCAAACTATCGTTATTCTGGTCAACAAAGCGGACATCACCGGGTTGAACATTGCTTAACTGAGGATCGACCTTGGCTGGAGCGTAGGCTGCAACTTCAGCATCATTCTGAAAAATACCATCGGTTTTATAACCCCAGAAATAACCAATTGGATAACCAACCTCAGCCCGGTACATTTCAGATGTTCCCTGGCTCAAGACATTGGCCTCACCATGAATTATTTTTTCATCGTTTGCAATATCGGTTACCCTGTTTTTATTATAGGCCACCGAGACACTTGCGCTATAACTAAAATCACCTCGTTTTTCATTCCAATGAAGTGCCAATTCTAATCCTTTATTGGTAATCTCACCACCATTAATATATGCTGATGCTGTTCCATTGGTCAAGAGTGCAGGGGCATTAACCAGCCAACCTTTGGTAATTTTTTCATACCAGTCAAAATTGAACTGTAACCGGTTATCAAAAAAATTGGCATCAAAACCCAAACTGCTTTGCTCCGAGGTTTCCCAGGTAATGTCAGGATTTGGAACTCTTGCCGGATAAGCCCCTAATGATTGAATGGTTTTATCGGTTCCAAAAAAGTAGTCGGCCGATTCATACGAAAGAGTTGAAAGGTATTGGTATGATTCAATATTCTCATTACCATTCTGTCCCCAGCTACCCCTTATTTTTAAATAGTTTAATCCGGGGATAGCTTTCATAAAATCGTTATTTGATAAAATATAACCCAGGGAAACAGAAGGGAAAGTACCCCACCGGTTTCCTTTCGGGAATCGTGATGAACCATCTGCCCTAAGTACAAAAGTAGCTAACAGGGTTTCTCTGAAGTCGTACGATAAACGACCAAAATACGACATCATGCCCCAACCATAATTATCTCTGCCATTTAAAGTGGTATAAGTTGCATCAACAACCGGTGTGTTCTGTAAATACGCATGATTATAATCCTGGAATATGGATTCCTCATTATGGCCATTCATACTTAAATCCATTGTTGTCTTGGTCATTTCCTGGCCAACCATAGCAGTTACATTATGATCGCCAAAAAACAAATGATTATATGAGGCAGTATTTGTAAAGGTATAAGAATAGCCCATCCACATGCTTTGGTTAACCTGGTCACGTGGTGCCGTAGTTATAGGTCCAAGGTTATAGGCAGGAATCCATTGCCGTGATGAACCAAACCAGGTATTCACCCCGTATGATGAACGTAACGACAAACCGGTTACCGGTTCAATAACCGCATAAACATTTCCAACTAAACTGTTATTGTTATTATAATTGTACTTACTGTTTAAAATCATTGAAGCAACCGGGTTACTCCCTAATGTTGTTGAACCATAATAATAAGGATAAGCATCATCGTTTTCATCCAGGGCATTCATTGGCAACAAAGGACTGGCAATTAACATATTATGCAAATCGTTCCAATAAATATTACCAGTACGAAGTGTTGGCTTTTTAAAGTTTGAATACGTCAGGTTTTCTCCCAATTTTAAAATAGCACGATCCTTATTTTTAATTATAGTATGTTCAGAATTTAGCCGGATGTTTTTCCGGTCGTAAACATTATTAGCCTGTTTCCCCAGAATACCTTCCTGTTTAAAAGTACTGAACCCTAATGAATAAGTAGACATCTCCGTGCCCCCAGTAACACCAATAGCATGGCTTTGTACCTGTGCTCCCGGGTTATAAATTTCGTTAAACCAATCGGTGCCGGTACTGGTACCATTCACTATTTCATCATAATTTGGAACCTCTTTAGCCCAGTCAACCTGTTTCTTACCCACATTAGCATAGGCCTCATCTATAATTTCGATATATTGCTGAGCATTCAACAGTTGTGGTGCTTTATCAACACTTTGCCAGCCATTATAAAAGTCGTATGTAATGCTGGGCTTGTTTTTAAGATTCCCTTTTTTTGTAGTTACTAATATTACCCCATTGGCAGCACGCGAACCATAAATGGCTGCTGATGCTGCATCTTTTAATACATCGATGCTCTCAATGTCAGAGGGTGCCAAAAAATCAATATCACCCACTGAAACTCCGTCGACAACGTATAAAGGCTGTGCATTGTCAATGGTACCAGCCCCCCTGATCAACACTTTTGTTCCTGAACCCGGCACCCCATTATTTTGTGTAATGGAAACCCCGGCGCTGATACCTTTTAAAGCATCCATCGGGGTAGCCGTGTTAAGTTTTTCGATATCTTCACCTTTTACATTTACCGTAGCACCGGTATTCAATTTTTTCTTTTGAACACCATAACCAATTACCACTACCTCATCGAGGCCTACTAAATCGGTTTCAAGTTTAACATCAACTACCGTTTGATCGGTAATAGTTATCGATTGGTCAGTGTATCCAATAAATGTATAAACAAGTACATCACCCGAATTCACTTCGATGGAGTATTTGCCGTCAACATCGGAAATAGTTCCTATTGAAGTCCCCTTAATTACAATGGATACTCCTATTAAAGGTTCTCCATTACCCGCATCAGTTACCAAACCCGTAACGGTTTTCTTTTGAAGCGCATTTCCCGCCATAACCATGCTTGTGGCTAAAATACATTGAATGAATAAAATGGCTATAATTATGGATTTAATATGCCATTTTAGTTTAAATGTTATTTTCATTATCTGATTGATTTAGTTATAATTTATAAAGTCCAAAAAAATTACTAATTAGATTAATCGCGAACCTAATCGGCGCACGACCCGGATCGGCCAGGTCGCGCTCCGAATATTTAACCTAAACTTGTATATGACTTAACGCGAATTACCATCCGGGATTCTGAGTCAGAACTCCATTTGATAAAGTTATCTGATCGTAAGGTATCTGGAATAAGCCACGGGTAGCAATTAAATTAGCACCGTCAATATTTTTTTCTACATCCACGTCACCGTTTTTAACCAACCCATGGAAAGTAACTTTTTGTGCTGCATAGGCCAGGGTATGATCATACCTGAGCAAATCCCAGTAACGAACTCCTTCAAATGCCAGTTCATGCATACGTTCTTCATAAATAACATCTTTATCAACGGCTGTTACCGGTGCTGCATGTGACCGTTCCCGTACCTGATTTACATAGTTCAAGGCATTACTACTGCCTAATTCAGCTGCCATTAATAAAACATCGGCATAACGCAACACGATATAATCCTGGAACTGATTTGTCATGTGATCTGTACCACCCATAAGGTAAGAGTGCCCTAAAGAATCACACATGGGTGTATATTTTTTTGTATAATATCCGGTGTACTCCTTGGCATTTACCCTGTTGGTAAAATCGATACCTTCTTCATCTATTGCAATAATGGATGCATCACGCCGGTCATCATTCGGATCCCAGTTTTTGTAAACATCAGCTACTACCGTATTGGCACCCCAACCGGTATCATAACCTAAGGGCTTCCATGTTTGCAAACGCAATCCATTCATTATTAACCAGCGGTTGCCATCATAATAATCGGTATAGGTATATCTTACAGAAAAAATAACTTCCTTGTTTGTTTCGCCGGCATAGGTATTGTCATCAAGTGCCTTGCCATTTATTGCTGCCTGGTACCTGGCTGCTGCCGGCCACAAATCGAAGAAATTGTTGAGCAACCCATGACCGCTATTTGAAATTACATCCTCAAGATATGACAGAGCCTGAGATTTTGACACCAAACCCACTAAATCATCTTTCCCATAGTACCCGGTATAGTATAAAAATACTCTGCCTAACAACGATTCAGCAGCCCATTTGGTAGCATGTCCTAATTGATCCTTTGGAATACTATTATAAGCAATTGGATCCAAATTCTGAGCGGCAAACAATAAGTCTTCGGCAATTAACTTATAAGTCACATCCGGTTCACTCTGGGGTATATTTTCAATAGAGGGTTCAGTAAGAACGGGCACACGCTCCCACATCCGTACCATATCAAAATAAGTAAATGCTCTGAGGAAACGGGCTTCAGCTTCAATCGTCTTGGCGCGATCAGGATTAGTTCCCCAGTCAACCTGGTCTAAACGGGTTAGTAACATATTGCACCTGTAGATAGTTTTATACATGGCGACCCACATGGGTGAATAAAAATTCATATAACTGGGAGCAATATTCATATCATATTCATCTATCATCCTATAATCATCGGCATCTGTGGCACCTGTACCTCCAAAACATAAATCAGACACCGTCATCGCACAAACAGGCAATGCATTTCCATCATAATTGTTTTGGATTCCATCGTAACATCCTACCAGAGCTTCCTCGGCTTCATCGGCAGTGGTATAATAAGTGGCATCGGTTTTTGATGTCATTGGCTTTGTATCCAGAAAATCCTGACTACATGAACTTGTCAAATAAAGGAAACCAGCCGCTAATATTATTTTATATAATTTCATTTCTATCGATTTTAAAATTTAACATTTACCCCAAACATATAAATTCTCGGACGCGGATAATATCCTACATCAATACCCGAAGAATATCTGTCAGATTCACCTCCATCATTTCCATAACCCACCTCAGGATCCATGCCTGTATATTTGGTGAAAGTATATAAGTTCTGGGCAGAAGCATATAAACGGAGCTGGCTGATATTTTTTATCGTAAATAACTTAGCGAAATCAACTCCAAAAGTTAAATTACTGATTCTCAAATAATCACCATTTTGAATGTAAAGTGGTGTTAACTCTACATAATTTTCACTTTTATTGGTAACCCGGGGTATGGTATTGGAAGTTCCCTCACCAGTCCAACGACCCAATATAGCTGTAGTATAGTTGTTATATTGCGACCTGAATCTGTATGATTGCACAATTTGGTTCCCCATTACGCCATTGGTTACCAATTGCATATCAAAGGCTTTATAGTTACAATTAAAGCTAAAACCAAAAACCAAATCAGGATTAGGATCACCTAATTCCACTTTATCCTTTAAATTAATTACTCCATCACCATTTTTATCCACATACTTAATATCTCCGGGCTGAGCTTTACTCTGAATTAATTTTCCGGTAGGGCCAACATAGCTATCAATTTCAGCCTGATTCTGGAATAAACCGTCTGTCTCAAGTCCCCAGAAGAATCCGATGGGGTGTCCACCCTGAGCCCTGTAAAATTCCAATGAATTATCGTATAATAAGTTGCCCGGACCATGTATAATACTATCTTCAGTGGGTATATCATTAACCAGATTTTTATTATAAGCTCCATTGACATTAACGCTATACGAAAAGTCACCAACTTTATTATAATAGCTTAAAGCCAATTCAACCCCTTTATTGGTAACATCACCTCCGTTAATATATGGAGCATCGGCACCAGCGGTTGCTAAAACCGGGGCAATAATTAACCAGTCTTTCGTGGTTTTATCGTAGTAATCAAAATTAACTCCTAATTTACTATCCAGCAATCTGGCATCAAAACCAATATTCAATTGTTGTGAAGTTTCCCATTTCACATTCTCATTAGGTAACCGGCTTGGATACGATCCGGTAGAGTTAACACCTTCACCCTCTCCAAATGTATAATCGGCCCCGGTGAAAGTAATTGGTGCTACATACTGGAACGACTTAATAAACTGGTTACCATTCTGACCCCAGCTGGCTCTTAATTTGAAAAAGTCCAATACTCCGGTTAATGGAGCCATGAAATTTTCATTGCTCATTACCCAGCCTGCTGAAAATGAAGGGAAATATCCCCAACGATTTCCTGCTGCAAATTTTGAAGAACCATCAGCTCTGAATGTTGCATTAAATAAATAAGTTTCTCTTAATCCATATTGAATACGACCAAAATAAGATGCTAATCTTTCATCGTCGTAAGGTGCACCCTCAAGCCTGAGATTTGCCCAATCCTGATTAGTGGCGTTATCCAGATATGCGTGATCTAAATCATTGAATGCCAGGTTGGTATTTTCACCCAATATGGATGAACCCTGATTCATTTCAGCTGATGTACCTGCCATGAGATCAATTTTGTGTACCTGAAAACTCATTGAATAACTCAGCAAATTATCAAAAGTTAAACCCAGGCCTTTCTGCATTTGTTGCTGTGCCCTTGAGTTAGCATTACTGGTTTGCGATGATAAAACATAAGCAGGAGTATAACTCCGATATTCCTGTGCGGAATAATCGAAACCTACTGTAGTTCTGAATTTCAGGTTTTTAATTAACTCAATTTCAGTATAAATATCACCAATCACTTTTTGATTATTGGTTTTATTTTGATTGTTGTAGTACATGGCTGCATAAGGATTTACCTCTGCCGGATTCCAGTATGGTTGTCCATTCTGATCAACAACAGTTTCATCAAATGAACTCATAAAATCACCATTATCCTTGTAAACCGGCATTAAGGGACTTGTATTAAATGCTCCATGTAACGGATTTGTATATTGTCCACCCACATCAACACCATTTTTATTTATATAGGCTAATGATAAATTTTGTCCCACTTTTACCCGACCGTTAAACAGGTTTTTCTCAGAATTAAAACGTCCGCCATAGCGTTCATAATTGGATAATGAAGGACCACCTACAATTCCTTCCTGTCCGGTATAAGATACTGACATTGAGTACACCGATTGGTCACTACCGCCACTTAAACCCAGCACTAAATTCTTGGTAAGAGCATTTTTAACAAACATCTGGTCTAACCAATCGGTATTAGCAACACCATCTTTGGTGTAGGCCGGAAGGTTATTCGGATCGAATGGCCAGCGATTTTCGGCCAGTCCCGAGTTTTTTGCCTGCTCGTTCATAATCATTACATATTGATCAGTATTTAGCATATCAACTTTCTTTGCCAAATTCTGAACCCCTGTATAAGCATCAAAAGTTACCTGAGCTTTACCAGCCTGACCTTTTTTGGTTGTAATTAATATAACACCGTTGGCTGCTCTCGATCCATAAATAGCAGCTGAGGCTGCATCTTTCAAAACATCGATGCTTTCAATATCAGCGCTGTTCAAATATTTAATATCAGTGGTTTGAATACCATCTACAATAAACAGGGGAGTGGAATTACCAATGGTACCGACACCACGGATGGTCACCTTCATATTCTCACCGGGTTGCCCTGACGACGAGGTAATATTAACACCTGCAATCTGGCCTTGCATAGCCTGCAAAGTATTGGTTGAATTACGTTTCTCCAGGTCATCACCTTTTACCTGGGCCGTAGCACCTGTCACCAGTTTCTTTTTCTGTGTACCATAACCAATAACAACCACTTCATCGAGACCAACCATATCGGTTTCGAGTTTAACATCCACCACGCTCTGGTCGGTAATTGTAATTTGCTGATCGGTATACCCAATAAAACTAAACAAAAGTACATCACCTGAATTCACCTCAACAGAGTACTTTCCATCTATGTCAGAAATTGCACCCGTTGTTGTACCTTTAATTACAATGGATACTCCTATTAAAGGTTCTCCGGTAGAGGCATCTGTCACCAACCCGGTAACAGTTTTTTTCTGTAACGCATTACCCGCTATTGTTGCATTTGCCACCAAAATACCCAGTAGCAAAAAAACAGCTGCAATTAATGGTTTAAATTGCCATTTTAAGTTGAATGTAATTTTACGCATATAAATTAAATTTAGTTTGAATATTTATGAAAATCCTAGCCCTTTTTGATTTGTTTTAACTGACTTAAATAACATCAGAAAACTTGACCCTTTAATCCTTAACAAGTAATCTCTAAAAGTGCATCATCAGTTCAATTGTACTATATACACTTACTAAATATAAAATTACTCCAATAAAAGAGCTTATTGCTGTGACTAATGTTGACAATTAGGGGGGTATTTGTAAAATATGGTGGTAAATTGTTAACAGATTGGTGTAATAGATGTTAACAATTAAACCTGGGAAAGTTTATTTCAGTGAATATTTTATATAAAACCAACAAATTTTGTTAGTGTTATTTATACACCTATATATAATAGGCTCCATTTTTAATATTCAATAATTTTACGTTATTTCTCCAATTCCTGTTCTCAATTAAATAAAAACAAATTTTTTGAAATGAAATTTTTCAATTTAATACTAAAGCTATCTTTAATTTTTAGGTGATAAGCTTATCATACATTTGAATCAATTCATTACCAGTGGTTTAGCTTAATTTTACCATAAATTGTTTACCAACATACGACTTTTCAAATTAGAATAAAACGGCCTTATTTAGTTATAAATCAAATTCAAATGCTTAAAAAAATCATGATTTATAGCTCTGAATGCAAGTTTTTTTTGAATTTATTAACGTAAAATTATTGTTACTTAAAAATAATTTGCTAGTTTTGATACAGTATTAACACTAAACTTTTTATTTATTAATTCAAAAATCTTATAATTATGAAAAAACTCATTACTCTATTTTCAATGGTATTGGTTTTAGTATTTATGGCCAATGCACAAGATGGATTAATTCACTTTCCTTTTACTTCAAGCGCTCCTACAATTGATGGTGATGCATCAGATTGGCCAGAAGCTGGTTGGGTTGATATAGGTGTTGAAAAACCCGGAGGTACAACTCACGACATGACAGCAAAATTCCAGGTTTCAAATGATGGTGAAAACATTTACCTGATTGTTGATGTTAAGGATGCTACTCCACACAATGAAGCTGCTATTACCAACACTTATGAAAGAGATTGTAGCGAAGTTTTCTTCTCAATGCATACTCCGTCAGGAGATGTTCCGGAAGCTTATGTTGCTGACGCTGGTGACTGGCAAATCAGATTCCAGAGAGCAGATGAAAATGATGCATTTATTGATGGTAGCAGCAATGTAGCTGCAGCAGCTGCTGATTTTGGCTATGCTGTTTCAGATGACGGTGCTTCTGAATATTTTCAGGAAATGTCTTTCCCAATTGCTACTCTTCAAGAATCAGGTGATTTTGATGGTGTAAACTTCAGATTTAACATTCAGATTGCTGATAACACTACTGGTGCTGCTGGTGGCAGAACTCAACAAATGTTCTATTTCGAAGGTTCTGACAACCAATGGAATGACCTTAGTACTTTTGCTCCTGCTATCTTAGATGCAGTTGGTGTTAAAGATAATGCTAACGTTACTGCTTCAGCTTATGCTTATGGAAGTAAATTATATGTTAACAATGTAAATGGAATGGTTTCTATTTATGATGTAACTGGTAAATTAGTTCAAAACGAAAATGTTGTAAACAAAGCTACTATTGACATCGCTGATCTTAAAGCAGGTTTGTATATTGTTAAAAACAACGATTTCTCAACAAAAGTTATTAAAAGATAGTAATTACCAATTTCTATTTTTTTAAAAAATACTATAAAATAGGTTGCCCCAATAAGGCAACCTATTTTAATTTAATGATACTTGATTTGACTATTAATAATATTCTTTTTTGAAATTTCTTCCGCGAAAAATGCTAAATTGCCCATCATTATAACCTGGGGTGGTTTTTAATTTGCATTAAATAGTACAAAATTTTATAAATTTCTGATAATGAAACAAAGCAAAACTATTACTAAATCTGACAGTTCAACGATTACTGGTAAAAAGAAAATAGTTTTTAATGTACTTATGGTTGTAATTGCTCTTTTATTAATAATACTGTTAGAAGGAGCATTACGAATATTTGGATATGGAAAAGATTTGAGTCTGTTTCTTAAATCAAATAAATACCCGGGTTATTACGAAATAAATAATGATGTAAACCTCCGCTATTTTACAAGGGTTAAAAACACTTCCCCAACTGAAGATATATTCCTGATTAACAAACCCGATACCTGTTTCAGAATTTTTGTATTCGGGGGTTCTACTACCAGGGGTTTTCCCTATCAGGAAGGAACAGCTTTCCCCCGGATTTTATATTATCGGTTACAGGATGCTTACCCTGATAAGAGAATCGAAGTAATAAATCTATCAGCTTCTGCTATCAACAGCTACACCTTTATTGATATGGCCGACGAAGTATTTAAAAATAAACCCGACGCTATATTGGTTTATGGCGGACATAATGAATACTATGGTGCTATGGGTGTCGGATCGGTGGAAAATGGAGGAAATGCACGTTGGTTAAAAAAATTGCGCCTGAAACTAACCCGTTTAAGGACCTTTCAAATGGTTCAAAATGCAGTGCTCAAAATAACCGCAGCAATAAAAAAAGCCAGGCCTAATGAAAAAACCCTGATGGAAAGAATAGTAAAAGATAAAGATATTACTATTGATTCGCCACTTTACCAGGCTGGAATTGATCAATTCAAAGATAATTTGACAGAATTGATCAATAAAGCAAAAAAGCATAATGTTCCTTTAATTTTAAGCGATTTAGTAAGCAATGTTAAAGATTTACAACCTTTTGAATCGGTTTCGCAACAAGGTACATCCAAAGCAGGTAAAGTTTTCGATGAAGCCAAACAACAGGAGAATTCAGGCAACTATGACAAAGCAAAAGAATTATTCTATAAAGCAAAAGATATTGATGCTATCCGCTTTAGGGCTCCTGAGGCATTTAATCAGGTAATATATGATCTTGGAAAAGATTATAGTTTAACTGTTGTACCCGTTAAAAAATATTTCGAAGAGAATTCACCCAACGGACTGATTGGCGATAACTTAATGATTGACCATTTGCACCCCAAAATTGACGGGTATTTTATTTTAGCAGATGCCTTTTTCAATACTATTACTAAAAGCAAACTTATTGAGGATAAATGCGACAGCACCCTCATGAAATCCAGACAGTATTACAGAAATAACTGGGGTTTTACCGAACTCGATAGTTTAATAGGCGATTTAAGCATTAAAACTATTAAATCAGGTTGGCCGTTCAGACCCGAAAATGAAAAAAATACGTTTTTACATACTTATATAGCCAAAGGTGTGGTTGATTCAATGGCATTTACTTATGTAACAGCCGGCGAAGGCAGACATATTGAAAACGAACACATAAAGCTGGCACAATATTACGCTAAGAACGGACAAAATGAGAAAGCCTTTAAAGAATATTATTCGCTGATAAAAATGCATCCCTACATTTTTGACCTTTATTATGATGCTTCAAGATACCTGATTAATCAACAAAAATATAAAGAAGCTTTAACCCTGATTAATTCATCTCCAATTATAATAAAGGACTACTATTATTACTATATGACAGGTTCATTATTATTAAAAACAGGGGACACAAATCAGGCTATAAAATCACTTGAATATGCTTACAAGAATATTCCAAAAAATACCGATCCGACAAATATTATTAATCCTTTGTATGTTGCTTATAAAAACATTAACGATACAGTAAATGAAGCCCGAATTAAAAAAATACTTGATGAAAAAAATCCGGGATTTAAAGTAACTACCGACCCAAACCATCCGGTAAAAAATAAGGTTACAGTTGATCAGGTTTATAATATAGCTACTTCATTAGTTCAGAATGGCAGTTATGATGATGCCATTAAAATACTTTTACAGGCTGATGATTTTGAACAAAACTTTAAGGTTAAAAAATTGCTGGGAGCCTTATATATGAAGAAAGGAAATAACGAAGCCGCTTTTGATTATTGCCGGACAGCTTTTGAAATTAATCCAAAAGATTATGGAAATCTGAATAATCTATATATCATTTATTTAACAAGAAGTGATTTAAAAAATGCTAAAAATATGCTTGATCAAATAGAGAACCTGAAGCAAAATCCGGAAAAAACGCAAAGACTTAATGATTTGTACAAAAAAAAGAAAATTGAGATAGAAACTATGAAAAATTAGATTATTTCTAAATTTGGATGAAATAAAAAATTAACTGGTTAAAAATTCTCTGAAATTTCAATCGTTATGGTAAAAAAAATACTTCCTCCCATATTTATTTTGGTAATTTTTATCTACCTGATAGCTTCAATTAAGCCTGTATTACTATTGCACTGGCAACAAACCCCATATTTCACTACCGGGGAATTCCTAAAGGAATTTACACATTACCCGGGCGATATGGGAATTTATTTACAGGATTTAAGCATGCAACTTTTGCATTCAAATTTGATGGGCTCAGTTCTGATACTAATTTTGGCATCCAGCCTTTCCATTTTGCTTTATACTGTTTTTTCAAAATTAAATCAAAGGAAAAGTATTTTTTTGATTATTCTGCCTTTTGCCCTGACTATAAGTGTTTTTCATGATTATCGTTTCCCGATGGTTATATTGCTTCAAACAGTATTTTTATTTGTTTCGGTATTCTTGATGACGCAATTAAAAAAAGCTGGCTATGGCCTTATAATTGGTTTTTATATTCTCTTCTATTACCTGTTTGGAAGTGGTGCTGCCATTATTTATTCTGTATCAGGAATCATAATTATCCTATCGCAATCTATTTCAAGAAATTCCTTAATTAAATCAATGGTACTTTTATTGACATCAGTTTTATTACCAGTTATTGCCTATTATTTTATTTTTAATCTCTCGCCGCACCAGGCATTTTTTCAGTTTACACCTGAAGTACCAATAACTCAGAGATATATCATCAATAAAGTATTGTATTTATTTATATTTGTTTTACCTGTTGTTTTATTGGTTAACCTGCTTGTCACAAAAATTTCCCAGTTTGACAAATTCCTGTTCATAAGCAATTCAAAGGTTCAAATGGTTTACCATATTTTGGTTTATTGCGTGATGATTGGTTTTATTTTCTTTACAGCCAATAAGCACAACAGAAACATAGTTCAGGCAGACTTTGATTGTTATAATGGCAATTACGATAAAGTTATTGACCTCGCGCTTCAGGACACCACCTATGACATCTCAATTAATGTTAATTATAACAGGGCCATCGATAACAAAGGTCAATTTATTAATCGTTTTTTCGATTATCCTCAATTGTTGGGCGATGCCTCACTTTGGCCCGATAGATTGAAAACACCGGTATATTATCAGAATGCAAGTGACTACTATTACGATATAAATTACATCAGCAAATCGCAACATATGGCTTATGGTATTCTTACTATTGAACCATACAATATAAGAGCTTTAAAACAGGTAGTAAAAACAAATATTATATTAGGTAATTACAGTGCTGCACAAACATTTCTGAATGTACTTGCTAACAATCCGCTTTCAAAAGATTTTGTACTAAAATATGAAGCTTATATTCAGGACACGAATAAGATTGTTGCTGATCCGGTTATTCAGGAAAAGAGAAAGCTAATGCCTGATAATTTTGCAATCCCCGGCAAAATTACTGACCGGCTTATTGATTTGGTTCATCATGACAGTACCAATGTGAATGCATTGGAACATCTGGAAATTTGCTTTTTACTAGAACAAAATCTGGCCGATTTTATTAAATATTTCAATACTTCAATACGATCGTACAAACAAGTACCTCAGGTTTATGAACAAGCCTGGCTAATGTATATCTATTCAACCCGAACAGGCCAAAACCTGTTGAGCAGGATCGGTACCGACTCTAAAAACAAATTTTCGTACTTTATGAAAACCATGGCTGAATATAATAATGATACTAAGTTGGCCAAAAAGAAATTATCTGATCAATCAAATACGTACATGTATTATGTAACTTTTTTAAGCCCAAAGGTCACTCATTTGGAACTAAAAATAACCAATGATTAAATAAGAATATTATGTCACGATATTTTATACTTTTCGCACTTATAATTGGCATCATTACAACATCATGTCACGAAAAAATTTCAGAAGCCACTTCCACTGGTACTTCTATTACTATAGCTCCTGATTACGACAGTATTACAATTCCCGTAAATATTGCTCCGCTCAATTTCCGGATTAAAGAGGATGCCCTGAAATACCAGGTAGTTATTTCATCAAAAGAAGGAGAGGCAATTAGTATTCAGCAAACCTCACCGGTAATTCAAATCCCGGTTAAACCATGGCATAAATTATTGAATCAAAACAAAGGTAATTTATTATCAATTAACGTTTCATTAAAAAAAGAAGGCAAATGGTTTAGCTATAATACCATTACCGATAGCATAGCTTCCGATTCACTGAATCCATACCTGGTTTACAGAGTAATAAACACACAGTACTCTTTTTCATACAAAATGAAGATTGAGCAACGCAACCTCGAAAATTTCGACGTATCATTAATCTGGGATAACCACTCATCGAATCATGGTTGTGTAAATTGCCATTCGTTTAGTAATTATAACCCTGATAAAATGTCGATGCATTTCAGGCAATCTTTTGGAGGAACACTCATTAAAAATGGCGATACTTTAAAAGAAATGAATACAAAGACTCCCTATACTATGTCGCCATTTGGTTATGTTTCGTGGAATCCTAATGGTGAACTTATTGCCTATTCAGTTAATAAATTCAACGAATATTTTACCAATAGTACCCGGAATCTAAATGAAGTTACCGATCAGGCATCAGACCTGGTGGTTTATAATGTGAAGAAAAATGACGTAACCACCTCTCCGAAAATTTCGACCAAAAACCGTGAGAATTTCCCAACATGGTCACCTGATGGTAAATGGCTGTACTATATTAGTGCCCGTGAAGCTTTTGAAGATTTTAACAGCAGATATTACAGCATGTACAGCCTTTGCCGTATCAGTTACGACATGGAAACTAATTCGTGGGGCGATGTTGATACCGTATTTAATGCATACAAAGAAGGTAAAAGCTTGACTTTTCCAAGAATATCGCCCGATGGTAAATATGCCCTGTTTTGTTTAATCAATTACGGTTATTTTTCAATCAATCACCGCGAAAGCGATTTGTATTTGATGAACCTGGAAACCAGGGAATATAAGAAAATAGGAATTAACAGCAATGTTAATGAAAGTTACCATTCGTGGTCGAAAAACGGACGATGGATCGTATTCAGCAGTAAGCGTTTAAATCAAATATATTCAGCACCTTATTTCTCATATTTTGATAAATCAGGAAACTTTCATAAACCCTTTATTCTCCCGCAAAAAAATCCTGATTTTTATAACGCTTTTATGCAAAATTTCAATATACCTGAATTTGTAGACCGAAAAGTAGACCTTGATCCGATTAAAATCAGAAAGTTACTCTACAATAAAAATGAGGATGTTACTTTTGATAATAGTGTTAATACCGATGCTCTGTCAGGAGCTACGTGGATTGCCAAACACAAGAAATAAGAATGGAATTCTCAACAGGAAATTAAACGTAAAAAAACTCCTTTTTTAATCAGATAAAACATCAAAATTAAGTACACCTTCAATTTCAACTAAAAGGTTATCACGACAAATATCAGCCTCCACATAAATAATATTAGGGTATTTAAAATTCTTTTCACATATGGGCCTAATCTGGTCAAAATCGCTTCTATTCTTTAGGTAAACCCTTACGTAATCAAAATTATCAGCAGCATATTCATAGTTTACACCATGTTTTTTCAATGTTTCAGAAGTAATAAGCCGTTGCATATTCTCAATGGTTACCTGTGTTTGTTCAGCTACATTTCCGATACCATAGGTCTTTTCTCCTATAATTGAAGCCGTTCCGGAAATAAAAATACCGGCAGAATCGGGCTTAAGGATCATTTTTGCACGTGAAAACTTTGGAGTAGTTTTACATACGCATCCTTCAATAGGTTTTCCTCGTAATACATTTTCTGAATAGTCGAAAGCATCCGTCTGAAGAGGGTTAGCAATTTCAACAATCTTTAAATCAGGATTCTTTTTTATGGCGTGAACCTCAATTATTACCCCACCCTCTTTAATTCCAATACCTGTAGCAGCCGGGTAATTTGATACCAATCCGTTTTTATCATAAAATTTAGTCCTCACGTCATTAAAAACCTGGTAATGCTGATCATTATTTTCCTCTGCAACAATGCCTTCAATGTAATTCCATTGTCGAACAATATCCGTAAAAGCAAAGCCTTCCTTATCTAAAATATATTCAAGTTTTTGGAACGCGCTTTCAGCATAATTTAAAATCCCTTGTGTCTTGGAATCACCGGTTAAACCTGAAATAAATATTTGCTCGTATCCATCCACATTAACCAGGGTATAGCTAATCTCACTATCTTTTTTAAAATCAATCTTTGCCAATCCATCAACCAGGTAATTCATTTCAATAATTAAATTGAAGTCTCCAATGGGTGGTTGTGCAATAAAACTAATTGCAGGAACTGTATCTTTAAAAAAAGGTAAAATACCTGATTTAAGCTTATTTACATCTGAGTTGCACGACGAAGGATTATAGTAAACCGTAACCTTAAAAATATTACTTAATTGTAAATTGTTGTTATTTAATAAGGTTTGCAACGAATTATGCACCTTAATTACTTCATCTTTTGAGTGGCAGGTTTGGGCTGTTTCAAAAATTAAATATTCAACTTTCATTCCCACTTGATTAATCACTTGCATGCTTGTTCCTAATTGTTTTTATCCTTGTAATAGTCAAACTATTGAAGCTCCTCACAGCAAGCTGTCGAGGAATCTTCTATCCTTTTATAATTATTTTATTGCGTTCGCTTTCCCCGCATTGCTCTGTCGCAGAAGCTTTGGCGCAAGCGATAAGCTGACGGGAAATACGCTCACAGGATTCAAAACCCTGATTAAATTTTGACTGCCGAATTTGCTAATTAATACCTAAAAATAAAAATCAATGACATCAAAAAATTTTGTCTAATTATATTTATTACTCAAACAATTGAGTAAAATTCATAAAATGAGAGATTTATGCTTGAAATTTTTTTACCAGATATTTTCAAGATCAGCCGCTGAATAAGTAGTATTTCGCTCAATCCAGTTTGATTTGGCCCTGTTTTTAAGATTCAGTTTGTCCTTTTTAGACAATTTATACAGAAGTGAAATTGGAAACAAGATGACATAAAAAATAAATCCCAATATCAGTTTTGAAACCACAAAGTTCAACCCATCGGCAAGTTTAAACCACCCAATGGCAATTAACCGGGCCAAACCTTTGATGAAAATACCGATAAAGCCAAAAATAAAGGCCAGGTAAATAAATACTTTGTTTTGGGTAAGAAAATATAATAAAAGGAAACCAGTGGTCAACACCAGACTGGTTTCCATTATTTTTGCTTTTGTCATAATGGTTTAAAAAAGCGTATAAATAAAAGGTGCCAGTGCTGTTCCTCCACTTAAAACAATTAAAACACCAAACAATAACAGTATTAAAATTATAGGCATCAGCCACCACTTTTTACGCTGCATTAAATATTTCCAGAAATCTCTCAAAAAATCCATACAAATAAATTTAGTTTGGTAAAGATATCGATTTGTGATAATAAACAAAATTAATCCAATTTAAACTCATCGCGCCAGTTGTCATCATTTTTCCACTCAGGCTGATCTTTCTTGCTAAACATATAGTCACCAATTACCAGGTAGTCCATTTCCGTGCGCATAAAACAACGATAAGCATCTTCGGGCGTACATACAATAGGTTCTCCTCTTACATTAAAACTGGTATTAACAATAACACCATAACCCGTCTGCTTTTTGAATTCATTAATTAGTTCCCAGTACCTGTTGTTAGTTTCCTTGTGTACTGTTTGAATCCTGGCCGAAAAATCGATATGAGTAACTGATGGAATATCAGACCTTTGTATATAAAGACGTTCCATCAGAGGTAAATCATAATAGTTTTCAGGCAGTGTATTTAAATGCTTTTGCTGAACATTGGCCACCAGTAACATATAGGGTGATGATTTGTCGATATCAAAATATTCCTGGTTTTCCTCAATTAAAACCGATGGTGCAAAAGGCCTGAAACTTTCACGATATTTTATTTTCAGATTTAGTTTTAATTGCATTTCGGTATTCCGGGCATCGCCTAAAATACTACGGTTTCCCAACGCCCGGGGTCCAAATTCCATGCGCCCCTGGAACCAACCCACCACATTTCCATCTGCAATAATGTTAGCTGTTTTTGACACCAATTCGTTAAAATTATCAATTTTGTTAAAATTTGCTTTGTACTGCTTTGCCATATGCTCAATTTCAGTCTGACTAAATTCAGGGCCAAGATATGAGCCACTCATGGAATCAGCAGATTCAATTATACGGGCCTTTTGATAAACCAGATAATAAGCGGCCAGGGCAGCCCCAACAGCGCCACCGGCATCACCGGCTGCAGGCTGGATAAAAAGATCATTAAAAATTCCTTTTCGTAATAATTTACCATTTGCCACACAATTCAATGCCACACCACCAGCAAGACAAACATTCTTTGACCCGGTAAGCCGTTTAGCTTCCTCAGCCATTTTGATCAGAATTTCCTCTGTCACTTCCTGTATGGCATACGCCAGGTTCGAATGATGTTGTTCAATTTTACTCTCAGAATCACGGCGCTTGAATCCGAATAATTTTTCCCACTGTGCATCCTTCACCATCCGCAATCCTGTTGAATAGTTAAAATATTTTTGATTCAACCAAACCGAACCGTCTTCCTTGATATCAACGAGCTTATTTTTAATAATATCAATATATTCCCTTACTTGCTGGCTATCAGGAATTCCATAAGGAGCCAACCCCATAAGCTTGTACTCGCCCGAATTTACTTTAAAACCAAGGTAATAAGTTACTGCAGAATAAAGCAAGCCCACTGAATGCGGAAAATGAAGTTCCTTTAAATTCGTAATGGAACTACCCTTTCCATAACTTATTGAGGCCGTGGCCCACTCTCCTACACCATCAATAGTTAAAATAGCCGCCTCATCAAAAGGCGATGGGTAAAAGGCACTGGCAGCATGCGACAAGTGATGTTCGGGGAATAAAAGATGGGCCTCGCGTTTATTGTAATGTTCAATTTTTCCAAGTTCCTCATGGATAATTTTTTTAAGAAAAATCTTTTCTTTAATCCATACTGGTATTGATGTAACAAACGAAGCCAGTCCCTTAGGGGCAAAACCGTAATAAGTTTCAAGAAGGCGTTCAAATTTCAGAAAAGGTTTATCGTAAAAAACAATAGCATCCAAATCGGAAATTTTCAGGGCCTCAGCGTACAAACAATATTTGATGGCATTCAGCGGAAACACCGGGTCATGCTTGATCCTTGTAAACCTTTCTTCCTGGGCAGCAGCCACTATTTTACCATTAATAATTAAAGCCGCTGCCGAATCATGATAAAATGCAGATATACCTAATATTTTCAACTTAATAATGTTTTACGTTTTTAGTAAATGCGTAACCCTTCCCACCATGATAATAACAAACTTTACGTTTTTAAAGGGAATGGCACAAAGTAATTACAATTTCCTTCATTTATAATAAGATCAACAAGGGGTGAAAGCTAAGAATTCTATCCCGAACGGCAAAGAGTTGAATATAATTTTATTCCCTGATTAGCATGACTACTCATTTGATGGCTAATAAAACAGATTTTATATTTATTAATTATACCTTTAACGATGAAATCAACACTTAAAAACACTCAAATGCATTAATCATTTAAATAAAAGAGAAAATATCATTATCATTATGAATAATTACCAAACTGCTTTATCATGAAAAATATTTTTTCGTGGGCGAAATTCAAAACGTCCAAAACTTACATCTTTATTATTGGCTTATCGGCCACCATTTGGTTCTTAGTAAGGGTAATCCCAAAACCCAGCAGGGCAAAATATCCCTGCATGCAGGCAGCGGCACCCATTATGTCCTCATTTATTATTTATTTAATTGGAATCAGCGGTTCCATGTTTTCATTTAAAAAATTTAAGCAATCGTTTAAATCGTCGAGATATTTGGTTGGAACCCTGTTTATGTTTTTAGCGGTTATTTCGTTTGCCTTTATCTTTTTAAATGACAATAAAACCGCCATAGCAAATAAACTATCGGCTTTAGACAATACATTTCCAATTGAGTCGAATAAACCTATTGGCACGGCCAGAGGATTATTTCCGGGCAGGGTAGTATGGGTTCACGACCCGGGAGCAACAAATGAAAATTATGTACCTAAAGTAAATAGCAATGATTATTGGTATAGCGACGACAATGTAAATGAAAGTATTGTAACAGAAATGCTGGAAAAATCCATCATGGAATATACGGAGAAAGACAATATTAATGATGCCTGGGATGCCGTTTTTAAATCGTTCAACAACGCTCATGGAAGAGGTGAGGTTGGTTACACGGCAGGTGAAAAAATTGCCTTTAAAATCAACCTGACTAATCAAAGCTGCACTCCAAGCGAGCGCCCCGAAAGGATGGATGTTGCTCCGCAATTACTGAATGCTATTTTGCACGAACTTGTTGATGTGGTTGGTGTAGCCCAACCAGACATTACCATGGGAGACCCGTACAGGGAATTCAGGGCTGAATACAGAGACATTGTGATGGGTAAATTCCCCGATGTTTATTATGTTGACGGTATTGGTAGAAACGGTGTTCATCAAACCAAACCTTCATCCGATGCAGTATTAAAATTCAGTAACAAAGCACAGGAATCAACCCTGCCACAGCAATATCTGGATGCTACCTATTTAATTAATATTGCCTGTTTAAAAACGCACGACGAAGGTGGAATAACCTTGTTAGCCAAAAACCATCAGGGATCTTTTTTACCGGTTGGTGCAGACCCTGCAGGTCAGTCGGCTATGGTCATGCATCCTTATTTACCGGCAAACAGCAGAGGTTCAGGCCAGTACCGGCATACTGTGGATTATTTAGGTCATGAACAAACCTATGGCAAAGGTCTGATCTATATGATTGATGGAATATGGGGCGGTGAAAGCTGGCAGGGCTGGATTAAAAAATTCGTTTCGGCTCCTTTTAACAACGACTATCCAAATTCCATCTTTGTAGGACA
Organism: Bacteroidales bacterium; assembly: GCA_046704385.1. Lineage (GTDB taxonomy): Bacteria > Bacteroidota > Bacteroidia > Bacteroidales > SZUA-534 > GH45. Next base: position 70,977 of record JBJKSB010000101.1, on the reverse strand, counting down.
GGATCCTGTTGCAATGGAATCAGTAGGTTACGATGTTTTATTTGAGGAATACCAGGAAGATGCTTCAAAAGTTAATTATCCTAATATGTATAAGGTTGAAATTGCCGATTACCTCTCACAATGTGCCAGCAGCGATTACTGGCCTGACGGAATTCAATACGACCCTGAAGGTGATGGAACACCTATTGAAAGCCTGGGAGTATTTGAACACTGGAATAACCCAACCGACAGACAGTACAGCCGTAACCTGGGAACCGGCAATGGTGTTGAACTTAAATACGTTGAGACATCTTTTCAGGAAATAAACGAACAAAAACGTACAACCGTGTATATTGCTTCACCCAATCCTTTCCGCAATTATACCGTGTTTCAAAAGCCACATCAGGTTTCATCCAACTCAACTCTTTCTATTTACACCATTGAGGGAAAACTGATTAATGAATTTAACTTTGGAACCAATAAAGCTATATCCTGGACTGGTACAACAAGTAATGGCCAAAATGTTACAAATGGCATGTATATTTATACTATTCGGGATAATTCCAATGGAAAAGAGTTTACGGGTAAAGTTTTATACAACAACTAATAAAAGGTTCGTTTTATAACATAAAACTCATCGGATGACTAAGCTGCTGGTTTATAAACGAGTCATCCGATGAGTATTTAAACAAAGCTTTATGAACTTAAAAATATATACCCAAAAGGCTGGAATTATTGTAATTTCAGCCTTAATTCTATTTTCATGCAAAAAGGAAAATCCTGATTCTACCACAAAAATATTACCTTTTGGTGAGATCAACGGTTTTATTATTGATAAAGCCGGCACAAAAATTCTCGCTACCAATAAGGGCCTGTTCTCATTAAATGAGGATACCAAAGCTTATGAAAAGATTAAAACAGAATTAAGCGAATCGGCCATTAATGACATGGTTTATAATAATTCCGATAATTCTGAATTGCTTTGGCTTGCATCGGATAAAAGTGCACTGGAAGTTTTTACAAACCAGCTACTAACTGCATCAGATAATGGTTTCTTAGACAATAATATTACCCATCTGGATATCGATGAAGAGAAAAAACTATATTTGGCCTCTGATAAAGGAATATCAATAATGAAGGATAATCAGTGGATTATTGATAAAGGACTTGACAGTTTATATATGACTTACCCTATTACAGATATTGGCAACGCTTCCAATGGATATACCTATGCTACTACTTTAGGAGGTGGTGTTGAGCGCTTTAAATGCGATGTGGATGGGATTTCAGGTGCAACCATTTTTGAAAAGGACTGGACCAAGTTGGAGTCTGACAATATCCTTACCGTATATATTGATGATACAGTTCAGGTTTTTGGAACCGAATACGGAGTAGCTTTCCATTACAGTGAATATACAAAATGGGATTGGGAAACCTATACAACTGATGACGGATTGGTATCGGATACAGTTCTATCAATAACAAAAGACAACGATAATAACTGGTGGTTTGGAACGGTAAATGGCTTAAGCAAATTCAGTCAAAACACCTGGACAAACTACAAAGTTAGGGATGCAGGATTTTTAAGCGATACTATTAATTATATGGCAATCGATACCGATGGTTCACTTTGGTGCGCATCAAACAAAGGCCTGTCCCATTTTCAAAACAACCAATGGACAAATTTTTAAATTATAACTCAAATACTGCTATGAACAGAATTTTAACTACAGTGGTAATCCTGTTTTTTGTTTTATCACTAAAAAGCCAGACCATGAATGACACGATAAAGTGTCAAATTACCAATACTCCGGTAACCATTGATGGTCAGGCAAATGAAGATTGCTGGGCCAAGGCCGAATGGCACAATATTGATCAGGTTTGGATTCCCTATAACGCTGTTATGAAACCAGGTGATTTTGCCGGAAAATTCAAGCTGGCCTGGGATAAAAACTATTTATACCTGCTGGCTGAAATTGTAGACGATTCACTTTCAGATGATCATGCTGACCCGTTGCAAAACTATTGGGATGATGATGCCCTGGAAGTTTTTGTGGATGAAAACCGTTCGATGGGTGACCATGAAAGGAATTACAATGCCTTTGCCTATCATGTAAGCCTGTTTTACGATGCCATCGATATTAGTCCTACCGGTGCAGGCATAAATTTAAAAAACAATATTAAAGTAAAAATGGATACTATCGGTGACCATACCTATTTATGGGAACTGGCCATAAAAAACTATTCAGCCGATTTTGATCCCAATAATCCGGATGCAAGCTATGTTACCTTATATCCTAATAAATTAATGGGATTTGCGCTAGCCTATTGCGATAATGATGAAACCCTGGCTCGTGAGAATTTTATCGGATCAATGGTGATGACTGCTGCCCATGCCAACGACATGTATAAGAATGCCGATTATTTTGGCCCTATACTTTTGGTTGATCCCGATTATGTTGGAATAAATGATACCAGGACAAACCAAAACCGGTTTAATATTTATCCCAACCCTGCTAATGATTATCTGACCATTGATTCTGCAAGTCCCGTCTCAAATGGATCAGTAATTATTAGTTCCATTGAAGGGAAATTAATAAATACACTTTCGTTGGATAAAGGAAATAAGGTTTATGTGGGAGAACTTAATGCAGGTGTATACCTGGTTACTATAAAATCAGATAAACTGACAGAATCGAAGATATTTAATAAGCTATAAATTATAACAGTAAATTTATTTTAAACGGGTCTTGCGACCCGTTTTTTTTTGTTTATGCCCCTCATGATTATGAAATTTATAGTTACGGCTCATAAACCAAATTTAATTATGTCTTTGTATATCCAGCACGTCCAGTTTTGTATCATGACCGATTTATAGCAAATTTCTTCGGCATGAACTTTTAGCTAAAATATAGTTCTAATAATATAAGAAAGAATGAGTGTATATTTTACAATTATCCATTTTTTGGTTTGCCTTTTATTCACCGTTTCCAGTATACACATTTATGATATTATTTTTTAAATTGCACAACAAATAATAATATTTACGATAAAATCAGCCTGCCATGAAGCATAGTTTCCATTATTCCAGTTATTTGCAAAATCAAAGATTCAGATAAATTTAAATCAAATAGCTGAAAACTTTTAAATTTAAAATTCAAAAAAAATTAGTTTTTTATTCTTAAAGTAGTATATTTACGCTAAAATTAATTAGGGTATTTTTAACACTAAGTCAATTTTAGTCCAATAGAAAAGTTAAAATATAAAAAATGCAATTCAAAATATTCGACTTTAGGCATAGACAATAAACAATCAATTCAAATGTAAACTTCGATCAAATTATGAAGAGAAAATTATTTTTAATCACAGCAGCATTGTTTTTAATCAATGTGCTATCGTTTGCACAGCAAACAACAGTCAGCGGGACGGTTACCTCGGCCTCTGACGGACTCTCCTTACCAGGTGCTACCATTTTAGTAAAAGGTACCACAACAGGGACGGTAACTGATATTGATGGTAAATACTCCATATCAATTGAAGGAGTAACCGATCCTGTATTGGTTATTTCATATATTGGTTACACTTCGCAGGAAATATCTGTAAATAACCAAAGTGTTATTGATGTTGTCCTGGCACAGGACATATCTGATTTAGATGAAGTAGTTGTAGTTGGTTACGGTACACAGAAAAAGAAACTAAATACCGGTGCAACCTTAAACATGAAAGGCGATGATCTGCAAAAGCTCAACAATTCTGACCCCATGTCATCACTCCAGGGGATTAGCCCGGGGGTAACCATTACTAACGAAAGTGGAAAACCAGGCTCCGGTACAAAAGTCTATATCCGGGGTATTGGTACCATTGGTAATGCCCAACCCTTGTATGTTGTCGATGGGGTGCAGGTAAAAAATATCGATTATTTAAATCCCTCTGATATTGAAAGCATTGATGTATTAAAAGATGCTGCATCATCGGCTATTTATGGTTCGCAAGCTGCAAACGGGGTAATCTTGGTTACTACACGAAGCGGTAAAAAAGGTCAGAAAATGGCTATAACATATGATGATTATTTTGGTATTCAGCAGGTTGCCAAAGGTCCTGATGTTCTAAATGCCAAAGATTACATTACCGCAATGGATGAATCACGTATTAATGATGGTAAAGCCCCATGGGATTTTTCAATGGTTCCACATTACGATGAAATTATGGCCGGAACCTACCAGGGAACAGACTGGTTTGATGAACAGGTTAACCACAATGCAGCTGTACAAAGCCATGCCATTAATGTAACAGGTAGTTCTGACAAATCAGTTTATGCATTCGGGGCATCTTATCTGAAAAATGCCGGATTGCTGGGAAAACAGGGTAAACCCGATTATGAGCGGTTGACACTTCGCATGAACTCCCAACATGTATTAAAACAATGGAATGGGTTAGACGGTATCGTATTTGGTGAAAACCTTACGTTTACAAACTCTGACAATCCTAATGTCGGAACAAGGGACATATATGATAATAATGTCCGTGATCATATTGTTGCCAATCCATTACTTCCGGTTTTTGATGACAACGGGAACTACACAACCGAATGTAATGATGGTTCACAAGCTGTAAACCCAACAGCCAAATTGGAATACACAAAAAAATATTACGACAATAACAACAATAACATTGTCGGTAATGCCTATTTGGAAGTACAGCCCATACCTAATTTAAAACTAAGAACCAGCTATGGTATTACTAATTCATATGGTTCATATCGTAGTTGGGTACCTGCCTTTTACCAGAATGACCTTTCCAATAACCAACATGATAGTGTAAGCCAGGGTACATATATGAATTTTAACTGGATTTTCACTAATACGGTAAGCTATAATTTTAAGCTACAGGAAAATCACAATTTTAATATTGTGGTTGGTCAGGAAGCCCAACGAAGCAACAGGGCACTGACTTTAAATGCACGGAACCAGGAATCAATTTTCCAATCATGGGACTATGCCTACCTGGACAATACTCCTGTTTCATCTATTGAATATATACGGATGTCGGGACGTGACAATTACGGATGGGCCATGTCATCATACTTTGGTCGGCTTTCCTATGACTTTAAAGAACGTTACTTGTTAACCGCAGTTCTACGTCGTGACGGATCGTCAAACTTTGGCCCGAATAACCGGTACGCAACTTTCCCATCTCTTTCAGCAGGATGGATTGTAAGTCAGGAAGACTTTATGAGCTCCATACCCCAAATAAACTATCTGAAATTACGGGGTAGCTGGGGACAGAATGGTAACCAAAATATTGGTGCTTTTCAATACGTAGCCGGTGTTGAGTATGTAGGTGCAGATTATCCTTTTGGACCGGATTACACCAACAACACCATTGGATCACAATTATCAAGCCTTCCAAACCCTGACCTTAAATGGGAAACCTCGGAACAATTAAACTTTGGATTCGATCTTAATCTGTTTGAGAGCAAACTTCAATCCACATTCGACTGGTATAATAAAACCACAAAAGACTGGTTAATTATTGCTCCGGTTCTTTTAACAGCTGGTGCACCAGCCCCTTATACAAATGGAGGTAGTGTATCCAATAAAGGTATCGAAGCAAGCGTTAAATGGACTGATAAAGTGGGCGATTTCAAATATAGCATAACAGCTACCCTCGGCAAAAATAAAAATGAGGTAACTGAAATCAATAATGATGAAAAAATTATCCACGGTAATAAAAATTCTCTGTGGCAGGGTGCTCCGGAAAGTTATCGTGCCGAAGTGGGACACCCAATTGGGTATTTTTGGGGATATAAAACAGATGGTTTATTCAGATCAGCCGATGAAATTACTGCCTATGTAAACCAACTGGCCGCTTCAGCTGATCAATATGCAGCCGCAAATGGCACCGATCCGCGATATGACAGAAATATGACTGTAGATGGCCTTGCTCCCGGTGAAATCAGGTTCGTTGACATAAATAATGACGGTTTGATTAATGATAAAGACCGCACTGAAATTGGAGACCCGAATCCGGACTTTACCTATGGTTTACAATTGTATATGGAATATAAAAACTTTGATTTTCAGGTTGTAGGTACCGGAAAAAGCGGAAATCAAATTCTAATGTCATATTCAAGTGCCAGTGACAGGTTACGCGAAAATTTAACCTATTATTATTTCAATAATGCATACGATGAAACCCGTAACCCAAATGGTACCATGCCCCGGATAACATCAAAATCGAATACCCGGGTTGAATTGAGCGATATGCACATTTATGATGGTGATTATTTCAGAATTAGCTCAATCACATTTGGTTACAGTTTTCGCGATCTGATTAAAACCAAAGCATTTAGTGACCTAAGATTATTCGTTTCAGGCCAGAATCTATTCACTTTTACAAAATATCCGGGCATGAATCCGGAAGTTGGTTGGGGTAACGGTCAGAGTTGGGCATCAGGTATTGATGTAGGACTTTATCCTTTGGCAAAAACTTATATGATGGGTTTAAGTGTTAAATTTTAATGACAGGAGATTTAAAATATGAAAAAAATAAAAACAATAATAGTTTTATCCTTACTAATGTCCGTTTTCAGTTGCAGTGATGAGTTTCTGGACAGGAAGGATTATTATAGAAAAGACAATGGATCCTATTTTAGTACTGAAAAGGAAATAGGTGAAGCGCTAACTGGTGTTTATTCAATTCTGCCTGGTGAGAAAGGGGAATCGTTCCCTATGCTAACCGCAAATGTTCTTTCTGACGAGATGCTTGGCGGTGGTGATGGTAGTGGTGATGCTTGGGTACGCCCAATGGACCAGTTTGAAAAAAACCCGAGAGAAGATTTATTAGAGCCGTTATGGCGAAAATATTACCAGGGAATATTTCGTGCTAATTCCATTATTGAAAACTTTGAAAAAGCGGTGTATACTAATGAAAATAACCGTAACCAGGATTTGGGCGAAGCATACTTTTTGCGCGGTTACATGTATTATACACTGGCCTGTTTCTTTGGCACCGTTCCATTAATTACTACCTCCGTATCAGGAAATGAACCTCGTGCCAATGTAGATGATTTATTTGCACAGATAGCTACTGACATGAAAACTGCGGCTGAGCTAATGCCTGCCGTAAACTTTAATAATTTCGATGTACAACGAAAAGGACATGCCACAAAATGGGCAGCAGAATCAATGATCGGAAGAATCTTTCTCTTTTATACCGGCACATACTCAAAAGATGCCTTACCATTGGTTGACGGAGGAAGTATCACCAAAGCAAATGCCATTTCCTATCTTGAAGATGTAATCAACAATAGTGGCCATCATATGATTGCTGATTTTCCGAATCTTTGGGCTTACACTGCAATCGGATTAAAAGAAGAAACATGGTTGGTGACTTCAGACTATGGAAAAGACAGTTTACCCAAAAGAATGGTTAAAAGTAACCTTTATAAAGATCTTGGCAGAGACGGAACAGGAAAAACTCCTTATGCCTGGGTTGAAGATACAGAAACACTTAATCCTGAAAGTATTTTCGGACTAAACTTCAATACGCATGGTGCTGAAGGATCAGCCTATTATCCAAGGTCCGACCATATGATTTTGTTTATGGGAATTCGTATGGGAAATGGTGTACCTCACGGTGTTGGATGGGGTTTTTGTACGGTGCATCCAAGTTTATGGAACGATTTTGAACCAGGCGATATCCGTAAATATGGTTCGATGTTTGATGTTGAGGATACAACTTCTGCAAGATTAGAAGGTACAACAGCCATTAAGTTTCAAGACAGCAAAAGTACATATACCGGATATAATGTTACAGGAGTTTTCAACAAAAAATATATGCCGGTTCAACAACAAACAGACGATAATCCAAATGCATTTCAGACTATGTGGGAAGCAAGAGGTTATACATTCGCAACTTCGCAACATGCTGATATCCAGCCTCAGATGATTATCAGGTTTGCTGATGTTTTATTAATGCAATCAGAATTAACCGGTACTGTTGATGGTATAAACCAGGTTCGTCAAAGAGCCGGGTTAGACCCAATTGCTGCTTATTCGCTGGATGCTCTCAAAAAAGAACGTCGTCATGAACTGGCTTTTGAAGGCTTACGCTATTTTGACCTGATTCGCTGGCACGATTGTAAAGCTGCTTTTGATGCGCTGGGTACTATAAAAGTTGCCGATGGTGCATTTGCCGATGACGGATCGTATCCTGATGACTATTCAGTTACGCAATGGACTGAAGATAAAAAGTTCATGCCAATTCCAGAATCACAAATCAGGTTATCCGGCGGCGTTTTGATACAAAATCCTGGATGGCAATAGCAGAATAATGAGAAAATGTACTAATAATATTGCAACTCAAATTCAAACCAAATAGTTATTTTTCTTAATTTAACGGAAGGGGCTGGCTTTTGTCAGCCCTTTTTAATTTCCAATAAATTAACATGAGTTCAACCCGAAAAATTCACAAATAATAAAAATCAAAAAAGCGTTTTCCCTGATACCTTAGCTTCAAAATCGAGTAACCATTTCTTCCGGTACAGTCCACCTGCATAGCCGGTAAGATTTCCATTATATCCAATTACCCGGTGACATGGAACAACAATGGCAATATTATTACTTCCGTTGGCTGAAGCAACCGCCCGGATGGCCTTTAAATTTCCCAATCTGGTCGACTGTTCTTTATAACTAATTGTTTCTCCAAACGGGATTTCCATTAAGGCATTCCATACCCTGAGCTGGAAATCCGTACCTTCCATATCAAGTTTTACTTTAAATTGAGTTAGGTTGCCTGAAAAATAGAGGTTTAATTCATCTTTTAACTGGCACAGATATTCATTTTCCTGATGAGTAAATGTTGCATTATCAGCGCCTTTTAACAATTTCTCATTGGATTTTTCCGACTCATCATCAAGGAATTCAAGTCTAACTATACCTTTAGCTGAGGCCAGCGCTCCCATTTTACCTAAAGGTGTTTCTATAAACAACGGACGGGTCATTAGAAACAATTTCTTAATACGTTATTTATTTTCCAATTTCAAAATAAATGATTGTAATGGTCTGATTTCAATTCTGGCTGTAGCCTTCTTTTTAGCCACATTTAATACAAAACTTTTGTTTTTTGTAAGCTGATCAACTAATTCATATTTTCCTCTTCTTAGCCTCCAGGTGTGAATCAATTCGGGATCGAGGGCAAGATCGAAAACATAGGACAGATGTTCATCAAAACTACATACAACCACAATTTTATCATTGCCTTTCCAACGGACAAATGAGAATAATTTATCGTTATAATTATCTGTATTTTGCCTGTTATAGGAATGAATATCTTTAAAATATCCCGTTAAGGCTTCACTGTTCAGGGTAAAATTAAGCAAGGTTTTATAAAAAGTCCTGAGTGCTTTCTCGTTATCTGAAAGCAATGCGCCATCAAATTTCCCATGATTCATCCATCTCTGCTGAGTGGGTACACCCCAATAATCGAAAATTGTTGTCCTGGTCTCAGAACCAAAACCGGGATTTCCTTTGGCTGGTTCACCCAGTTCCTGTCCAAAATAAATCATAGTTGGCGAAGTGCTGATACATGCAGAAACAACCATGGCAGGTCTGCCTTTTTCGGCCTTTTCAGCAAAACCCGAACTTGCCAACCTTTGCTCGTCATGATTTTCAAGAAAATGCAACATATGATGTTCGATATCGGACACGTGGTCCTGAACTTTCATTAAGTTATCCGTACTTCCTGTTCCCACAATGATATGCCGAAGTGTATCGTAAAATTCCACTTTATCATATAAATAATCCATTTTGCCCAACTTAATATAATTTCGATATCGGGCAGGATTATAAACTTCTGCCATTAAAAAGGCATCTGACTTTTTCATTTTAATTGCTGAGTTCAAATAACTCCAAAACTCAACTGGTACCAACTCGGCCATATCGTACCTGAAACCATCAACACCTTTATCGAGCCAAAAAAGAACTATATCGCGAAACTTAACCCAGGAATCGGGGACACTTTTATTCTGCCAAAACGCAAAATGTTCCTTGTAACCTTTTGCCGAATAACTGGCAGGCAACGTGTCAAAGTCATAACTACCGTCGGGCTGTACCCCGAAATTAATTTTTACCGTTTCGTACCAATCCCACGACTTTGGTTTGGCTTCGCGGGTTCCATTGCCAGTCCATTTGGCAGGACTTTCTTCAAATTTGCCATCCACCAGGGGATTAGGTTCTCCACCCAAAGGTTTTACATAGTCCTTATTATCAGGTACCTGAAATTTTTCACCCGGAATATAATAAAAATTATTATTCCGGGCATAAACCACTGTTGTATCATCATCCTCGCCAAAGTCACTGATACCTGCTGGTTTTGAAATGGAATGATAATTCCTGGCCACATGGTTAGGAACTAAATCTATTATTACTTTTAAACCATGATTATGAGTTCTTTGTATCAAGGCCAGGAATTCATCCATCCTCCTGGCCGGATCGACAGCCAAATCGGGATCGACATTATAATAGTCCTTTACGGCATAAGGTGATCCTGCCCTGCCCTTCACCACATCCGGATCATCTAACGAAATACCATAGGCTGAATAGTCAGTAATTACATCATGGTGGAGCACACCTGTATACCAAATGTGCGTCACACCTAGACCCCTGATTTCTTCCAAAGCCTTATCAGTAAAATCATTGAATTTACCGACACCATTTTCTTCAATGGTTCCCCAGGGCTTGTTGGTGGTTACAGTGTCACCAAATAAGCGGGTAAAAACCTGGTAAACCATATATTTATGGTAATCAGGAAGTTTTTCAACTGCCTTCTGTTTATTCAGGCAACTTGTAAAAACCAGACTAACTACAAAAAAAATGGCTAATATTTTAGTCATAACAGGTCATTTAAAACTTGATTAATTTACCATTCAGGATTTTATTTTCATTATTTATCCTATAAATATAAATACCAGGTTTTAAATTAGAAATATTTATTGAAGATTCATTATAAATCTGCTTTGTTACTAATAATTTTCCATTAACGTTATAAATATTCAAAATAGCAGTCCCTTTTATTCCATTTATACAAACATGGTCGTTTGCCGGATTTGGGTAAATCCTGATGTTTCTATTGGTATGTTCAGTTACGGTATTATATTTTTGATTCCTTATAAAAATATCACCATTAGCTGCCACAATTCCATTCTCAATATCTCCTGCTGCTGCAGTACCTTTTACCGTTCCATCGGCATTGCGAAATACCATACTTAACCAGTAAACATCGTCAGCATCTGTAAGTCCATAATAAGTGCGAGGAACCAGTTTTATTTGCCAGAAGCCTTCTTTGCCTGAAACTTCAGTAAGTTCACCAACTCCATCATCTGCTCCCCAATTGCCAATTACATGTGTCCAGGCAGAAGAGGCTGGATTTTGTGTATCGACCGTACCAACACCACCGTGCATATAAACTTTATTGGATCCTACCAATTCACGATTGCCATAATTGGCATTAAAGGTAACGGTAATTTCATCATCGATATTAAACGCAGCTGGTTCCACAGTTACAAATGGCTCACTGCTAATTACATTCAGATAAATCATCTTATCACGGAATCCGAAACCTTTGTTATTATTGCTTGCATCGCGGAAATACAGACCCATTTTCAAAATATTATCAGATGCTCCCAAACTGTAGTAATCCTCAGGAGTCAGTGTAATTTCCCAAAGGTCATTACCAACTTTTGTCATTTCGCCAACACCATCATCAGTTAAATTGCCCACAACATTTGACAATGCAGTATCATCGGGATTGAAAAGTACCCCTGAATGCATGTATACTTTATCAGCTCCTGCCAAACCGGAAGTACCTCCATTACTTGCTTTGGCAGCATCGAAAGTTATGGTAATTTTATCGCTTTTAGTAAAAGGATAAGGTGAAACTGTAACCGGTGAACCAAATACTTCAACCACACCAGGCTCGCCATCCGACAATTTTTTTGAAGTATAAATATGCCACTCCCCTGCCTCCAGTGAAATTGGATCGGTTGTATTGGTTACATTAATTTGGCTTCCCGAAAAATAGTCATACCAGGTTCCAGTTTCAGCAAAATCGGGTGCCACTGTATCTTGTGATAAACCAAAATTACCAATGACTACCATATCGGTTTCAGGAGTATCATAACTTAAGCGGCGGGTATCACCGGTAAGTTTATTGTCAGTTGTTCCCGATACCATAGCCGCCGGATTCACATCCATTCTTACCTTAAGAATTGATTGGTAAGCATCGTAAATGTATTGCCGTAATTCATCATCGTAATAATTCAGGCTTCCATCGCCCCAGGGCAATGGCTTTCTGCCTACCCGGCCATTTGAATTAATGTCAATATCATAACCCAATTCATCAAACTGCCAGATCATTTTGGGGCCTGGATTTAAAAATGCAAATGCCGCCCCCATTTTCAACCTTTCAAAAGCTACTGCGGTATTTTTGATATCATATGAACCATTCGATGCACCCGTTACTTCTGCGGTATTTGCAATACGCTGCTCATCGTGACTATCAAAATAAGCCACATGCGTTTGGTCATCCATCCCGGCAAAACTTCCTGTTGGATTACCACTCACAGCCGGAACAAAGTCATAACTTTTATTCCGCCACATCTTCATGCCATAATTTCCCAGTATCGTTTCTTCCTGTGGTACTCCCCAATGTTCAAGTATTACATAAGCTTTTGGGTCGGTTTGCCATATTTTGTCAGCCATACGTTCCAAAATATCTATCCGCGACTGGTCAAAACCATCAACACTACCACCTGGTGCATAATTTGTAAATCCCTTAGTGAAATCGAACCTAAAACCGTCAAAATGATAATTTGTCAGCCAGTAGCTATTAACCCTGTCGACAAAAGCCTGGGTATATGGACTTTCATGATTAAAATCGTAGCCATATGCATACTGGCCAACCGTGTTTTTGTTAAACCATGGATTATCGGCTGAAGGTTTTCCTGTTGATGAATTAAAATAAAGTTTCACCATCGGGTTGTTACCATAAGCATGATTCAGAACTATATCCATTATAACCGCTATATTCATCTGGTGGGCTGTTTCTATCAACTTTTTCAAATCATCTTTAGGGCCATAATATTTATCGGGGGCAAAATAATACATGGGATTATATCCCCAGGAATCATTTCCTTCAAATTCACACACCGGCATCAGTTCAATAGCATTGACCCCCAACCGTTTTATATAGCTTAAGGAATCCGTAATGGTTTTATAATCGTGATTTTTTACAAAATCGCGAACCAGCAATTCATAAATCATCAGGTTATTTACATCCGGACGTTTCCAGGTACTTTCACCAGCATCCCAGGCGAATGGTGCCTGTCCGGTTTGTAGAACAGTAGCAATTCCGTACTGGGTATAATCATACGCTGGTAAATTCGGATAAACCGATTGTTCAATATCTCTATCATTCCAAGGGTCAGCCACTTTGTCGGCATATGGATCGCCGATTTTAATTTCACCATCCACCCAATACTGAAATACATATTCCTTATCAGGCACAAGATTACTTAATTCAAGCCAGAAGAGCTTACCATCGGGAGTAACATTCATTTGGTACCCAGGTTTCACTTTCCAATCTGTAAAATCACCTACTGCATAAACAAATTTCTTTCCCGGAGCTTCCAGTACCAAAGTCGCTTTGGTATCATCAGCACCATAATTTATACCGTAATTCATACCGGAGGGCAGATCAGCTACATTTGCATCCTGCAACATAACAATGCTGTGAATTTTTTCAGCTTTAACCGTGTCACTATTAATGACTGCTGTCACTTTAATTCCCAATTCAACTGAAGTCGTGGCTATATAACTATAATCAATAATTTTACCCGAAGTTACCGAAGCTTTTTCTACATAGCCTGATCCTTCGTCCAGATATATTTTCATATTGCTAACATCTGTTGATGCTATACCTTCAATTTGAACCGTATCCCCTGAATGCAAATAACTTTCTGATTGTACAGGAGAATTAATAGTGATATATGAACCCGCATTCAGGTTTATAAAAAAGTCACCATTAGGTGCTACTGTTCCCCAGCCATAATCACCTGGTGCAATTGATCCTTTGGTATTTCCATCAGCACTACGAAATACTGCCGATATTCTGAAAATATTCATACTATCGGGTACTTTAAAATACTCCCGTATACTGGGTGAAAATGTAATTTGCCAAGTATCTGGTTCACCACTTACAGGTGTCATTTCTCCGACCCCATCGTCGGCTCCCCAATTACCAATTACATAATTCCAGTCGGTTCCGGTTTCACTATCCGTCACCACTCCATGATGCATATAAACCTTACTCGCACCAGCTAATTCCCCATTTCCTTCGTTTGCCCTGAAAATCAGGGTTGCTTGACTATCAGGCCCAGCATTTGAGGGAACCAATGATACTATTTGTGTCCATCCGGTAAGGTATGAACCGGCAATAGTCAAAAACAGCAATACTTTTCTCATATTAAATTAGTTTAGGTTAGCATTTTAAACAAGCTGTAATTTTAATAACTCATGGCTTGTTCAAAGAATAATATTAAGTATCCCTGTACAAACCATAATTATTACCTGGGGGGAATCCTTTTAACAAAAAAGGCTGATAATAATGGCATAAATCTAAGTAGAAATGTTCTTTCAACAAAATTTTATAAGGATGTATCTTATTTTTTATCCCCTAAAAAAATGATAATCAGATACCATAAAGCTTTGCACTCAATATATTATTTTATACTTTTGACGCATTACGCGAACTCACAATTCAACCATAATAAAAACTATAAAATCAATTCATCATGAGTAAGCCAGGATTCCTAATGGTGTTCCTGTGTTTTTTATTTTACCAGGAATTACAGGCACAGCACACACTTACCGATAGCGAAACCGAAGTGGTTAATGGAACCATAGTAAGTTGCAGCTACGATTTTTCTGTTTCATCAATTATTATTCCCGATTCATTAGACCATCAGAAAATTACTGGTATTGGCGACAATGTTTTCCAAAACATCGGCACCAATATAATTACAGCTATACAACTACCGGATGGCCTTGAAACCATAGGTTATGAAGCCTTTCAGGAACAGCATCTGAGTACGTTAAACTTGCCGGCTACGATAACAAGCATTGGAGAGAGTGCCTTTTATCATAACCAGATAACTTCCTTGTCAATCCCATCTGGTGTTCAATCCATAGATAAACATTCTTTTGAATTTAACAATCTTAACTCATTAACTCTTAATGAGGGCATCTTAAACATTGGCGATTATGCCTTTGGTGACAACTATTTAACAAGTCTTAACCTCCCAAATAGTATTACTAATCTGGGGAGTAGCGTATTTCAAAATAATAAGATATCAAGTTTGACGCTGGGATCAGGTGTTAGCCAAATAAAGTCTAATTCCTTTTATAACAATAAACTAACTTCGGTTGACATTCCTGAAGGTGTAACCGTTATTGAATCGGAAGCTTTTGGCAACAACCAAATTAGTTCGCTGAACTTACCTACTAGTCTGACAAACCTTTACGAGGCCTTTAATAACAACGCTATAACCATGCTTAACGGGCAACCCTCGCAAGGTATTATTTACGCAAGAAACGAAGATGGGTCGATAAACAATACGGCTATTGCCTCATACGGTGGGGTTGCCAATGTAATCGATTTTATCCCCGAAACCGTTACCAATATTAATGGTTGGGCATTTAATAACAATGGGCTTACTTCCGTAATTTTACCCAATAATGTCAAAAGCATAGGGGACGAAGCTTTTGGTGATAACAATATTTCACAACTTGAGTTAAATAAAGGTTTGGAATATATCGCTGAAAAGGCTTTCTATAATAATAACCTGACAAGCATTGCGATACCTTCAACAGTAAATTATTTAGGTGGAGGTTTTGTGAACATGAATACCATTACCACTCTTAACGGGAACCCAACCGATGGAATAATTTATGCTTTAAAATCGGGAGGTGGAATTGATAGCACCCGGGTAATTTCCTATGCCGGATCAGCGACACAAATCACGGCTTCAATTCTACCGTCAAATCTTACTACTATTGGGCTTTACGCTTTTTCCGGATCCAGCCTTACAACAGTTGAAATTCCTTCTACAGTAACTCTTATTGAGAATCACGGTTTTGCATCGAATTCGATTACTGATATAACTTTACCTGACGGACTGGTTGAAATTGATGAAAATGCTTTCGACAATAACCAGCTCAGTACACTGGTAATTCCAAACAGTGTAACCATTATAAAATCATCGGCATTTGCCAACAACCTTTTAACAAACATTACCCTGTCGGATGCCTTAACCGAAATAAACGACGGGGTATTTAACAACAACAAACTTACCTCGTTCAGTCTTCCTTCAGGAATCATCACCATAGGAAAAGGGGCGTTTGCCACCAACCTTATAAGTACACTTACGCTGCCCTCAAACTTGAAAATTATTGATAATGGTGCATTTAGTAACAACAAGTTAACCAGCATTAATATACCTGCCAGTGTTGACAAAATTGGCGATAAAGCGTTTGAGTATAATCAACTGACATCGTTAACCTTAAATGACGGACTTAAAATAATTGGGGCCTCCGCTTTCATTAACAATAGTCTGACCCAGGCCGATCTTTCATTACCTGAATCTGTAAGTAGCATCGGCAAAAATGCATTTACCAATAATACAGGCCTTGATTCGCTTTACCTACACCAACCTACTGTACCAGGCTTTATAAAATGGGTTGATGGATATGGTATCGATCACAATATAGACACCTGGGTAACCAATTTAACTACCTCATATATTGCTGATGTGGAACACACGCTTACCGATGCTGAAATCGAAATTGTTGGTGGGATAATTATGAGCGTTAATTATGACATTAGGGCTAACATAATTACCATACCCAGGGTATTACAAAATCAGGTAGTAATAGGGACACGTGAAAGTCGCGATGATTCAGGAAATGATATTGGAGGGTTGTTTGACAACCGTAACATTAAGACATTAAACTTGCCTGGTTCAATATTACAAATTGGCGAACATTCTTTTAGTCACAATAACCTGACCCAAATAACATTCCCAGATAGTTTAAGGTATATTGGCTATTCAGCTTTTTCTGACAACCCGGGTTTAATTTCATTGGTGTTACCTAACCCATCCAATCCGAACTTTATTGAATGGCGAGACAATATCGATGTTATTTACCCGGGTGGCACTGAAATTTTTAGCCTGAACAACGCTTACACAGCTCAATATTTATATACACTTACTGATGATGATGTTGAAGTTGTAAATGGGGCTATTGTGAGTTGTAGCTACAATTTTCGCGATAAACATATCATAATTCCGGATACCCTTGACAACCAGGCAGTAATCGCAATTCATGGAATCATGAAAGAAAATGCTGATGGCCCTTATATTGAAGGTGTTTTTCAGTCGAAAGATCTGGCTTCCGTTCAGCTTCCTGCAACACTCGATTCCATTGGCATGAATGCTTTTGGATGGAACAATCTTAAAAATATTGTAATTCCTGATGGAGTTAAAGTAATTGACGAAAGTGCATTCAACTCTAACAAACTCTCAGATGTAACTCTTCCTGATGGTTTGAAATATATGGGTCCGAGGGCGTTTGAATGGAACATTTTAAAGAAAATTAAACTCCCGGCACCAAGTAATACAGATTTTGCATATTGGTATGATAGTCAACTAAATAAATACAACGGGGGCGATTCGATTGATAATTTGAACGAATCATATACTGCACTATACAAACACACATTGACCGATGATGAAGTAGTAATGGAAAATGGCTGTATAACCAGCTGCAGTTATAATTTCGATTCAAAATATTTGGTAATCCCTTCAACACTTGATGGGCAGGAAGTTATAAAAATCAATTCGCTCATACTGCAGGACCAGGATGGTAATAATTATATTGCTGGCATGTTTAATAATAAAGGGCTTTTGGAAATTGAATTACCGGCTACCCTCGACACAATTGGCGAGTACACTTTTGCAGGAAACAAACTTAGCTACGTAAATATACCTGCTGGTGTTAAATTCATCGATAACTGGGCTTTTCAGAACAATTTTCTCGACAGCCTTACTTTACCGGACAGTATACCCACAAAACTAGCTGTATTTAATAGCAACCGTTTACAAAAATTAAATGGTAAAACTTTTGACGGTATTTTCTATTTTGTAGATGCAAACGGAGCAACCGATAGTACCATAATTGGTTCGTACGGTGGGAACCAACAGATAATTGATTTTATAGGCCCAAAAGTTAAAACCATTTATGATAATGCATTCGATGGCTGCAACATTACCCAGCTTGAAATACCTGAAAATATTACTTCAATTAACCGATGGGCTTTCAACTGGAATCATTTAAGTACTCTATCAATTCCCAACAGTGTGGTGAATATTGGTGAAGGTGCTTTTGTAAATAATACACTCACAGAAATAACTTTACCAACGCCCCAAAGCAATAATTTTCTGTTTTGGTACGACAACCAGAATCCAATTGTTCATTACCAGGCCGGACAAATCGTAACTGATTTGTATAAAAGTTATACGGCTTTAATTAAATATACTTTAACCGATGATGATGTAGTAGTTGAAAATGGAGTGATTACCAGTACCAGTTATGATAACCACTCGGCTTATATTGTAATACCTGATACGTTGGACGATCAGCCGGTTCGAAGCATATCCGAAACATGGGCACAAAGTGCAGATGGCCCATATCAAAAAGGTATGTTCCAGGATAATCATTTAATTGGTGTCGATTTACCATCGACCATGGATACCGTTGGTAAATCAGCCTTTGGCTGGAACCAAATTGAAATATTAAACATTCCTCTTGGTGTGAAATTTATTGAAAGCGATGCTTTTCGGGCCAACCAGGTAAGTAACGTCACCGTACCGGTAAGTGTAAGTTATATTGGAAATGCTGCATTTGCCGAATGTGACATGACCGAATTTGAACTACCTGATCCTGACAATGATGACTTTTTATACTGGTATGATTCAAATAACCCAGAAAATCATTATAATGGCGGGGATACCGTGACTGATCTTTGGACGGATTATACAGCACTTAATAAATACACGCTAACCGATGATGATGTTGTGATGGAAAACGAAGCTATGATAAGTACAACTTTCCATTTCCAATCGAGGTATTTGGTAATTCCGGATACTTTAGATGGTCAGGCAGTAAAATCGATACGTGAAAATTGGGTTCCCGATGAAAATGGATCGCACATTAGAGGCATGTTCGAAACCGATGGCGCCAAGAAACTCATAGGAGTAGATTTGCCCTCAACTCTTGATTCTATTGGTTCTTCAGCTTTTATTTGGAACGACCTTACAGAAATTAACTTTCCGGCAGGATTAAAAGCGATAAAAGGCAGTGCATTTCAAAGCAATTTGTTAACCGCGGTAAACTTACCCAACACTGTCACATACATTGGTGAAGGAGCATTTAAAGATTGCCCGCTTGACTCAATTGTACTGCCAACACCGGAAACCAGCGATTTTATATACTGGTACGATAATTTCGACCCACAAACACGTTATAAAGGTGGAGATATCATTACTGATTTTTCGCCTTCATACACGGCATTAATAAAATACACCTTAACTGATTCAGATGTAGTGGTAACTAACGGTGTAATAACCGCCAGTACTTATGATTACAGATCGCGTTATATTGTAATTCCGGATACCCTTGATGGGCAACAAGTGGTAAGTATTGGCGAATTATGGAAAGAGAACAGCGATGGCCCATATGCGGAAGGTATTTTCCAATCTTTTGGTGATAATTACCTTGTTGGAGTTGATTTACCCGAATCGCTCGACACTATTGGACAAGCAGCATTCGAATGGAATCGAATAGACGAAATTGTACTTCCGGAAGGTTTAAGATACATTAATAACACAGCTTTTCAGGGAAATCAGCTTACTACAGTTGATATTCCTGACAGCGTGACCTTTATCGGTTCAGGGGCATTTGTTGATTGTAAGCTTACACAGTTTAACTTGCCTAACCCTGCTACCGATGACTTTGTTTACTGGTACGATGATAACGAACAACCTAACCATTTTAATGGAGGCGATGTTGTTAGCAGTCTTTGGAACAGTTATACTGCTTTAATCAAATACACTTTAACGGATGATGATGTTGTGGTTACCAAGGGTGTAATAACTGCCAGCACATATGATTACCGATCGCATTATATTGTAATTCCTGATACCCTGGATGGGCAACAAGTGGTAAGTATTGGCGAAATATGGAAAGAGAACAGTGATGGTCCATATGCAGAAGGTATTTTTCAGTCATTTAATGGCAAATACCTCGTTGGAGTTGATTTGCCGAAAACAATGGATACTATTGGTATTAATGCTTTTGGTTGGAATCAAATTGAGAATATTGAAATACCGGTCGGAGTTAAATGCATAAACAGCTCGGCTTTTGCTGATAATAAAATCTCTAGTGCGGTACTACCCGACAGCCTCAGGTATTTAGGCGTATATGCTTTTAGTGATAACAACCTGTCACAACTCAATTTGCCCAACAATCCATATAGTAATGATTGGATAGATCAAAATGATAATGTATATCACAATGGTGACATAATTACTGATTTTAACACCTGGTATGAACTGGTGAAAGTAAATGGGGTTAATAACTATGTTCCAAAAACAACATTATCAATATATCCTAATCCTGTCAGCCAATTTTTATTTATTAAAGGTGATACCGAAGAAGAAATCAACATTAGTTTTTTCAATTTAAATGGTTTAAAAGTATTTACAAAAGAAGACCAAATAAATAATACTAAAATCAATTTATCGGATTTCAAAACAGGTATATATCTCATCCAGGCAACTGATAAAAATGGTCAGATGATAATGAATAAAAAGTTCATTAAAAAATAGCCTATTTAAAACTCATGGGATGACTTATTTATAAACCAGCATTTTAGTAATCCGATGAGTTTTATGTCACTTAATGAACATTCTGCTAGAGTCAAGTCAAGGATGAAGTTTTGCGTTACTCTAAACCCAATCGGGGCGCGACTCGAAGTCGCACTCCGATTTTACACCCAAAATATTATATTGGCTAAATATTAAATTAAGGTGCTGGGGATCAAGCAATATAAGTACTAATTAAAATCGAATATACTTTTAGCCACGAAGTTTCAATATTTTAAATCCTATTTATTTTTATTAAATTGTTGCATATTACGCTGCGATCGTAGTAATTCTATAATTGTATTTTTGTTATATACTTACTCTTAAAAACCATTAAAAATGAATAAAACTAACTTCTATTTATTCCTGTTTGCCTTGTTTTTAACAATACAATCGGAAGCCCAGACCTACTATAAGGAAGGGAAAATTGTTACCCTTAAAAATGATACCATAAATGGTTTCATCAGGGATGGTGGAGAAATTAAAAATTCAAACCTGTGTAAATACAAAGCGAATCGCAAAAGCAAACCAAAATATTTTAAACCGGGCGAAATCAAAGCATACAAGTTTACAGGCGGCAAGTATTACAGCTCACAGCAGGTTTTAATAAACGGAACTTATCAACCCCGATTTGCCGAAGTTTTGGTTGACGGAAATATTTCATTGTATTATTACTGGAAAAACAATGAGGCACTGTACTATCTTAAAAAATCCGATGGCAGGGTAATTGGCTTATTAAACGATCAGATAACCATATTACCACCTGAAGCTAACGGATCGGAATTTTACAACAAACGATATATTATACATTCATTTGCTTATAAAGATTCCCTGTTAAGCATTTTTGAAGATGACGGGACTTTAAGGAGGAAAATTTACGAGTTGGAATACAAGCAAAAGCCAATGATGGATTTGGTAAAAGAATATAATAAAAATTCATGCCCGAATACAAATTGTCTTAACTATGAAAAGGATTTAAGAGCGATAAAACCAACCACAGGATTTTATACCGGTGTACAAATTTCGAAAGCCCGGGTTCCCGAATACCTTATTGAATCAACTGTAGCCCATAGTTTTATGCTGGGAATTTACCATAATATACCTCTGACTTTAATCAGCAATACCTTTTCGTTTCAAATTGAATTTAATTTAAAAAGCACTGACTATAACCAGGTTTTTTCTGATCAACCATATATTATTGAAAATCTTAATATTGAAAATAAATCGTTTGGTGTGCCCTTGTTACTTAAATACAAAATTCAGCAGAAAAAATTTTCATATAATATTGATGCCGGAAAAGAGTTCAGCTATATATTTAAATCGGCTATAACATACCAGGGCAGATATTTAAGAAATGACGGGGTTCAGGATTTTGGCGACCTGGAATCGACCAACTACAAATTTCGCAACGGCGGTTGGTTGGTTGATCTGGGGTCAAGCTACAAGCTAAATTCCAAATTATCAGCATTTATTAATTTTCGGTATCAGTTTTTTAACGATTTAATGCTTGAAGATGTAAGCGATAACCGGTTGACATTTAATACGGCGTATAAAAAAACCCGCAGCCATAAATACCAGACTAATTGCCTTTCTGTTCATTTGGGTCTCGGATTTTAACCCGGTTATTTAAAAATCATTACTCACTGAGTGACCGGTTTAAAGAATAATTCTCTCTTCGATCGAAATGACAATCAATCATTCAGGTTCGTGTATTAGGTCAAAGTCGCACTCCGATAATTAATAGGTTAATAAAGTGTTAGTAAAAGGTGATTCTTACCTCTCTCATTTAAGGTTTAATTTTTTAAATTGTCCGGTAAGAATTTGCTAATACAAATAAAAAAAAGAAAAAATGCTGAATATTCCAGTAATAACAGTAACTGAGAAAACCCTGGCTGAAGCCTATGAACATGCTATAGTTCAACTTTACAAAAACGGAACCCAGTTTAAAACCCAGTACGACAAACCGGGCGACCCATTAAGTCTTGATTGCACAGCTAATATTACCATATTAGAACCTGAAACCGATCCCATGATCCATATGGCATTTCCGGGAGGTATTGAAAACCTGAAAGAATATGTACTTGAATTAAAAGGATTTAAAGACCATTGGGTTCGTAACACTAACGATGAAAAGGATACCCGATGGGAGTATACGTATCACGGAAGGCTTCAAAATTACGGCATACATCAGGAATTGGTTGACGGAATTTCAGAGAAAGTCGGCCCGTTTAGAATAGACCAAATTGAAGGAGTAATTGACAAGCTTTGCAAGCAACCGTATACCCGACAGGCACAGATGATTACATGGATGCCTGATCTTGACCTTGAATGTTATGATCCGCCGTGCCTTCAGTCGTTATGGTACCGCATACTTGAAGATGAAGAAGGCATTTACTGGTTAAATTCGAATATCCGCTTCCGGAGTAATGATGCATGGGGTGCGAGTTTTATGAATATCTTCGGTTTTATTCAGTTCAATAAAGAGGTGATTGCCGCCGAAGTTGCAGTACGTACGGGTAAAGTAGTTAAACTTGGGCGCTTAAACTGGCAGGCGGACTCATATCATATTTATGGCCGCGATATTGCCTCAGCAAAAGAAATGTTGTTTGATCGCATTGCTGAAATGGATATGGCCGAACGAACCATGAATTTTAATGATGATTTTATTAGGGATATGTACGAAAGTGCGGAACCAGGAATTCTTGAAAAAATTGAAAGATACGACAGCAGTCACTAGTAGAAGGTTCATTAAGTAACATAAGACTCATCGGACGACTAAGCAACTTGTTTACAAATAAGTCATCCGATGAGTATTTAAACAGAACTTTATAAACTCGCAACTAGTTTAAATTTAGCAAATTAGATTTAATAAGCGGGTTATATAATTGATTATTAATTCCCACATGCTTAAGTTCAAAATATAGGATTTTTATCGTCTGCTTTAGCTGAGGTTTGAAACTTATTAATATCAAATCCGGGCTTAAGCCCTAAAATTGGTAGTAGTTAAATAACCCGTTGGCTTTAGCCTACGGCAAACTATAATAAACTTACTTTCCAGTCTATCATTTGGTTATCGCAATGCTAGATCAATCCTTGTCGCGGTAAATGCAAAAACCTGCATCACATTTTTTACAGGTATACTCCCGATGCTTAACATTGATACCAACTCCAATAATTCCACTTACAGATTTAATAGGATGCATAAGCGAACTTTCACTTAGTGAAACACCAATAATATCAGGTAATACCAGTTTAAAAAGCTTTTTTTGATCGGAGACCGGCCAGTTGCAATAACCCGGACTATACCGGTTTGTTGCATTAAACCCAAGGTTTAACATATCAGCCTCAATTTTACGGTGTGTAATTTCGGCAATATTTTCAGCAATTTCCGAACCTGTTAAATCTACAATTAATCCTTCAAGGGTTTGTTTTTCGGCAATTAACTTCTTCGAGAGGCTTTCAATTTCATCACCTGCGGTAGCCACAAAAAATACGATATGACTACTTTTTTTTAAGGCGTTCAGTACGATTTTATCCAAGTTAAAAATTTCGTCCCAAACTCGCATTTCGGTTTTACTTACGAATTCAGGATTTTCAAGCAAAATATACTTTGATTGCGGCTTGACCAGCCTCAGGCATTCACGACTTAATTCCTCAATCAGCCCTAAGGTAAAATCGTCAGCATTTTCTTCAGGTACATCAAGGCTTTTCAGAATATTTCCGACCTTAATATTCAATTCCGCTGAATTAATTACCAGGGTTTTTCCCACACTCATATCAGGCTACCAACGAATTCAGATATTTAACCGCTGCCTGGGGTTCCTTTGAGTAATTATCGGCTCCAATTTCAGCTCTGAATTCCTCATTTATAGGAGCTCCACCAATGATTAAACTTGTATTGGGTGACTCTTTTCGAATATCGGCTACAATGCTTTTCATATTTTGCATGGTTGTGGTCAATAATGCCGATAAGCCCACTACGGCTCCCGGATTTTCTTTAATAGTCTGAATAAACTTTGATGAACTCACATCCACACCCAGATCAATAACTTCCCAGCCGGCACCTTCCACTATCATGGCTACCAGGTTTTTACCGATATCATGTAAATCGCCGGCTACAGTTCCAATAATGAACTTACCTTTACGCTGAACCTCGCCTGATTGAAAAAAAGGTTTTAAATGCTCCAATGCTGCATTCATAGCCTTTGCCGACATTAACATCTGGGGAACAAATATCTTTTTTTCTGAAAATTTCTGACCCACTTTATCCATAGCAGGTATTAAAGCAGTATTTAATATTTCGGCGGCCTTTATTCCTTCATCAAGGGCCACACGAGTATATTCATCGGCTCCATCCATGCCTTTCATATTAGGTGGAAAAGGTGCTGCCTGGTTTACTTTTCCAAACTCAACACATTCTAAAAGTTTATCTAAAATTTCAACAGTATTCATAATATGTATTATAATAGTGACTAATTATTTTGCAATTTAATAGTGTCAGGTTAAGTATGAAAATCAGGTTTATTCACTCCAATAATCCTTCCGAAACTAGTAGTACGTTCATAAAGTTCCGTTTAAATACTCATCGGATGACTTATTTATAAACCAGCAACTTAGTCATCCGATGAGTCTAATGTTACTTAATGAACCTGATTCTAGTTTAGAATGCACTTAAGGAGATACTGTTTCAATTAAGCAGCAGAGCTGGTTTGAGACATTCCTCCGGGAGTTCAGGAAAGTGAATTTCCATAATATCAAACTTGTCATAACACGAGTATCTATCAACCGCAAAATTATCAATTATGCCCGATTGGAGGGGGGTCATTTTTGTATTTCTTTCGCTATTTTTACTATTTTTTGAATATGTTCGGGAGTAGTACCGCAGCATCCCCCAATAATATTTGCCCCGGCATCAATTAGTGTTTTTACAAACGATGCCATCTCATCGGGTGATTCCGGGAAAATTGTTTCGCCGTTTTTATATATTGGTGCCCCGGCATTGGCATGTATTAAAATAGGAATTTCGGAATTCACTTCCCTGATAAGTTCACTAATCTGAACCATATTCTGAATTCCATTTCCACAATTAGCGCCAATAATGGAAGCACCGCTGTCAATAATTTGATTAACCATTTCAGCTGGTGTAATCCCCATCATAGTATGAAATTCTTTATCCCCTGACCTTTCAAAAGTCATGGTGCAGATAATTTCGCAATTTGTATTTTCGCTCGCTGCTTTTACCGCGGCCACAGCTTCCTCAATATCGCTCATAGTTTCAATAACCAGCGCATCAGCTCCACCCGCTTCAAGACCTTGTGCCTGAATTTTAAAGGCTTCATACATATCGTTGTATGTTACATCACCCATTAAAAGTATTTTGCCCGTTGGACCGATGGAACCCAATACATGTTTGTCAGGACCCGCAGCTTTGCGCGATATTTCGGCTGCTGCTTTGTTAATCTCAAATGCCCTGTCTTGCAGTCCGTAAGGCTTAAGCTTAAAGTAACTACCACCGAATGAGTTGGTCTCAATCATATCCGACCCGGCATCAATGTAACTTTTGGCTATATCAAAAACATCATCAGGTCGGTCAATATTCCACAACTCAGGGCATTCACCAGGCTTTAAACCCTTTGCCTGTAAAAAGGTACCCCAGGCTCCGTCTGAAACCAAAATCCTGCCTTGTTTTATCTTTTCAGTAATTGTCATTGTTAATAAATATTGTTTGTTTATTTTTAATTTCGAACACTTTTGTTTTATTTCGATCGATGAATATACATAAAAATTATAGATTATGACAGATAAACAATGGCAAGACTTAATTGCAATTGCAAACGGAGAAAAACGGGAAAATATTCAGCCCGGTTTTATCATTGATTCGCCCTGGTTACCTAACTGGGCCCGAATGACCATATTAGATTATTTTACCAGCGATGAATTATGGTTACAAGCTAATTTAAAGGTTATCGAGACTTTTCCCAATGTAATTTTTCTTCCGGGATTTTGGAGTGAATACGGCATGTGTACCGAACCTTCAGCTTTTGGTGCCAAAACCATTTTCTGGAAAAATGAATTTCCGTTTGCTGAAAAAGTTATCCATTCCTCGGACGATATTATGAATCTGAAAAAACCGAATCCTGAAACCGACGGCTTATTGCCTTTTATGCTGAACCGTTTGCTTAAAAGCCAAACTGCTATTGAAAATGCAGGACATAAAATCCGATTTTCAGTATCGCGCGGGCCTTTAAATATTGCGTCGTTTTTAATGGGCACAACCGAACTGTTAACTACCATGATGATGGAGCCCGATAAAATTCATCATTTAATGCGTATTATCTCCGACTTTTTAAAAGACTGGCACCGGATACAGCGCGAAGCCATTCCAAGTATCGAAGGAATTATGATGCTTGATGATATTGTTGGTTTTGTCGGCGAAGAGGAATTTCTGGAATTCGGGTTTCCATACATTAAAGAGTTAAACGATGTGGATGCCAAGGTAAAACTTTTCCATAATGATGCCGACTGTTCAATGTCAATAAAACACTATCCTGCCATGGGTATAAATCTTTATAATCCGGGTCTTGATATGAGCATGGCCGAAATGCAGGAAATTACTGAAAATAAAATTACCATACTTGGAAATATTCCACCTCGTGATGTGTTGGCAGCCGGATCACCCGGTGATGTAAAAAAAGCAACCGCTGATATGATTAAATCGACACCAAACCTGGCCAGGTTAATGCCATCGTGTGGTGGTGGTATGCCCCCCGGAGTGAAAACTGAAAATATAAAAGCCTTTTTGAAAGCACTATAAAACAAAAAACGAATGACTTAAAAGTCACGGTGTGAATTTATTATTAAAGATACAACAACTTAATATCTTGCAGTACAATTAATTAAGAATTCACGCCGTGACCTGAAATTAGCCAAGTCAAACTTATATAAAACGCTTACTGTTTACTTTTTACTAAATTTACCTGGCACCAACCAAAGAAATCGATGAAATGGTATCGCCCATACCCACCAGGGTAATAGGATTATCAATAATTATAGTAGGAACAGCAATTATTTCGAGTTCATCATTTTCAAAAATACCGTCCTTAAGAAGATTGTTTTCACCATAAATTTCGTTCACCGTTTTTGCTAAGTTTTCAAGCTCGGTCAACCCAATATCAGAAACTTTTTGATCTTTTGACCATAATAAATTGTTGTAGTCATTTATTGAACCCGTTCCGGCTTTGGTTGCAGCAACATTGGCTGCAAGTTGCATACCTTTTCGGTTTTGAATTGGTGAAACCCTGAACCCTTTTTTCTGAAGAGTTATATACAGGCCAAACAGATGCAATTGAATACGCGGGCAATCAATATACCTGAATATTTTTAACATTCCCACAAACAAGTTTCTGCTGTGTGTATCCTTATCACAAATTTCGGCTAGTTCCTCTTCACCAATAACCTCAAGAATATCGATTAATTCACGCTCATTAAAACCAACACTATCAACATCTTTGGCCAGTTTATCGATTAAATATTTTCTAATTGTAGTATCCTGAGTAGAGGCGATTTCAAAATGCAAAATATGATCAGGATTATTTTTACGCCACCCTTCGACAATTTTTTTTGAGATATCAATCCTTTCCATACCCGTTTCGCCACCAGGTAAACTTTCCTGGAGCATTTGATATCCTGACAGGATAATTATCTCAAATTTTGTGGCTGGATCGCACATTTTTTTATCGAAAGCCTCGTCAATATGCAATTTGAAATTTAAGGGATCGTAAGTGGCAATGAACCTGTTCGACTTTGGACATATAAATTCATTATCATCAATCAACATTTTATCACCCTTATCAAATTCAATAATCCAGTGAATTAATGGAATATCCTGATTACGGTCGATGGTATTGGCCTGTTGCAGCTCACCATGACGATTTACATTCAACAGATTGGGTAAATCAAGAAACAACTTCGATTGGTCTTCGGGAGATGATGCTGTGTGAACATAAACAGGATTTACGCCACAAACAGCCATTGCATTGGCAACAATTCCTCCCTGACCTCCCATTTGTAACGTATCATAACCTAAATTATCATGCAGCCAGTGAAAAACATCTACTCCTTCAATTAGCCATTCTTCGGCTATACCACTCTTAAAACATTTAATTATGCCCCTGAAAACATCATCAACAGATTTAATGGATTTTATTCCATTTGACAATAAACCGGATTGAGCAATAGAATGATCAGAAAGAATTTGCTCAATTTTCTTACCCGAAATTTTAATAACGGCATCAATATTTGCATTATATGCACTTATTAATCCCTGAACCTCCGACATTTTTTTTAATTGCCCGGCAGCGCTCTGATAATGGCCAAACCAGTTATCCTTAAGTTCCGAAATAGTCATCTGTATAAAAGTTAGCTTATTTGAAAGTTTGAAATTCGAAGCGCCAAATATATTACATAATGTAATAAATTAAAAGCAAAAAGTTAATTTAAGTAGTAATGAGTATCAGTATGATTAAAACACAGCAGTCAACGTTTTCGCCCCAACTATTTCTCAAAATCGAGTTTTGGGTTTTTAATTGGGATGGCATAAAATACCGAATAACTGACACCAGTGCTAAGTAAATTGCCTGATTTTCCGAAACCAGGTATCCAATAAGGTGTCAGGTTTTTATAATCGGTATGCGAAATCATACTTTTAACCCTGATACTGAATCCCATATAAAAATTCCTTACTATCTCGGCCCTCAGGCCAATTAATCCTTCAACCCATTGTGCTTTAATTTTGGCCGCCGGAATATTCGTATCATACCCCCCCCAGGCATTGGTAATATTAATGTTATTAACCTGGTGCGAAAAGCTACTATTTGCTATACGAGCCCCTATGAAAAAAATGTCCCGGTCGAGCCTTTGCTTATAGTTTGTCAGATTATAATTCAGCCCCAGACGAAAATAGTTTCCATTCATTTCGTAATTGAAATATTCTTTAGCATCTGAGATAGAACTAAAGCCGGCTTCCAGCGTAGGAAAAAACCTGTATTTCACTTCACCATCTACTGAAAATCCCATCCCCTTGGGTCCATAATCGTTAATAAAAGGAGGTATAAATCGTGATAAATCTGTCCCAAACCTCACAAAAACCTGGCGTTCCAATTTTTTGGGTGCTGTTTTTTGCGCAAATCCTTTAACCGCAAACACAATCAATATTATGCTAATAATATATTTCAAGATTACCTTCATTATCCTTATTAATATATTTATTTATCCAGGCAATGGAATCAATTATTGAATGACTTGCATATATATTCTTAAGCTCAAAATCGATAAGTACACCACATTGTTGTTCATTCAGGTAAATATTCTTGTCATAAGTGAAAGCCAACGATTCAGTGGTAACTGTATTTAAAGTATCATCAATAAAATCAATAAAAAAAACAGTACTATCTGTAGTTATATTTACCGGCACTTCAACCGTTGGGGATAAACCTTCTTTAAAAGTGAGGCTATCCACATCCATGTCGGGATTATAAACTTTTAGACGGGTTACCGTAGAATCGTAAACATGATAAAATGAAACTATAAAATTATATGCTGGCGAATCGGGGCAAACCGGTTTTGCTTTTTCGCAACCACTCATCCACCCGATTAAAAACAATCCACTAAAGATAAATAAAGCTTTTTTTAACAAAATGCCATTTTTTAAAGTTTGCCCAAATGTAAGCAGTAAATCATAAAAAGAAAAGCCCAAAAGGGCTTTCTGTCAAATACAAATTACAGGCCAATTTTATAATTTAACAAGTTTCAGTGTTTTTGTTAATCCATTGCCAAAACTGACCTGAATAAAGTAAATGCCACCAGGTTGAATTACCCCTTTAAAAACAGGTTCTTCAAAGGTTCCGGTTGGGCAATTCCCATTAAATACCTGTACTACTTTTATCCCCTGAGTGTTATATACATTGATTGAAACGATTTCATTCCTATTACAGGTCCAACGAACTGTGGCATTATTTCCGGCAGGATTTGGAAAACAAGAAGCCTCAAGCAACAATTCTCCAACTTTCTTCTCAGGAACACTTATAAAATAATCATTATTCTTACCGGGCGTTCCCCTGCCAGTTGAACCTTCCCAACTAATTGGCAATGTATTATCACAAAGTGGAGTGACAAGGGAAATAGTTTGATCGTCATTAATTTCAGGCCAGGGACTTACGCTCGAATAAGATACCGAATCCATCAACATTCCGTTGTTGGTATATAAACGAACCATATCATTATTGGAACTCAATCCAAAACCCAAATCACCGATGGCATTTTTCACTCCGGTATAAATAGCATGAAATTTTTCAAGATCGCGACAAACCACTAAATATCCCCGATGCGAAATTACCACACCCGGTTCAAAAACATATTGATTACTGTCATTACTGTCCTTTAGTATCCATTTTGAAAGGTCGATGTCGGCTCCGGTAGTATTGTAAAGCTCAATCCAATCACCAGAATCATAATCTGTTGCCGACTTATAATTAATTTCATTTATTACAATACAGTTATATTGCCGGGTTGATTCCTTAAATACAGCTTTCAAAGCTATCCCACCGACAGGAATATTCAACCATAAATCAGGCGCATCTGAATCATATCCCTCCCAGTGCGAAAATTCATAACCTGGTTTTGGGATGGCAACCACCGTAACCGGATTATTATTAAAATATTTCCCCTTCCATGGAAATTTATTCAGGCTCAGGCTGTTTATCCGGATACTCCCCTGGGTTTCATCAGAAACATCCAACGAAATTTGTACAACTCCGCCCAAAGAAAACCTGTCATTAATAAACCCGCGCATTTTGTCCGGCCTTTTAGCAGCGAAATTCTTTAACACATTAACATTGCCGCTAAAATTTCCGATGTGCTGCCACCGGTCGATGTGGTACGGAATCTCTGCTTGAATATTATTTTTTAAGCTGTCAATAAAATGAGTAACCTTTACCGGATTAAATTCATAATTTATCCGGTCGGCAAAGCGATTAATAAAATCGTGCTTGAAATGTTCGTTTTCGACCAAATTTCGCAATAATAAAGTCGACCATGGAGGATTAGGCCAACTCGGTCCATTAGGTTCCATAGCAAAATCGAGTGTGTTATTATTGTAATTTCCTGAACCATAAATACCAAAGCCAAAATCGGTATCATAAAGAATCCACCTCCATTTGCCATAATTGGTTTGCTCACGCCAGTATTTAATATTATTACCAGGCCAATCGGTGTTATCGTAATAAATTTCAGCAATTTCATATTCCATAAAATCCACTACATCCATCATCGTACAGACTGAATCATAGTTCCCATCGGTAGCCATAGTATGCATGCGCATATATGACATCATATGACGGTAATTCACATCTGAACCTGCAAGTACCTCACCATCCATCTGTAAGAGATCAACCTTATCAGGATCAACGCCTGGGTGATTATCAGCCAGAAAATCCTCATTCACTTTTTCGCGTAAATTCTGAATTCCCCAATATTCACCGTTTATATATACAATAGTAGGTTGAAAAGCCTGCCTGTCCAATTCACCGTCATTTACCAAACCGGTCATTAATCCATCGCGCATTACAGTTGAATTCCAATCGTTACCGGAATTGCGCAAAACCAGGGATTTATATTTTTTATTATC
The DNA here is from genome assembly GCA_046704385.1 of Bacteroidales bacterium. Taxonomy (GTDB): domain Bacteria; phylum Bacteroidota; class Bacteroidia; order Bacteroidales; family SZUA-534; genus GH45. Next base: position 38,275 of record JBJKSB010000101.1, on the reverse strand, counting down.
GCGTTCAGCAAAAAACGGGTACTTAAATGATTTTACCCCGTAAGTACTTCGTGCAAACAATGCTAATGATTTTTGCGGATGAGCCCGGCTCCATGCACCAAATATTTTTACTCCGCCAGGAGCCGAAAACAACTTTTTCCCATCTTTATCCATATACTCAATATATATGGGTCGCTCCCAATCTTCCCAGAAATTTGCCCCGAAATTAGGATCAGCCGTTTCTGCATTGGGTCCAAGTTCATAAATCCCATAATTCCAGTCGAATAAATTAAACGGATCGGTTGAAAGCGAAACAATGGGTAAAGTAAAATCTCTTTTTTCAATGATATAAGTTTCAACGGAAGGTGTCAGAGCCAACACATCAGAATTTAAAACAGCGGCCCTGATTACAGTAGATGAGTCAATTATAATTGGAGAAGTGTATAAATAAGAACTTTCCGTTGGCACTGAACCATCGGTAGTAAAATAAATTTTAGCACTGTCGCCGGCACTTAATAAAACCTGTTGAATGGTATCGAATATACCTCCAACGGGCGAAAAAGCAATAGTGCCCGATCCCAAACTATCGAATGCATGTGTAGAATTTATTACTCCGGGCGTAGGATCGGCATAATAAGCCCAACAGCTTAGGCTATCTGCTTTTCGACCGTACGAAACTCCCAACGGTAAAGGAACACTGTCAGTCTGATCAATTAGGTTTCCGTTATTATCTGACAAATATATTTTTTCACCATCGGATGCTAATTTAAAATTGGTATGCAGTGCTTTATCCTCCAATTTAAGAACTTCGGGTACAGGATTACCTTCAACAGGTGAATTATATCCGGCTGATAAAAATGGAATCAGGGTAATATCACTTGAAGTGGATGTATTATTATGTACTTGAATAGCCAATACATTGGCCCCCTCTTTTAATATATCCTTAAAGTTACTTATTTCAAATGCCTCAGGAGGCTGACCATTTACCATCAGAGGTTCAACATAATTATCGGCAGTTTGATTGTACGGGACATCGGTATTGGGTGTGCCTAAATTGGCGCGGGCAACCTCAGTTCCATTCAGATAAGCTACAAAACCATCATCATAATCGATATGAAGTATTAATTCCTGAATTTTATCCACATTGGTAATCTGAATGGTTTTTCGCACAAAAACAGAAATGGTTCCTTCAGGTATCAAGGTTGAATCATCATTGTCACCATATCCGAAACCAGATGGTCCTAAAGCCCAGGCAGAATCATTAAATTCAGGATTTCTCCAGTCAGACGGAACATCAGCACTACCAATAACATATGAAAAAGTGTCACCCTGCGTTACAAAATTCCGATAGTACATAATCTCTTTACGATCTTTACCTGAAGCAAAAACCAATAAAGCCTGACCCGGAGGCAAATTAACAGCAGGGAAAATCCATTTTTGCATATCACTGGAGTCGTCTGATATGGCATAGTTAGTTAAATCGATATTGTCAATTCCTGTATTTAATAACTCAAACCAATCGGGAGTATCATTATCTTCATCAATTAAATCTCTGTTTAACGAACAAAATTCATTAATAACAACCGACTGACTGAAAACCGGTTTCAGTCCAAAAAGCAAAAGCGAAATGAATAAAATAGTAAATAACCTGATCACCGGCACCAAATTTATTATATTAAAACCCGGATATTAAACCCAAATAACTTTCCACCCTTAAAAAGTTATTCTTGAAATTTTTTGAAACCGCAAATTAGCATAATATAAATCAAAAACAATAGTTTAGTATAAATAAGGAATGGAAAAAGTGATTAAATTTATAAGGTATAGAAACACTATATAGATTTTCTGATTAAGCATAAATAATAGATAACTTTAAATTCAAATTTTACTGCTATGAAAAGTGATTATCCTGATATAAGTGAAACCAATATTGAACAGCTTATTTTTGAGCAAAAACGCGATTTTTTTGACCATGGAAATACGCGTTCGTATGGTTACAGGATAAAACAGCTAACTCAGTTGAAAGAAGGGATTAAAAAATATGAGGATAAAATTTTAGACGCTTTGTATGCGGATTTCAGAAAACCCAAATTTGAAGCTTTTACCAGTGAGGTTGGAATTCTATACGAAGAGATAGATTTTACTATAAAGCATTTACGAAAATGGATGCGTACTAAAAAGGTGAGTACACCTATTGTACTGGAGCTTTCAAAAAGTAAAATTATAAAAGAACCCAAAGGAGTTGTGCTAATTATCGGGCCATGGAATTATCCTTTTCAGTTGCTGTTTTCACCATTGGTTGGAGCCCTTGCGGCAGGCAATTGTGCAGTATTAAAGCCCAGTAATGAGACTCCCGCCGTAGCAAATATTATTGAGAAAATTATTAACGAAATTTTTCCTTCAAATTACATCAGTGTGATTCAGGGCCCGGGGAGATCAGTTGGAAGTGCTTTGATTAAAAACTTTAAATGGAATCATGTATTTTTTACGGGTAGCCCACAGGTTGGGATTCAGGTTGCGCAAATGGCAGCCAGCCATCTTTCACCCGTAACCCTTGAACTCGGAGGTAAATCACCTGGTATAATAGATAAAATCGTAAATATTGATAAAGCAGCCAAACGGATTGTTTTTGGTAAGTTTTTCAATGCCGGACAAACCTGTGTAAGTCCTGATTATGTGTTGGTGCATAAATCACAAAAAGACGCATTTGTAAAGCTGGCAAGTAAATATATTGATCAGTTTTACGGGCCAGTGCCACTGCAATCAGAAAACCTGGCCCACATAGTAAATAGTAAGCGAATGGAGGTACTAATCAAGTACCTGGAACAGGGAAACTTAATTAAAGGTGGAAAATACAATCTTGATGAAAGAACAATTGAACCCACCTTGATGGATGGAATTGACCTGGAATCGCCTTTAATGACCGAAGAAATTTTTGGTCCCATTTTACCCATAGTTGAATGGGAGTATGAGACAGAGCTGATTGCCTTAGTTCGGAGAAACCGCTATCCCCTGGCCTGCTATATTTTTACTGACAACAAAAAATTCACCCGTTTTATTATTAAAAACCTGGAATTTGGAGGCGGTTCAGTGAATAACACACTGGTTCATCTGGTTAATCCAAAGTTACCCTTTGGAGGTATTGGAAACAGCGGTATGGGAAATTATCACGGAAAATATAGTTTTGATACTTTTACGCACCAGAAAAGCATTTTGTCTACATCCACAAATGTTGACCTCCCGTTAAGATATAGTCCTTATAATGAAAAGAAACTTAAGTGGGTGAAGAAGTTTTTTAAGTAAAGGAAGTTCAAGAAATCTTTTAAATTATTTAATTTCAACGATGGAAAAATGGAATGATGGAATATTACAAAAATACACGTTGAACAATTCCATTTCTCCAATTTTCCATTATTCCAAAAGATAATTTAATCAAAGGGTCGGTATTTAACCTCTCTATTTACGCAAAGCAAATAACCCAACCGAAACCAGGGTGATCAGGGTTGAAATTCCAAAATAGATAAAAGAATATTTGAATTTTTTTACCGGTTTACGGCTATTCTTTATAAAAATACTCCCTACCTGGCTTATGATAACCACGAAAAGCATATTTGAAAAATGCTGAATGGCCCAAAAGCGCAGTGTAGAATATTTCATAGCTTCAGCCGGTGTTAGCAAGTCTTCAGGTTTTTGAAGAAAGAAATACAAAATGATTCCCAAAACCAGGTCGATATAAAGTGAAATTAAAAAGGTGCGTTTTAGTTTGATTGCAAAATTGCCATAATCAAAAACCTTTACCCAACCCACAAGAGAATGAACTGAAATATAAATAGCCAGCATTAAAAACAGCGTACTGAATACAATATGAAACCTTATAAAATAGGGATATATTTCTTGCATTAATCTTGAGATTTACTGATTACGATTTCAGAGGACTAAAATACAGCTTAATTTGCAAAATGTGAATTAATGGACCTCATAAAAACAACAGAGGAAGTAACAATTGAGGTTAGGATAAATCATTTTGTTACTTCCTCTGTGCTTTATGTACAAATAATTTTATCGGCGCTGTGATATATATTCTGTTAGTAGTATTAATTTCGAAAGAACTTTTAATCACTTTATAATAAAATTATGGAACAAATATAGAACCCAAATTTGTAGAAAATCTGTTGAAAAATATATTCGGGAATTTTTTTAAGAAAGTTCGTCGATCTATTAAATAAATTTCTTATGAAGAAGCTTGTACTTTAGGTCCATAGTCTTCAAGTTAATAAAGGATTATTAAATCAGGTTTTTAAAGTACTGGCTTCTACATCTTCGTTCTCCCCTTATTAAGGTATTGCTGTCAAGCATCATCACTTAAACATCGCTGATTTTCAAGATGCGACAATTGTTATTGCTTAATAATTTCCACCAAAGCTTCAGCCCAGTATTCATCGCTGTTCAAAGCCTGAACCATAACCAATTCCTCACCTCCATTATCTTTAAATAACCGGGCGTATTCAATTTCAATTTCATGTAGGGTTTCCAAACAATCGGCCACAAATGACGGGCATATTACCAATACCCTCTTTGATTTATTTTGTGCAAGATTGACTAAAATATCATCGGTAAAAGGTGATAACCAGTTTTTCGATAAGCGGCTTTGAAAACCTATACTGAATTTTGATTCGGGCAAATCAAGTTCTGAAGCTATTTTCCTGGCTGTAGCATAACAAGTAGCCTGGTAGCAGTTTTTGTTTTCATCATTCAATTCTTTTCTACAGCCCTCTTCTTCACAGGTTTTGCTCTTATGCGCTTCATAAACCTGGCTAAGCGGCAGGCCGTGGAAACTTATGACTACATGATCGTAGCTTTTTACATCGTAGGTATTAATTTTACTAATCATGGAACGCATGTAGGCCGGTTCGTCCCAAAAACTGTTCACAACTCTGGTTTCAGGAACATAGTCCCATTTTTTTATTTTTTTAAAAACCATATCAAGGCTCGAACCTGTCGTTGAATCAGCATATTGGGGATACATCGGGAATACGATCAACTCAGAACAGGACTGTTTTTCTATTTCACTTAATACATTTTCAATCGAAGGATTCCCATAGCGCATGGCGAAGTAAACATCAAATTCCGATTGTAAAACATCGGAGAGTTTACCCGCTAAATTTTTCGTATAAGTTATTAACGGGGAACCCTTATCTGTCCAAATTTCACGATATTTTGCAGCAGATTTGGGTGCCCGAAACGGAACAATAATTCCGCTTACCAACAGGTATCTGAAAAAAGCAGGAATATTAATTACCCGCGGGTCACTCAAAAATTGCCTGAGGTATTTTCTTACATCTTTAACCTTATAGCTTTCCGGTGACCCGATATTTAGGAGAAGAAGCGCTTTACTTTTTCCTGCCATTATACATGAAATTTTATGAAATCCGTATATAGCTGTTGCATCATTTGATATATTAAGCCACTATCTGCCCGACTAGTCCGACGGAATCAAAGACACTAAGAAACACAGAAGTCAAAATATATGAATTATAAAAATTAATGAATTTTAGAATCTTCGTGTCTTTGTGGTATTAAAAATACTTTTGAGACAGTCTTTCAGACATGTCGACGTTCCTTAAAAGTAGCGTAAATAAAAGTAAACTCAACAAATTCGAGGCGCGACTTATAGTCGCACTCCGAATATATACCGAATATACTTCGAATAACCTTACGAAATAATCATTTCCTGTGCTAATTGAACACCCTGTTTGGCCCGATCGGCCATGCCAATACCTGAATGCAGGTTCCCACCAATAATTAATCCGGGATATTGTTCGCGAATCTTTTCCACAGCTTCAAAACGTTCCTTGCTTTCTTTTCCATATTGCGGAATGGCCCGCTTGTGGCGCATAATCTCAAATAAATCGGGATTAAATGCATCAACTCCCATCAACGATTTAAACTCCTCGCCCACCATAGCTTTAACTTCGGCATCATTTAATTCAGTTAGTTCAGGTTTGCGCGCACCACCTATAAATACCGTAATTAAAGCGCCATCTTTGGGTGCACGTCCTTCGAACAGCGACGACATGTACATTACACCCAGAATATTGCGCTTTTCTTTAAACGGAATCAAGCCACCAAAACCATCCAAAGGAATGCCGTTCCACTGGTTAAAACCAATTGCCACTTCAATTACCGGGGCATAAAATACATTTTGCAGTTGTTCCAGTAAATTTGGTTCCACAAAAGGCAGACTCGCGCCCAATTCAAAAGCCGGCATGGTAGTCAGTACTTTTTCAGTTTGGAATTCGAGTAATTCACCATTGGCATTTTTCAGGTTCAACTGGTATCCCGATTCCAATTTATTTACCCGGATATCGGTAGCACCCAAAATAAAATTATCGATACCAATACGTTTATGCATGGTCTGCATAAAATTCGACAAACCCCCTTTTATTGAAAATACCTTACGGGTAACTTTTTTATCGCGTTCCGTTTTTTTATTTCCAAACATCCTTTTTACCGAACCACCAATAAAACTGCCGTAATCCTGCTCAAGGTTATACAGTTTTGGCAAGGCATATTTTGGAACCAGGTACGCTGGGTCGCCGGCATAAACACCCAAAATAAACGGATCGATGGCATAATCAAGGAAACTTTGTCCCATGCGGCGTTTCACCAACTCGGCCAATGTTTCATCTTCCTTCGTACCCGGTTTACGGAAAGGTTCGCCCAGAATCCTGAATTTATCGTGCCAGGTGAATAAGGGCGTGGTAATTCCTTTTCCCAATCCCGATGGCAGTTGCTGCCACTTTCCTTTATATAAAATAAATCGCTTCGACACATTTTCGTTTCCCAATTCCAATTGGCAATCGGGTGCTAAATCTTCGAGCAATTCAACCATTTCAATGGAACCCAGGACACCAGTATTCGGGCCTTCCTCGTAAACAAATCCATTTTTTTCTTTTGTAGAAATTACTCCTCCAACACGACTGTTTTTATCAACTACCAGTATTTTTTTTCCGGCTTTATGCAGGGTATATGATGCCGATAATCCGGTCAAACCTGCGCCCAGAACAACGATGTCGAATTTATTTTCCATCTTTTAAATAGTTTTTGAATACATATTTACATTTTCAGCCAAATTCGGATCCAGCGTCATAGCAATATTCCGCACCACCTTCATTCCTTCTTCGGTAATTTTAATCCTGTTATCGCTATAATTCACTAAATTATCTTCCTTAAATTCTTCCAGGTTGTCCTCACTAAACCTGCATGCCTGCTTAATTGCTTCCGCAGAAGTTTTCATGGAATCTGCCAGTTCATTAAAATCAACAACTCCATTGCACATTGCTTCATTTATGGCTTGACGGATTATTTTTTCGGTATCCAATAACTTATATCCTTTTTCAACGGCAAATCCCACACTTTCAATTAATCGGATATATTCTGAGGTATTTTTTGAATTTTGTGCATAAGCCCCATAAAGCTGGCTGATACCGGTTGAACCGATGGCGTATACCTGCCCCGTGGTTTCTTTGGTGCAATAACCCTGAAAATTACGATGCAATAGTTTTGCATTTTTTGCTATTGCCAAATCATCGGTAGGTAAGGCAAAATGATCCATACCAATGGATTCATATCCTGAATTCAATAATTGTTCATAAGCCGAAAGCAGCATATCCAATTTTTGATCGGGTGTAGGCAAACCATATTGTTCCAATATTTTTTGTGCTGATTTTACCCAGGGAACATGCGCATATGAGAATGTAACCAAGCGGTCGGGCCGGATTTTTAAAGCACGATTTACCGCGTCTAAAAAGCTTTCTTTGGTTTGCAATGGAAGGCCGTAAATCAAATCAATATTCACTCCGGTAAAGCCGGCCTCCCGAATATCAGCAACAATTTCCTCAATGGGATAGCGAGGTTTCGCGCGGTTAACAGCTTCCAATACTTTTTCGTCAAAATCCTGCACCCCAAGGCTGATGCGGTTAAAACCGATTTGCCTTAACTTTTGGATATACGTTTTTGATAAATATGCCGGACTACACTCCATGGCAATTTCAGCGTTGGAATCAAGTTGAAACAGAGTTTTAACTCTATCCATTACATTTTCAATAAGACTGATAGCTACCGAGTTAGGCGTGCCGCCACCCCAATGTACCTGCGTCACTTTCCTGTTTTTATCAAGCAACGAAGCCACATTGTCCAATTCGGTTAGCATAGCTGCAAAATACTTATCAACCACCGCTTTTTTTACCAGTTCATCGGTATTACAGCCACAAAAATGACACCGTTGCGGGCAAAAAGGTACGTGGAAATATAACGATATACTTTCAGGACTATCGGCATTTGAAGCGACCAGTGCCTGTTTGTAATCGTCGAAAGTAAATTCCGATGTGAAAAAATTCGCCGGTGGGTAACTGGTATACCGTGGTCCCGGACGATTATATTTTAATAATAATTCTCTTAACATGGTTTAAACTCTTTTCCAATTTGCGTTTTTAATCCAATTGGTTATAAACAAAGCATTTTCGTATGAAATTCCCGGCATAAAGCCATGTCCAAGGTTAAAAATCCAATTGGTGTTTTTTGCTCCAAAATCAATATACGATTGTAATGTTTCCTCAATAACATCGGTGGGTGCAAAAAGCAAACGGGGATCTAAATTACCCTGCAAACCAATTTCAGGATTTACTAACTGCCTGGCTTTATCCAATCCTATTTGCCAGTCGATGCTAACAAAATCGCAATGTTCAGGAGTTAATAATTCTAATCCTGTACTTAATCCTTTAGGGAAGAAAATGAAAGGTACATTCCTCTCTTTTGCAGCCCTGGCTATTTTTTTCACAGCCGGAAGAAAAAGCTCATCATAAAGTGAAACAGGTATCAAACCGGCATGTGTTTCAAATAACTGAAACACATCAATGTGGTGATCAGCCTGCCTGTTTAAGTACTCTATAGATAATTCTGTTATAGCATCGATCAACTTTTTGGTAACCGTTTTATTCTTATAAATAAAATTTATGGCATCCGGAAATGAATGATTCGTGCCCAATCCCTGGATCATGTAACAAAGTACCGTTAAAGGGGCTCCGCAAAAACCGATTAGCGGAGTATTTTCGGGCCGGGTTTCAATTATCGCATCAATCGCATTATAGATATAATCGAGTTTACCGGCATCGGGATTCATTTTCAGATTACTAATATCCAAATCCTTCAAAGGTTTTTCGAATACCGGACCGGTCTCACTAAAATCGAGCCCCATTCCCATGGCATAAGGAATAACCAGGATATCAGAAAATAAAATAGCAGCATCCACACCCAAATCGTGAACCGGCATCAAGGTTACTTCGGCTGCTAATTTCGGGTCACGCATAAGTTCCCAAAAGGAATGATTTTCCTTGAGTTTCATATAATTTGGCAAAACTCTTCCGGCCTGGCGCATAAACCAAACCGGTGGCCGCGAATGCGGTTTTCCATTCAGGGTATTAAGAAAAATAGAATTCATTTATATGGTTTTAAAGTAGTTTCATCGCGTTCAAACTTGCCTCAAGCGTTTCTTTGATATCTTCATCGGTATGAGCATATGAAACAAATGCACATTCGTATTGTGATGGAGCCAGATAAATACCACTTTCAAGCGACATCTTAAAATACCGGGCGTATTTTTCGGCATCCGATTTCATAGCAGTTTCAAATGAATCAACCTTGTTTTCGTTGGTAAAGAAAAGTGTCATCAAAGAACCAACCCGGTTAACAACGCCGCTAACACCAGCTTCCTTCAAATTATTTTCCAGTCCAGTAGCCAGCATATTGCCTTTGCGCTCCAGTTCTGAATAAATATCAGGATTACTATTTAACTCGTTCAACATGGCAAAACCGGCGCTCATAGCCAATGGATTACCAGACAACGTCCCAGCCTGGTAAACTGATCCTTTTGGAGCCAGTTGCTCCATAATTTCTCTTCGCCCTCCATAAGCTCCAACAGGTAGCCCTCCGCCAATTATTTTACCCAGCGTGGTTAAATCGGGCATGATATTGAAATATTCCTGGGCACCACCTTTTGCAAGCCTGAAACCCGTAATAACCTCATCAAAAATTAATAAAGCTCCGTGTTTTTCAGTCAATACACGTAACCCTTTTAAAAATCCTTCGGCAGGGGGTACGGCTCCCATATTTCCGGCAACCGGTTCCACAATAACTGCTGCAATTTCATCTGGATTTTCAGCGAATAGTTTTTCAACAGATTCCAAATCGTTGTATTTCGCCAACAAGGTATCCTGAGCAGTTCCTTTTGTCACACCAGGACTATCAGGCAAACCCAGTGTTATGGCTCCTGAACCTGCTTTGATTAAAAAGCTGTCGGCATGACCATGGTAGTTACCTTCAAATTTGATAATTTTTTCGCGTTGTGTATAACCGCGTGCCAAACGTAGTGCACTCATAGTCGCTTCGGTGCCTGAATTTACCATCCTGACAATGTCAATGGAAGGAACCATTTGAGTGATTAATTCGGCAACCTCAGTTTCAATGATGGTTGGCGCTCCATAACTGGTGCCGCGTTCAGCAGCTTCCTTAACAGCTTCAACCACTTTTGGAAAAGCATGGCCTAAAATAAGCGGACCCCACGATGAAACAAAGTCTATATACTTATTTCCATCAATGTCATAAATTTTTGATCCTTTACCATGACTGATAAAAACCGGATTAAGTTTTACACTTTTAAAAGCCCGAACCGGGGAATTCACTCCCCCGGGTATGAATTTATTTGCTTTGTCGAATTCGTTTATCGATTTATTATACTGCATAGGTTCTTTTTATAATTTATCAACAATGTCTTGTGTGTGATATGAGATAATGATATCTGCCCCTGCCCTTTTAATTGAAGTCAGAATTTCTTTTGTGATGCGCTCCTCATCAATCCAGCCTTTTTCGGCAGCAGCCTTTACCATTGAAAATTCACCGCTAACATTGTAAGCTGCAATTGGAATGTTGAAATTATCCTTTGTTCTGCGGATTACATCCAAATAACTCAAAGCAGGTTTAACCATAACAATATCAGCACCTTCCTGGATATCCAGATCAATTTCGCGCATAGCTTCATTACTGTTGGCAGGATTCATTTGATACGTGGCACGGTTACCAAATTTTGGTGCACTTTCAGCAGCATCGCGGAATGGACCATAAAAAGCTGAAGCATACTTGGCTGAGTAAGCCATTATTGGCATATTATAATAACCTGCTTTATCAAGAGCAGCACGCATATGTCCAACACGACCGTCCATCATGTCGCTGGGTGCCACCATATCAACGCCAACCCTTGCAAACGATAATGCCTGCAGTGAAAGTGTATCCAGTGTCAAATCGTTATTCACATCGCCATCTACAATGGTTCCACAGTGACCGTGTGTGGTGTACTCGCAATTACAAATATCAGCAATCAGGAACAAATCAGGCACTTCCTTTTTTATGGCTTTTATGGCACGCTGTACGATAGCATCATCATGGGTTGCCACCAAACCGTGTTCGTCTTTCTCTTCGGGAATACCAAATAAAAGAATCGATTTTACTCCTTTATCGTAAAGCTCTTTGCAATTTTCAACCATCATATCTACTGATTGCTGATAGTTACCAGGCATTGATTTTATAGGATTTTTTACTCCCTGACCCGGGCAAACAAATAAAGGCATTATTAAATCGGCTGGCCGAACTATTGTTTCTTCAACCATATTACGTAAAGTCTCATTTTTACGTAGTCTGCGCAGACGTGTAACTGGAAATGACATAAATGTAAGTTTTAGAGTTTAATATTATAATAATTTTCTATCGTTAAAATCATATTTTCAACAGTGGGTACCTCGGGCATACAAACCGATTCAAGCCCCACATCATTTAAAGCTTTTCGTGTTGTAACACCAATTGCAGCACATCTTACATTTTGCAAGGTTTGAGCTTCAGCATTCACAGCTGTCAAAAAGCTATTTACGGCTGACGGACTCATAAAAAGCACCAAACCATAATTATCGCTAACTATTCTATTTTTTAATTCAGTATTTGCTGATTGATTCTCAAAAGTATCGTAAACAACCAGTTTTGTACCCGTATGTTTCGTACTTAAAATATTATAAAGATCATCAGGAGCCAAATTACCTGTTGGAATCAATACGTTTTGATGCGTATCATTAAAAACAGCTAACAATTGATTGGCAAAATCGGTAGAGTTTTTGCTGTTGCCCACTATTTCAGGATTAAGACCCTTTTTTTTAATCTCATCGGCAGTTGCAGTACCAATTACTGCAATTCTATAACTTGACAGGTCGGGAGCTAAATTTAGTTCATCAAGCCAATGAAAAAAATATTTTACTCCGTTGGTACTTGTAAAAATCAACCAGGTAAAATCAGCCAGATTATTTAAAGTATGATGAATGGTTGCCCGGTTATCTTGGGCGGGTTTTATTTCAATCAGAGGAAAATTTACAATTTCAGCCCCTTTGGCATTAAGCAGATATTTCAATTTATCTGCTTTGTCAGCACTGGCAGTTGAAATAAATATTTTACCCTCCAAGGCATTCATTGCTATTTGGTATTATGTATCCTGATCTTCTCTAACAATTGTTGTGAACCCTTACTAATAAAATAATCGGCCAATTGGTTTGCAAGTTCGCCAGCCTGAGATAAATCTCCTGAAACTTCATTTTCCATCCAGCCGGTGCCATCAATATAGGCCATAAATCCACGCATAGTGAGTGTGTTTCCTTTTAATGATGAATAACAACCGATGGGAATCTGGCATCCGCCTTCGAGCTTTCGTAAAAAAAGGCGTTCAGCATTCGTTATCGTAAAAGTTTCTTCGTGATTAATGCGGTTTATAATATCATTTACAAAAGTATCATCAATACGTGTTTCAATGGCAATAGCTCCTTGCGAAACAGCCGGAATTATAGTTTGAGGATCAATAATTTCTGAAATATTTTCATCCAGTCCGAGACGCTGCAAACCAGCAGCAGCCATAATCATTACATCGCAGTACCCCTCTTTCATTTTTCGCAACCGGGTGTTTACATTTCCGCGAATGTCAACAATCTTAAAATTGGGGTTTATTTTTTTCAATTGAGCTACGCGACGCAGGCTTGAAGTTGCAATGGTCATTTCTTCAGAAAGGTCGTTGAGTTTAATTCCTTTGTGGCTCACCATAGCATCAGAAACATTGGCCCGGGCTAAAACGCCACCTATTTGCAAACCATCGGGTAATTGGGTTGGCATATCTTTCAGACTGTGTACGGCCATATCAATTTCATCCCTAAACATAGCCTCTTCCAGTTCTTTGGTAAACAGCCCTTTATCACCAATTTTCGAAAGAGCCACATCTAAAATCTTGTCTCCTTTCGATTGGATTATCACCAATTCCACTTTTTGATCCGGGAAGTATTCTTCAATAGTAGATTTAACTTTTTCGGCCTGATATAAAGCAAGTTGGCTACCACGCGTGCCAATTCGTATAATTTGTGAATTCATCAGTAATTTAGTTGAAACAGAAATGTGTAATAAAGAATATGTCTAGTTCAAATTAAATAATGAATTTAAAACCTTAACATATTCGGTTTTGCGACCATTATTAGTCACTTCCTTCAAATTTTTAATTAAAAGGCGTGTATATTTTTCAGTTATGTGAGTACCGTAATTGTCTAATAAATTGTCTTTAACAGTTTTGTTTACCTTCTTAAAACCCTCAAGTTCAATCTGATTAACTGCACTAAAATTAGTTTTGATGGTTGAAATTACTTCTCCAAGCTTTCTTGACGATAACCAGTCGGAAAACTCTACAATATAATCTTCAATAATGGCATCAATTGCAGTGATCAGTTTTTTCCGCTTCTCAGTATTTTTATTTACCACTTCTTCCAACTGGTCAACATCGTAAACCAAAACGTTTGGAATGGCAGAAACACCAGCAGAAACATTACGGGGAACTGAAAGGTCAATAAACAAAAGTTTTCTGTTATCGCGCTTTTGGCTTACCCTTTCTGTCATTTGTTCCGTAACCAAAGGTACCTGCGAACCAGTTGAAACAATTACAATATCGCTTGATTCAAGCTCCACTTCAAGGTTTGAGATAGGACATGCTGATACTTTATATTTTGATGCAAGATTCTCCGCTTTTTCGAAGGTGCGGTTAGTGATAACAATATCCTGACATCCTTTTTTGAGCAAACTTTTTAAGGTAAGTGTACCTGTTTCGCCTGCTCCCACCAACAAAATTCTACACTTTTGTATATCAGAGAAAACCGACATACATTTTTCGACACCGGCATAAGAAACAGAAAAAGCACCCTGATTAATTTTGGTCTTATTCCTGATTTTTTTATTGGCTTCCAACGATTTGGTAAAAAGCCGGTTTAATTCGGTATCGGAAATATTACTGTCCTGGCTGATCTGTAATGCTTGTTTTACCTGACCAACAATCTGATCTTCGCCCAATACCATTGAGTTTGCTCCCGATACTACATAAAAAAGGTGCTTAAATACTTCTGTATCGGTTTTAAAATAAAAATACTCGCGGATTGAATCGGTTACTCCACAAAACGCCTTCCAACTCTTCAGCATAAAGCTAAAAGCTTCTTTATCCCAGCAATCTTCCATTTGAAAGTAAATTTCCGATCGATTGCATGTTGAAAGTATTACCAAACCCGAAACATTACTGTTTGATTTCAGTTGAGTTCCAAAGTCTATAATCTGATTCTCGTTAAAAGTGAATTTTTCCCGAACTAAAATAGGTGAAGAATTATAATTTATTCCTATGAGGCCAATCATATTAACTAATTTTGGGTCGAAAGTATAGATTAATTTTGTAGAAAATCTGTTATTTAAACTTAATCTAAACTTTAATCATATGTTAAATAAAATATTTGAAAAATCGATGGAAAAACAGTGCAGTTGGTTATCATAAACATAATCAATCTGAAGGTTATAAAACTCACAGATTTTACGAACAATTTCCAAGCCCAAACCGCTACTGTTAGAGCTATGCGAGGCTTTTACAAAACGTTTGAAAATATCATCCTGATTTATGACCAATGGTTCGCCTGAATTAAATATCTTAAAATAATTTTTTTCGATAAAAATATTTATTTGACCTCCCTTTATTCCATGTACAATTGCATTTTTAATAAGATTCGACAATAAAATATCGAGCAATGTTGGATTTACAACTATTTTAACCTCATTTAAATGTGTACTTACTTTAAACTCACCAGCACTGATTAATATATCATAATTCTGTAGCAATTTTTCCACAACCTTATCAAGCCGAACCGTTGAATTTTCTTCAAACTGGTTGTTCTCTATCTTGGTTATCAACAGCAACGATTGGTTCAATTTCGCGAGCCGTTCAGATGTACTTAATATGGTACTAACGGTATCCAGCTCGTTTTTACGCATATTTTCAGATTGCAATAAAAGCTCGGCTTTGCTTTTTATAATGGCCAGCGGCGTTTGAATTTCATGCGAAGTATTTGCCGTCAGTTCTTTTAAATTAACAAAGTCCTGTTGAATGCGGTCCACCATTTTTAATTGCACCTGGTTGAGTTTTGCAAATTCTTCAACTTCCGTTTCTTCAAGTACCAGCTTTTGTTTGCTTTTTACATCGTATTTTTCAACTTTTTCAAGGTTGGCAAAAAATACTGCCCAAACATTTCCAAAAATATACCGGTTCAGAATAAATATCATTAAAATGAACATCATCACCATTAAAATGGAGGCTAAAGTTATCCTCTCAATCAATTTATCTGATGATAACAACGATTTATACATGGTAACTAAAATATGCTGTTTTGAGTCACGATAACTAAATTTCAACGCCCTGTGGGGGATGAATTTATGTTGAATACTACTATAAATTACCGTGTCATATACATGTGGCCGTACTTCTTTTGATGCAACCAGGGGGGTAATTTGAATATCATCACCTAAATAGTTTGAATAATGGTTAAGATCAGTTTCACTTAATTGTTTCATAACCTGATGCATCTGCGAAATCAATTCATTGTTTACATGCCGGTTTATCATCTCTTTCGAGATATTAAAAAACAAAAGATTTCCTACCATAAAAATGAAAGTACTTACCGTTATTATTAGCAAACTTGTTTTAGTAAGGAGTCTCATTCTACTGCCAATTTATATCCAACACCATAAACCGATTTAATGTAATCTTTGCACCCTGCTGCAATCAGTTTTTTTCTCAGGTTTTTAATATGCAGATAAACAAAATCAAGCGAATTCATAATATCGACATATTCGCCAACCAAATGTTCGGCAATCGAGGTTTTTGATATAACCTGGTTTTTATTGGTAATTAAATAAAATAATAAATCGTATTCGCTTTTTGTCAGCTCAATTGGGTTACCTGAAATTTTAACATCCCTGCTTTGTGGATCGATAGTAATTTCGTTTACAATGAGCACACTGCTCCCGTCAAGCTTCAATCGCCTCATTAACGAATAAATACGGGCATTGAGTTCCGACAGATGAAAAGGTTTAACAAGATAATCATCGGCACCAATATTTAATCCTTCAATACGATCGTCAATTGAATTGCGGGCCGATATAATAATAATGCCAGCCTTACTGTTTTGGTGTTTAACTTCTTTAATAATATCCAACCCGGAACCATCGGGCAGGCCGATGTCAACAATTAAACAATCATATTCATACAAAGAAAACAATTCCACAGCTTTATCCATATTAAAGGCTATATCACAATTAAACTTCTCATTTTTAACAAGATAATCTTCGATGGATTGTGCCAAATCTTTTTCATCTTCTACCAACAGTATCTTCATAATAAAACAGTATTTTGCTTATTTACGTTGAAGTTACAGGATTTAAGTCAACATTACCGCAATTGATACCCCAATAAATGTTCCTATAACATAACCGAGTATACCAACCAACACGCCGGGAGTCACAAGTTTTTTCTGTCCCATTGAGGCTGCCATGGGCGCTGCCACCGAAGGCCCCATAATATTTGCTGCCGATGAAATAACAACTTCATAAACATCAAGTTTAAATAGTTTTGCCAAAGCCAACATAAACACAAAATGAAATAATAAAATAACCAGGTAAAACATCAAAACAGCTGGTCCTACATGAATTATTTCTTTTAAATTGGTTGCAGCACCAATTACAGCCAGGAAAATAAACATCATCCACAATCCAATAGTAAATGCAGTATTTTCGAGTGCTTTCAATTTTTTGGGGAAAATATTTGCGGCAGCAATGGAAAAAATGGTAATTATTAAAATACTCATATTCAATTCAGTATGGAACATTTTCTGCAAAAAGGGTGACACCGCTTGTCCTGCCCAAGCAATTCCTAATGCAACAAATAACGAAACAGCAATATTCTCGAGGTTAATTTCATCTTTTGTTTCATTTTGATCGTGGGTTACAGTATTCTCCACTTTGGGCTTTACAAAAAACCGGGAAAGGAATAGTAATGAGGGAACCAAAAACAACATTAACGTATACAAATTGGCCACAAAATTATCGACAGCAATAGTTGCTGAAAAAAGCGGATCGGTACTAAAATTTAAAATCTGTCCGGCAGCAATAAAGTTCATACTACCTCCAATTAAAGTTGCAGCAATTACTCCGGCCGTATCTCCCGAATTAGGACCCAGATTAATTAACCCAAAGGCCAAAAATGAACCTAATACTACTCCAATTGCGCCTAATATGTAAGCAACCAACAACCTGCCACTTTCCTTGATTATTTTTTTAATATTTGAATTGAACAACAATAAAGGAATTGCAATTGGAATAAAATAATCAAAAACCATATCATAAACTTCAACTTTGATTTTTGGATTGGAAGCTACCGGCACCAGTCCAATCATCGAAAATATTGACATGGTGATCATGGTTATCAGAATACCGGATACATTACCAAACCATCTTTTATGTTCCGAATAAATACCAAAGGCAGCTACTCCAACAATAATCATGAATAAAGCAATATGGTTTGTGGGTGAAATAAAAGAATTCATTAAAAGTAAGTGTTAAAAAATTAAGCCCGAAAGTAAGCTGATTTCTAATTAAATTCAAATTAATTAGTTACCTGATTTTACTACTGTTAAATTTTGTTGAGAGCCAGCCGGGTATCTTCTTTTAGATTTTTATGGGAATCCTGGTCAACGAATTCGCGGTTTAAAAGAAACAACCTACTGTTTACTGGAGCCATAAAAAGAGCATTTTCCATATTAAATTTTGTCACCTCAACGCCTTTAAAATTGAGTTTACAAACCGAAAGTTCATACCCTTTGCCTTCGCGGTTTTCATAAAGCAATGGTAAACCCTGGGTCCGACATATTACAGGACGAAAATTATAAATGGTACATGCACCATCAACTAAAAAACGACACTTTTTTGAAAATTTTTTAAGAATGGGAATTTTGGGAGGAATCGCAGCAGTATCGACGGATTGCCTTATAAAATAAAATTCAACGGGAAAAACAGAAATACTTTCACAACAGGAATCACAGCCCTTATGGCAACTAATTTGCGACGAATACATGGATGCATACTTTTCACATTCTTTATCAAGATCGGCAATTAAATTCTTATATTTTTCTTTAAACGAATTGTCCATCCTATTAAAGGTAAATTGGACTATAAATTAACTGAATATTATTTTACAAAATGCCTGAATTCTCTCATAAACTGAACACGTTCCCACGAAGCGGTATTGACCAGACCCTTATAATTTAGTTTTCCTCTGAAATCTTCAATCGATTTATATTTTTTATCCTTCATCCAATTTGTTATGAAATTTTTTATTTCACCAATTGAATCCATTCCCTTTTTATAAATTATAGTGGCTAACTGAACGGCTGAAGCTCCGGCCAAAATAGCTTTAACTACCGATTCTCCGGTTTGAAATCCTGATGAAGCAGCAAAACTTACATTAACAGAATCCGACATTAATGCTATCCATCGCAAAGGTAAAGCCATCTCAGAATTTGAGCTCAATAAAAAAGTTCCTGATATTGCCTCATTTTTTATATCAATATCAGGTGAATAATACCGATTAAATAAAACCATGCCATTAATACCCGTATTACCAAGTCGTGAAATCATGGAGCCAAGGGTAGTAAAGTAATAACTTATTTTTACAGTAACCGGAATTTTAACCTCACTTACCACCTTTTCAACCAGTTCGACACACATTTCCTCAACCTCCGACGACGGCATTTCAGTGGTACTGGGTAAGCTGAATAAATTCAGCTCCAGGGCATCAGCTCCGGCTTTTTCAATTTCGTGCGCCAAATAGGTCCATTTTTGATTTGATATACAATTTATACTGGCAATGACAGGTATTTTTAAAGCAGCCTTAGCTTCAGAAACAAACCGCAAATATTTTCGGATTAAATCCTCGTGGGGCTCCTCGTCCATATAATCCATGGTTTCAGGGAAAACAAAGGGTTTGCCGGTCATCTGTTGCGAAACCTGATCCATCTCCATAAGAATTTCTTCCTCAAAAATCGATTTTAGTACTACAGCTCCAACTCCGGCTTTTTCCAATTCCTGCAATTTATGAACAGAATCTGTCAAACCTGAACTTGCTGCAATAACAGGATTCGATAAATTCAATCCTGCATATTTTGTTGATAAATCAGTCATAAAAATTATTTTTTATTTATTGTATAATAATTTTGAAGTAACTAGTAGCGAGTTCATAAAGTTCTGTTTAAATACTCATCGGATGACTTATTTATAAACAAGTAGCTTAGTCATCCGATGAGTCTTATGTTACTTAATGAACCTTCTACTAGTTTAAAAAATTACGTTAATATAGCTTTTTCTATTTGTTCTTTCAAATCATGTGTATGTGAATAATTAATAACTTCAAAATAAGGTTGTCCGGTAATCATGGCCGATAATTGGGTGCCCCTTGATGTATTGAATAAACAGATTACTTTTTTTCTCAGATGCATGGCCGTTGCAAGCTCATAACCTACACCCAGCGATGGCTGGGTTACTTCAGCCACTACTATGTTACATTCATTCAGCCAATTCAGGTCTCTGTCGTGAATTTCCTTATCAGTCAATGCATCTTCTTCCTTCAGCAGTTTATCATTAGCTATATGCTCAGTAAGTACCTTGCCATAATTCGATAATAATTCAATAATTTGCTGGTAAACCAGCGCTTCCTGACGGCCCCCCCGAATTGATCCTGCAAAATAGATTTTAATCATAATAATAAAGTATTCTTTTTATTCATCTGTATATCAAATACATAATATTTACAACATGATAAAAAATCACATCAAATTTATGTGATAGGTAAATAATTAATTTTATTGTAAATTTACCGTTATAAAAATTTATTGTAGCATGATAAGCAAATATTTAAAAGCATTAACTGACAGTAATAACAGGATAATAGTGCCCGACTTTGGAGCTTTTATGATTCAGGATACTCCGGAAGGTAAACAGATTACCTTTAATGATTTCTTAAAATTCAACGACGGGCTTCTTGTTAACCAAATAATTAAGACTGAAAAAGTCAGTAAAACAGAGGCAACGGATTTAATAAAAGAATTTATTTCAGCTGTTGAAAAAGAATTCTCAAAAAACAATCCTTACCAATTGGCCGGCATGGGTATTCTTACCAAAGATAACCACGGTACTATTAAATTTGAATCAAAAGCCGATACCAAAGAACAACCTAAGGCTGAAACCAAAGAAAAACCGAAAGCTGAAGTTAAGGAAATACCTAAAACTTCGCCAACTGATGTTAAGCCAACTATTGTTCTTGATGAAAAACCCAAAACTGAGGAAACCAAAAAAGAAACAAAATCTGAGCCGGTAAAAGAAGTTAAAATCCCGGCTACACCGGATAAAGAAATTATAAAATCGGAACCGGCACCGGTTTCTGCCCAAAAAGTTGAGGCAAAAAAACCTGAACCCGTTTCAAAACCTGTGAGTGCAACAATTCCACCCAATAAACCTATTACTTCAGTAAAAAAACCTATGCCAACATCTACCCCAAAATCGAATAATGCCAAAAACATTATTATTATCGTAGCAGCGATTGTTATTGTACTTGGCGGAGCAACCTGGGCCTTTTTTAAATTTGACCTGGGCAGCCTTTTCGGAAAAAAAGAACAGCCTCCGGTTGAAGTTGTTCAAACTCCTCCCCCTGTGGCAGATACGGTTAAGGAAGATACGGTAGTACCCGAACCCGTTGTTGTTGAAGAAACTCCAGTAGAAAAACCTGCAGA
Organism: Bacteroidales bacterium; assembly: GCA_046704385.1. GTDB lineage: Bacteria > Bacteroidota > Bacteroidia > Bacteroidales > SZUA-534 > GH45. The sequence continues at coordinate 17,024 of JBJKSB010000101.1, read as the reverse complement.
AAATGTAAAAAAATACTATTTAATTGCCGGAAGCTTTAAAGTTCCATCCAATGCAACTAATTTCCAGCAAAAACTTACAGAAAAGGGTTATGAATCGGAAATTATTATGCGTAATAACGGATTTAATTGTGTGAGTTATAAAACGTACTATTCATGGGGCGAAGTGTTATCAGCCTGGAAAGATATGCGCAATAGCGATCCACAAACCTGGATATTAATAAGATAGATTAAGAATTTTTATTCCCGCTAAGTCGCAAAGATGCAAAGAATAAATCAATGATTTCAAAACTAAGTATCTTAGTGCCTTAGCGGCTATTTTTAAGAGACTTTCTGTTTTTTAATTACTTTTTGCAAAAGCTGATATTCATTTTCAAAGTTTGGGGTGAAAATTCCTTTCCCCATATTCTTTTCAATTTCAGTCTGTTTCCAAAATTTTCCTCCGTCTAGTTCAGTTTTATCAGGAGTTATGGCTCCATTAAAAGTGGTAACAAAACAAAAAACCAATTCCGATTCAATATCCGACTCCCATTTATATTTAAACAGCAATTGCGGAACAAAACCTTTAATTCCAAGCTCTTCTTCGCTTTCGCGACTTAGGCTCTGCTCAATGCTTTCGTTTAAACCAATATGTCCCCCAACGGCCGTATCCCACATCCCAGGTTGTATTAATTTGTGCATAGGCCTTTTTTGCAAATATATTTCGCCTGCTTTATTAAAAACATGTAAATGAACAACCGGATGTAGTAATGACTTGTTCCTGTGACATTCTGAACGGATAGCTTTTCCAACTACTTTACCGTCAATATCAACCAGTGGAAGCCATTCCTCATTTTTAAATTTTCGGTTTTTCAGATATTTTGAAGCAAATTCAAAAACAAAATACACACCAACTAATATATAAAACAGTCCACCGCTTATAAATGCCCAGGCCTCTTTTGACATAAACCAGACTGAATAAAAAATCAGGGCAGTATGAAAGAGAAATATAAAAAAAACAATTTTCATACTTCTCATCAACTGAATGTATTGTTCATCACTGAAAGTCATGTCTTTAAAATATCGCTTCGACATGGCCAGTACGAAATTTTGCGGTGTAAACACCGAAACGCCCAACATCGTGCAAATAATAACACCCACAATAGCCGGTTTCAATTTAAAAAACACATCGTTGTCGAGCCAAAAAGATATACCACCCAGCGTTACAATCAGGAATGTATCGAACAATATAAATTTATCAAATCTTTTTTCCTTAATCCATAATAAAAGAGTCTCCACAATACCTGAAGCAATGGCTACCATCAAACCCACCCGGGTACCCCAAATTTCGTCGGCAATAATAAATATAAATAGAGGTAATAAGCCTGGCAATAACTTAACCAACAGCTGTTTAATATTCATAAAGATTATTTTTTACTTTGTTAATGGAATAATCAGCACTTGTCCTTCTTTTAAAGGAGTGCCATCATCAATCTTGGAGGCTGCACAGATAAGTTTTACTTTAACATTGTACATATCGCTAATTACACTGTACGATTCCCCTTTTTTTACAGTATGTAAGGCTTTTACAGGAATTTTAAGTTCGGTTCCTGCTATAAAACTGGTAGCCTTTTTCCCGTTAATATCAATCAGCTTTTGTTGCGAAACGTTATAACGTAATGACAATCGATATAAATTTTCGCCATATACTATTTCGTGATGGTAATAAACCATTTCATCTACCGGTTTACTAACAGTAACAGTTTTTGTTTTTTGTTGCTTCGGAGTGCCCTGATTTACAGCAACTTCTTTGGGTTTGCTTGTTTTTATCTGTGTTTCTGGTTTAGTTGAACTCGCTTCATTTGGTTTTTCTTTAGCTGTGTTTTCAATCACAGGTTCCGGTAATTCCGTGACGGTTTTCTCCTTTACCGGCCTGTTTTTAAACGAATGATAGCCCTTGTAACCTCCATAACCAACAGCTAAAATTGCAATTATGGCAATAAGTATATATAAAACAGGTTTTAAATTAATTTTTTTCCTTTCTTTTTGCAATTCCATTACCTGCGAAAATTCAAGTACCTGGACTGAAATACAATCGTCGCCTCCCTGTTCGTTGGCCAGTTCAATCAGTCTTTTACATTTATGATCGGCAGCCATATTATCATCACCCAGAATTTCAGCAATAACAGTTTCCGGTACTTGATCGGTAAGTCCGTCGGTACATAACAGTAATGACTCCCCTTCCGACATAGTTATTGGATTTTTGCATACCCCAAACTTTACATCTTTAGTCCGGCCAAGGGCAACTTTTAACTCTGAATCTTTAATATTCTCAAAATCAACAACATGATCGCGGGTTAATGGCTGCATCTCACCATTACGGAAAAAATATATTCTGCTATCACCGGCATAAGCATAATAAAGCTTGCCCTCGCGAAAAATTACAATAGCCAGTGTACTTGATATCCCGTTATATTTTTTATCCTTGGTTGATTGCTCAAATAAAGTAATATTGGCGTATGTTATGGCATTGGTTAAAGCCTTGGCCATATCTTTATACGACCGGTTATAGAAATACTTTTTTATACTTTCGACAATCAATTTCGAAGCAAGTGCCCCATGTCCTTCCGGACCATTGTGCCCATCGCAGACCACAAAAACATGTCCTTTCAGAATGGCAAATTCCAAAACACTATCGGTATTAAACTCCTTTTTTGAGCCGGTATCGGTCTGGCTACCAAAACTCAGATGCAAATCGGTGTTCATTTTATCCCGGTTAAAATTTTTATGCAAAGAAATAAACTAAAATTACAACTACCACCAAAGCAGGCAGCATATTTATTACTTTTATTTTTGCAATTTCCAAAATATTCAAACCCATACCTATCAACATTAATCCTCCTACTGCCGATAATTCATTAATCATTACCTCCGACAGGTGATTATTCAGCAGACTGGCAAAAAGGGTAAGCCCTCCCTGGTATATTAACAATGGAATAATGCTAAAAATTACCCCAATTCCTAAACCTGCAGACAAAGCTATGGATGAGATTCCATCCATCAGCGATTTTGCCAACAACAGGTTTGGCGGATTACCAAGACCTTCTTCAAAAGCTCCCAATATAGTCATCGATCCCATACAATATAATAAAAATGCAGAAATGAGTCCTTCGCTAAACTTACTGTTATCCGATTTTACTTTATTTTTTATATATTCCGAAAACCGGTTTATCTGATCTTCCAGTTTAATAAAAGTACCAATAATGGCACCTACCACAATACTAAAAACCAATATCAGGTAATTATTGGTTTTTAATGCCATTGCAATTCCTACGAATAAAGTAAAAAGCCCGATACCCTGAAAAACGATCTTAATATATTTTTGAGCTATACGGGCATGGAAAATCAGGCCAATTAAACTACCTGCAACCACAGCACCTGCATTTATCAGTGTTCCAGTCATGTTAGCTGTTTTTCAATACTATTGATTTTACATAAATACCCGGCAGCTGGCCGAGTTGACCGGCTAATCCACCCAAAGCATCTGTACTTCCTTCCAACACCAGTGAGATTATACTTTTACCTTTTTCTTTCAGTCTTATCCCCTGCCGGCCAATAATTATATCAGCATAACTCGAAATTATCCTATTCAGTTTTTCGATTTCGTTACGACTTTCAACCAAAATCAGTATGGAACCAATCCGTTCTTCCATGGTATTGCAATTTTGAAGTAAATATAATAATTATTAGTACGGTGCGAAAGTGATTGAAATTGAAGTGGAGCCGTCTCAAAAGTAATTTTATTCCTTATATTACTTCACTTATCCTAATATGCTTTTCTATTTCAGGTCGCCCCTGTTCTTGATTTGACATTGTATCGCAAATCTTTTCGTGAAAATAAACCTGATACCAGGTTTTCTTATGAAACTCACAAACATTCTTATATACCATCTCCGAATGTATCATTAATTTCAAAATAAATTCTTCTTTGGGTTCTCTATGGTTATTTATTACCTGGCTCAAACTTACCGGAGCAACATCTATATCTTTCGCAAATGAACTTCTCTTCGAGTATATGGAATCTATATATAATTTTAAAAAATTTGAAAAATAGCTTTGATTATCATATACAGGATTCTTAATATATTCCTCCATCTTTATTTTCAATTGCAAAAGTTTAGCCTTGGTAATTTGTTCTTTTGAAAGATTTTTCATCCTCATTAAACGGGCTTCCATCAAAGCCGTGGCGTCTGATTTCCGCTCATTATCAGATTTGTATCTTGAATCTATACTATACTCTGTCTCCAAAATATTTTTTTTATTTTCATTCATTGTCATAAAAATTTATCAGGTCAATAATCTCAGGAACTTCTATACTTAAAGTCATTCCTGTTATATTCATTTTGTATTTATCAATATAGTGCTGGGCAATTTGGCTTTTAGGTTTAAGGGAAACGCACGCCAGTTCGCCAAATTCACGAATTGCAATTTTTGCAACATATGCAATTAGGTTTCCTGCAATTTTATCATATTTTTTTCCATTTCCTTTGTTTTCCTTTGAAACAGTTAAAAGTCTAATGTGTATTCTCCATTCCTGAGTAATCATTTCTATAGAGATAAGTCCTAAAATATCCATCGATCCTTTAATCTGCAATTTATATACTTCTTGATTCTTCTCAATTTTCCAATAAAAAAAATACCTATCTTTTCTTAATGTTTTAAATTCATCAATGGACTCAATTTTAAATATCACTTATGACCAAAATCATTAGACTTTCACTACACAAATAGCCCATGGTATCAATCCAGTATTAAAAAAGATTGCTAATTTTGATTTACCTGAAAACAAGAAAGAACCTATGCCGAAAAAAATTGAAATAACTATTTGCCTTGGAAGTTCATGTTTCGCCAGAGGCAATAAAAAAACGGTACATACTATTCAAGCCTATATAAACGAACACAATTTAGGTGACAGGGTCACACTGAATGGTGGTCATTGTTTTAGCCAATGTGAAAAAGGCCCCATAATAAAAGTGAATAAAAATTTTTATGAAAATGTTGATGCGTTGAATGTGATCGACATTATTGCCAAGGAACTGGAACAAAACTGAACGATATGAAGCTGATTTCGTCGATAAAAGAAAATTGTAAACTATGTTATGCCTGTATCAGGGTTTGCCCGTCAAAAGCCATTAAAATTGAGAACGACCATGCCCAGATTATTGCTGAAAGGTGTATTGGTTGCGGTAATTGCGTTTCGATTTGTGCACCCAAAGCCTTGAAATACGCCGATGCCATTGAACAAACTTCACATTTATTACAATCAGAAGAAAAAGTGGTTGCCATATGCGGTCCCAGTATTGCTGGTGAGTTCCATGATATTACCAGCCGTCGGAATTTTGTAGGCATGATAAAAGCCCTTGGATTTGATTATGTGGTGGAAGCCGCATTTGGAGCCGATCTTGTAGCACTTAAATACCGCGAACTTTTTAATAATTTTAAAGGTAAATACTATATCACAACCAACTGTCCTTCGGTTATTTATTACGTTGAAAAATACCACCCCGATGTAATTTCAAACCTTGCACCCATTGTTTCGCCAATGATTGCCATGAGCAAAGTGGTTCATAAAAAATACGGAGCCGATGCCAAAGTAGTTTATATTGGCCCGTGTACTGCGGGTAAAATTGAAGCCGACCGAATTACCGGTGATGGAAAAGTGGATACTGTATTGACTTTTGTTGAACTTCGCAACATGTTTAAACAAAAAGGAATCACCGAAAACACCGTTGAATATGCCAATTTTGATCCGCCTCTTGGTGGAAAAGGTTCCTTGTTCCCCATTAACAGAGGTATGTTCCAATCTGTTGGTATTGATGATAATTTATTATCAGGCCGGGTAATTATTACCGAAGGGCGCTATAACTTTATTGAAGCCATTAAAGAATTCGAAAACCTTCAAAGCCTTAAAAAACACGTCGATTTGTTTTATTGCGATGGAGGTTGCATCATGGGTCCGGGAACATCACCCGGTGGACAAAAATTCCATCGCCGTACGCTGGTGATTGATTATACTCAGAAACGACTGGAATCGGCCAGCAAAGAAGAGTGGGAAGAGAACGTGAAAGAATATATGAAACTTGATCTGAGCCGGACTTACCGCACCGATGATCAACGCATGAAAGAACCCGATAAAGAAAAAGTTCAAAAGGTACTTAAAGCCCTCGGAAAAGAAACCCAGGCAGATCGTATAGACTGCGGTGCCTGCGGTTATCATACCTGTAAAGAATTTGCCACGGCAGTAAGTCAAAACCTGGCAAAGGCCGACATGTGCATGATTTATAATATCAAGAATAAGCAGGATTATATCAGGACTTTGAAAGTTACCAACGAAAAACTTGAAAAAACCCGAACAGCCCTGGAGAAATCAGAAAAACTGGCACAGGCCGAAAAAGAAGCAGTGAAAGCTGCATCGCAAATTACGAACAACATGTTGCAAAAAATTCCATCGGGAGTCGTGTTAATAGATAAAGATTTCAGAATAATTCATTCCAACGACAGTTTTATTCAACTACTGGGTGAAGATGCCGAAGCCATTAATGAAGTAATTCCGGGATTGCAGGGTGCTGACTTAAAAACCCTGTTGCCCCAAAATATTATAAGTTTGTTTCAATATGCCTTAACCAATAACGACGGAGTGGAAAACCGTGATATCCAACTTGGTGATTTACTATTGAATATTTCCATTTTCTCAATCAAGAAAAATGAGGTAGCCGGTGCTGTATTCCGCGATATGTACCTCCCTGAAGTGCGTCGTGAGGAAGCGATACACCGTATTACCGAAGTAATTGACAAAAACCTGAAAATGGTTCAAAATATTGGATTCCTCCTGGGCGAAGGAGCCTCAGAAACCGAGCAGATGTTAAAATCAATTATAAACTCATATAAATCGGAGGATAAGAAATGAGTATAGAAATGATTGACCCCTCGGCTCCCGAAGCAAGTCCGGGACAAGTTATCGCCGTTTCCCTCCCGAAATTGATTCGGGACAGGCTCTATTTAGGGGGACAGCCATGAATTAACGATACTATCAAACCTTAAAAGCCTGGTAGTGCAGTTAATTCAAACCGTTCTCCCCTGCGTCAGGGGAGATGTCCGATAGGACAGAGGGGTACAAAACACTGAATGAATGAAATAAACAAAAATGACCCAAAATTTTTACATAGAAGTTAATTGCCAGCAAAAAAACCATGAAGATGAACGCATTTGTGGCGATGTTTTTCTTTCGGAACGAATCAAAGAAGAAAACAGAATCATTGCGGTTCTCAGCGATGGAATGGGCCACGGAGTAAAAGCGAATATCCTGGCAACGTTGACTGCAACTATGGCCCTGAATTTTACAAAGGAACACAAGGATTTCAATACTATTGCCGAAATAATTATGAATACCCTGCCGGTTTGCAGTGTACGTAAAATCAGCTATTCCACATTTACAATTATTGATATCGATTTAAACGGAAAAGTGTACATACTCGAATATGACAATCCACAAACCTTAATATTCAGAAATAACAGGGAATACGAACCAGAATGGAAATGCATAATTCTGGATAGTGAAAAAAACCGTGGTAAAGAACTTCGTTCGTGTACCTTTAAACCGGAAAAAGGCGATCGTATTATTTTCTGTACCGATGGTGTCGTCCAGTCAGGACTTGGGACAAAACGATTCCCGTTTGGCTGGGGAAATAAAAACCTGATTCAGTTTATTATTGAAAATCTTAAAAAATACCCGTTTATTTCAGCCCGCAAACTGGCTAAAAATGCTTTAAATGCAGCTGTTGGTAACGACAATTACAAACCTAAAGACGATACCTCGTGTGCATCCATCTATTTTCGCGAACCCCGAAAACTTTTGCTGGTAACCGGCCCGCCTTATGAAAAGAAAAAAGACATTGATCTGGCCATGTCCGTTTTTAATTACCAGGGCAAAAAAATAGTCTGTGGAGCTACCACAGCCGAAATTGTTGCCCGTGAATTGGGGCTCGAAATCCGCGATAGTATGGAATTTCTGGATAACGACCTGCCTCCTGTTTCGTATATTGACGGTATAAATCTGGTTACCGAAGGTATTTTAACACTTGGCAAAGTAACCGAATTACTAAGGAATTACGATGCCAACTACGTCCCCGGCCATGGCCCGGCCGACCAGATACTTGAACTGTTTCTGAAAAGTGACGAAATTCATATCATTATAGGAACCCGTATCAATATTGCCCACCAGGACCCTACACTGCCTGTTGAACTGGAAATCCGAAGAACTGTGGTTAAACGAATAGCCCGCTTGCTTGAAGAAAAGTTTTTGAAAGAAGTGAGTATGGAGTTTATTTAGGGCTATCAATCGACAGTATAACGACATGTCAGTATGGTTTAAATTTATTCCCCTCGAAACGAGCTGCTCCTCCCGAGGTACCAACCCAAATATAACCGGTATAATCCTGTGCTATGCACATTACCTGGCTTTGTGATAACCCATCGTAAACAGTATAAAAACGGTGTGTATGCTCCTGTGCTATAAACAAAGCTATAGTAACAATTTCAATTAAAAGGGATAAACAAACCTTAATTAAAAGTTTTCTCATTTAAAAATGAGTTTGTAAATTATGCTAAACCTCCACCACCAAAAATATATTGTTTAAAAAAGTAATAACCCTCAGAACTATTAATTATCCATAATCTCCCCCTCAAAAAACAACTCAAACCCGTCCCTGTTAAGATGCAGCTCCAGTTTGTTCCGTTTCAGGCTGCCGATATTTATAAAATCGAGGTAGAAGTCATAAACTTCAAACTCCTTAAATTGCATATCAACTGCTTTGAACTTCCTCCAGGTTACACTGTATTTTTTGGGAAAACTGTCTTCTGGAATTTTGTAAAATACCAATTCAGCAGAGTTTCTTTTTTGAAAGTAAATACAGGCGCTGGTTTCCAGAAAAATCACTTTACCGTCTTTCCATACGTGGCCTGCTCCGGTAAAGGCAACCTGCCCGCAAGTTCCCGGGCAGTGCCTTTTTTTATTACCATCAACCACATTATTTAACATTGGTCTATGAAGCAGAGTTTTAGTTCTTTTTTTAGATTCTCAAAAATAGTTTTCAAATACATATGTGTCAATCACGGAAAACCGTGAAATTTTGAAATTTTTGATTCTACTCATTTAATAGTTTTCTCGTTTTATAACGACACCTTGACCTCCTTCGTCGGACGAAGTCGTGTAATATGAAAGGTTGGAATTTTATCTATTATACGTTTTCTTAAGCCATTAATTAAGGTTTTCTACTTATTTTGATTACACTCTATTAAGAGTTCAACCAACAGCACAAAAACCAGGAGAGATATGGTTGTTGCTAAACTGATTACAATACCACTAATTTACCACACCTGTTTCAATGGCTTTTTTAATCAATGCAGCCATGTTGCCGACTTTGAATTTAAGGAAAAGGTTCTTTCGGTAGGTCTCCACTGTATTAATAGAGATACAAAGTTCTTCAGCAATGTCTTTTGATGAAAGCCCACGGGCAATAAGCTTGAGTACTTCGGTTTCGCGGGTGGTTAACTTTAGTAGTGCCTGATTCATCAGCGAACCTTCCATAATGTGGTTTTGTACATCTTGAGAATAGACCTGATTGCCCCGCAATATTTCTTTTAAAGCTGAAATAATTTCAATAATCGAGGAGTTTTTTAGCAAAATTCCATCCGGGTTAGCCGTTTTTGCCCGGTAAATGATCCAGGGTTCAGTATGCATAGTCAATAACAAAATTTTGGCTAATGGGTTTTCTTTTTTAATTTTTGTAGTAAGATCAATCCCGTTTATTTCATCCATATCGATATCCAAAACCAAAACATCAGGATGTTCCTTTTTATAAATATCCCAAGCTTCGCGGCCATTTTGTGCCCGGGCAATAATTTTAAAGTCTTTTTCACTCTCTATTTGTTTTACCAAACCTTCGAGTATTAAAGGGTGATCATCAGCAATTAAAACAGTAGCTGCCATTTTAGATTGTTTTTTACTTAATTGGTACTTGTACAAGGTATGTATTCCCTTTTGTATTCCCATTACTTTTTTCAAAATTCCCGTTTAACAATTGTATTCGTTCTCTCAGGTTCCTGTAACCAATGCCATTGTCTTTATAATCGAAGGCTGATCCATCATCCTCCATGGTAAGGTTTATATCATTATCATTGTTAACCAGTTGAATTTCTACTTGAGTGGCATCGGAATATTTCACTATATTGCTGCACAATTCCTGTATAATGCGATATAGTCCAACCTGGATAGTTTCCTGAAGATTCTCCCATCCGCTTTGGGGTAAAAACTGAATACTGAAACTAATTTTACCAGTTTGGTTTAAATTCCTGATATAACTCTCAAGAACCAAATCCAGAGAAACCTCCGAGAATTGAGGAGGAAGCAGGTTGTGAGAAATAGCTCGGACTTCCTGCCAGGTATCGGATACCTGTTTAGCCAATATCTGAAGATGACCATCTTTATTTTTTGTTGAATACAATTCCAATCCCATTTTAATTGCCGCCAATGACCCGCCGACACCGTCGTGCAATTCGCGACTAATGCGTGTGCGTTCATTTTCCTGCCCTTTAATATTCGAAATCAACACCCTGGTTTTATTCCTGTTGATCATTAACAGGTAGAGTGTTATAAAGATTCCCATCAAAAAAAGCACGGACAATAATATATAATTCTTTCTTGCTTTTTGTTTTACAATTTCCTTTTCTTTTTGGGCTATTAATCTATCCCGTTGCTCAATACCTGACCGAACCTCAAAGTATTGCTTTTTCAAAATTAAATCGGAATTATATAAGGAATCCCTGTAGGCATTAGCTAATTGTAAATGAATTAATGAACTATCAAATTTATTTATAGCAGCATAATAATCCGATAAATTGATATGGGCATCCCGAATATGCTTTTTTCGCTTCGATTGGTTAGCCTGATTTAGTGCAAGGGTAAGGTAATTAAAGGTTTTTTTGTAGTTTTTTAATCCAAAATATGCTTTTGCCAAATCTTTTTTTGCAACAAACTGCAAACGTGTGTCAACGTTGCGGTTTGTAAGTTCAACTGCCTGAAGCAAAATAGGTACGGCCGCATCAAAGTTTGTCTTTAACAGGGCAATTTCACCTTTATTCACAAGGGTTTGCGCAAGCAGTAATTCGCTCTTTAATTGTTTACTAATCGACAGGCACGTATCAGCGTATTTTGTGGCCACATCCAAATTTCTCTGAACCATATAAAAGTCAGTAAGATTAACGTAGACGTAAAAAAACTGGATGGTATCATTAAATTTTTTTAATCCATTTAAAGCATATTGAAAATAGTTTATGGCTTCTTTGGGTTCCCCGGTCAGCACAAAAAACCTGCCTATCATTTTTTGATTTATTGAAACACTTTTTTCAAGATTGACTTTTTGGAATAACCGAGTGGACTTGTCGAACCATTCCAAAGTCTTTGTATAATCGCCCACATTCATACTAATCCTGCCCAACAAACGGTCAACCAAAGCCATAAACCTCAAATCTGTCGATTCACCGTTCAATGTTAATGATTCAAGTAAAATGCGATAGGAATTAACCCATTGATCCTGGCGGAAAAGTATTAATCCTTTCACCGCATAATAATAAGGCGCAAGATTTTTATCAGAAGTACAAAATGATGAGTCAACCTGAGAGAAATATACTGAGGCTGAATCGTATTTCCCAAGTTCACAAATGGAGGCTGCCAAAACTATTTTCGCTAATTCACTGGAATTTTTATCAGCGGCTTGCTTTACCGCCTGTGCCGAAAAATAAGCTGCAGAATCTATAAGGCTTTCATCGAAAAAACAGTTTAAAGCTTTTTTCAATAATGGCGAATTGTACTCTATACGAGGCATTGACGCATTGACCGCTGATAGATTCCAGTCGACAAAGCCAATTAATAACAATATGAAAATTGCTGCATTTTTCATGGTTTGTTCCACCATAAAGGTGTAGTTACGTCATCAATCTTTGGAACGTTTTCTGCATTTAAGCCTGTTTCAGAATCGGGATACAAAATCCGGTAAATAAACTGATTGTTAGTCAGTACATTTTCGGGAAGTTCCATTCCCGGATAATTGTATTTATTTCGCCTGACTTCTGTCCAGCCTTCGGGTTGCAAGTTTAAAGCTATCCATTTTTGATACCTGATTTGGGCAAAGGTTAACCCATCACTACCGGGAGCAACTGCGGTGCTTGATAAATACGCGTTAGTTTGTTCGTCAGTGAGATTTAACAGTTCAAAATCCGATTTTATGCCTTCTAAATATGCGTTGTATGCCCTGGCCTTATCATTTACCATCAGCGCAACTTCAGCTTCAATGAACTTAATTTCAGGATAAGTAATAAATAGAATTGGTGCGTTTTTTTGTGCCTGCCATGAATTAAATGTCAGGGTGCAAAATCCGCTTGCCGGTGGTGTACCGCCATTTATAGTTCCTGCGTAGTTGTTTCCATCCAGGGTGTCGGTAAGCGTCGTAATTCTTGGATCAAAAGGCATATTGGCAGAAGCTGTCCCTTTTAATGATTCAATAAGCTGACTGGAAAGATATCCGTTAAGAATCCCTCCATACATTAACGAATTTACCAAACTATACCAAGGATTGATTTCAGTTCCTGAATAAACCAACATTGCATCATCAGAATTACGGGTAAACGATGAGTCGATGGCGGCTAATACTTCAGCAGGATCAAAGTTACTTTTCCCCGAAAGGTGAATGAGTGCACGGGCTTTGAGGGCATAAGCAAATTTTATCCACGATTCAGGCTCGTTATTAAACAAAATATCTCCGTTAAGTAAACGTGAGCTACTCTGATTTAACAGTTTAACCGAATAACTAAGGCTTTTTATAATTGTATCATAAACAGCTTCCTGACTATCATATTCAGGGAAAATATTCGACGGGCCTTTAAATGCCTGAGAAAAAGGTATATCACCCCACAAGTCGGTTGCCGTTAGTGCATTATATGATTGCATAACCAAAGCAGCACCTGCATGGTATGTACTATTTTGTTTTATTGCCTCCAAATACAAATCGTTGGCATTAGCCATACACCTGTAAAGCAAGGTCCAGCAATTATCAAGGGTAACCCGGCCATATCGGTCAATTTCACTGGCACTGGGCGATGCAAGATATTGAGCATATAAACTTGTAGTTTGCGAAACCTCAAACTGAGTGCGTGCTGTTTGTTCAATAGTTGTAGTCAGCAAGGCATCAATCGGCGGTTCACTTAGCATATTGGGATTCACATCATCTCCAAGCCAATCAGTACAACCCGCCAGATAAAGGGCAAAAAGAAAAATAATAACTTTGCTTCGTTTCATCTCATTCTGCCATTAAAAATTAAAACTTAAACCTATATATGAGGAAGTTACCGGAGGGTTCCCTCTACCCTGCAATCCCTGTATATTACTACCAGCGCCATATTGCGATTCTTCGGGATCAAATCCTTTAAACGGGGTCCGGATAATCAGATTCGAGATGCCTGCAAAACACGAAAACTGCTGCAATATTCCAAAAGATTTATTAAAAACATAACTCAGCCTGGCATCGCGCAGCTTAAGCCATGAGGCATCCACCACAAAATTCTCGGCAACTTTTCGATAAACATTTCGATAATACCCATCACCGTAATTTACGCCATCACCTCCATAAACACCCTGCCCCAACCACACTTCTTTTGTATTTGGATTACCATTTTCATCTACCCCTTCAAATAGTTGTGTTTTATCGCGATTTGCCGTTTCCATGCTTGTGCCCTGAGCTGCAAAAAACGATTCCGGCTCATTAAATACATCTCCTCCTTTTTTAAACTCAAAAAGTGCATCCAGTTTAAAATTGTGGAATTTCAGCGTATTGGTCAGGGTCAGGATATAATCGGGCTGAATATTTCCTAATATTTTTGGTTGATAATCGACCACCGGAAAACCTTTGGAGTCTATTAAAAGAGGGGCATTTTTATCAATTTCATTGTTGTCTTTTCCGATGGTTGACCGCAAATACGAAGTCCCATAAATATTTCCATAGGCATAACCTTCATCCAATCGTATGGTCACCGGACCACCATACATGTACGATGAGCCTGGCAGCTCAATGTAATTTAAACCTTCAGCCAGCCTTACAACTCTATTAATGTTTTTGGAATAACCGACAGTCATTTGCCATGAAAAAGTATTCGACTGAATGATTGTACCACTCAACTGCAACTCCAGTCCCTTATTCAAAATTGAACCGGCATTGGTAGTATAGTTTTCAAATCCGGTTGTGAATGAAATTGGAATGCTGACAATTAAATCATTACTTAAAGTATGATAATAGGTTAAATCCGTTTGGAGTCGGTTATTTACCATCGATAAAAACAATCCTGTTTCAAATGAATGTGATCGTTCAGGTTTAAGATCCAGCGAACCCACATTTTGATTTTTTGTAAAAGCCACACTACTGTTAAAATGGTTATAATAGCTATAATATGCTCCGGTTTGATACGGCCTTGCATCCTTTCCTGCTTCAGCATATGAAATTCTGAACTGCCCCTGGTTGAGCCCGATTAATTTTGAAAAATTTTGAATAAAAGGAAGTTCAGTAAAAATTAACGATGAATTTACAGAAGGATAAAAAAATGATCGGTTTTGTTCGGGCAAGGTCGATGTCCAGTCCTGCCTTCCGGTTAAAGTAGTAAACCAATAATTTTTATAACTAAGGATAGCTTCACCATAAATAGCCGCATTATTTTTATCGGTTTCCGTTGACAAATACCTCTGATCTTCAGTATTACTAACATCATAAAACCCCGGAACATTAAACTGTTGGCCTAAAATATCATTAATTTTTGATGACCGCACGATTAGTTCTTCGCCCAAAACCCCGGTAATATTAAAATCATTAATAGGCAGAACATATTGAATTAATGAATTATTATAAAGTTGCCGATACTTAATGGTTGTTAACTGAATTTCACCGGTGGAACTAATGGGTATTTCACCGTCAATTCCGGCAGGACCGGGCAAGATACGCTTCCGTTGATCATCGTAAGTGTCAATACCCGAAATACTTTTTATTAAGCTGTTTTTTAAAGGTTTATAACTTATCGTGAGCATACCCAAATACCTGTTAACCTTATCATTCGAATGATAATTTTTAGCTAAATAAATCGGATTACTGACCCACGGAGTGTAAACATTCATGGTTCCGTCTTTCTTCTGATAATCAAGCACATTAATGCTTGTGGGATAATAATAGAGCTGCGCAATAGCACCCGATGTTATTTCCGCATCGTTACCCTGGGGAATCATAACCGTAGCCGAATTTGAATATTGATTTAATACTTCAATTCTGAATTTCCGCGTAAAATTATACCCCACCTGAAAAAGTACGTTTTGCCTATTGTAAGAAGAACTTGGTATCACGCCATCATGCGAAAGGTTTGCAAGAGAAAAGTAAATATCTGAAGTTTCGTTCTTATCTGTGATATTAAAATTTTGATAATTCCCTAACCCCGTGTTAAAGAAGTTTTCCAAATTATTATAAAACTGACTGCCGGGCATAGTGTCTGCTTTAGGTCCAAAAGCATGAAAAGGGAAATTATAACTTAAATAATTTGGCTGGCCGTACCAGCCAGCCAAATATGTTGTTTGCTGTTTCGGAAATTTTGTAACCTTGTCAAAATTAAACCCGGTACTCATTTGAATATGGAACCCGTTATGAACCGCCGTTTTGGTATTTAACAGCACGGCACCGTTCGCCGCTTGCATCCCATACAATGAAGAGGCCCCGGCACCTTTTAAAATAGTAATATCTGAAATATCGTTATCATTAATGTCCACCAGGTGGTTCGAATATGCAAAGCTTTCGCTGCTCCCAAAGCCGGGATTGGTTGAATTATCTAATGGCATTCCGTTAAGAAAAAAAACAGGCTGATTATTTGCCATAGGGTCGAGCGAATTATTGCCGCGTATTACAATTCGTACTGATTGTCCGGGAGCTCCCCCTGAATTTTGAATGGTCACCCCCGGTGAAACCCCGGATAATTTTGTCAATAAATTATCATTCGTCTGGTTATCATCACTTTTGTGGATGACCTGAATACTATAACCTGTGGCTCTTTTTTGAACCGGTAGTTGCATGGCTGAAACAACAACTTCGTCTATCTCATGATGATTCATTCGAATGATTGAATCCTGGGTTAATCTTGCAACTTCAGTTAAAATAGTATTCGTTATTAATATTTCTTTTAGGGAATCGGGAAAAGTAGCACTGAAATAACCACCTTTATCTGTTGATGCAAATTTATGTAATCCGTCAATACTTCGTATTTCATAATTGATTGCCGGTAAGCCGTCAGCCTGTAATACTCTTTTTTTAACTATAGAAAATTGAGCATAGACTGACACTGATGAAATGATCACAAATACAATTAATCCTATGATTTTCCTGAAGAATTCTCGCCTCACAAACATATTAAATAAGTGGCATATAGCAGGTCCTAACAAAGACGGAACAAACATAATATTATTTTTTTTAATTTTCAAAGCATCCGGTAAGACTTAATATATAAGGGAAAGAAGATTTTGAATTACAAATTGAAGTTCTTCTCAGCTACTGATGAGCGATTCGCTAAAAAGACATAAGGAAATAATATCACAAATGAAAATAACCATAAACCTATAAATTAAACTACTTACGTCATTAGGTATGGAATTTTGAATTATTTAGTTAATTTAAACATGCGTTGTATTATCGAAATTACATTAAGTTTTCAATCGCTGCAGCTATTGTATCTAGTAAAAGGTTCATTAAGTAATATAAAACTCATCGGATGACTCGGGCTACTGGTTTATAAATAAGTCATATACTCTAATAAATTACAAGTTTTTAAGCCACTTTTTCAGTGGAGCTATTAAAATTTTCTAATTCTCTAGGGTCAAGATTTATATATTCCTGACTGTATGGTATCCTATTTTT
>JBJKSB010000100.1:0-14736 GCA_046704385.1 Bacteroidales bacterium | reverse complement strand
GGTATTCTTTAAACTTAGCTCTACAGGAAGCTTCATCAGGAAACTCTTCCATGAATTTGATAAGATTCATATCAATTTTTTTCCTATAATATAATAAATATTATTCATTCCCGATAGACATATTAATTAATTTATATTCTATAAGCCGTTTTGATAATGTTTTACCACGGTCACTTGTGGATTCATTCAAAACAGGAAATTCACGATAAAGATGCATATCTTTCAAATAAATGGAGTCATGTCCTTTATAGCCTTGCAAATATTGAAAATTAACATTAATTTTTTTATCAAAATCAGGAATAAAAATGGCTTTGTAGCTTTTACCTTTTATTGAAGTAATACCAATAATTTTCTCTTTTAAATCGGATCCCACAGACCGGGTTATTAAGTACAATTCTTCAAAGCCATCGGAATCAAGATCACCTACCAGAAAGTTTTCTAATGGGTTGACCCATTCAAATTTTATGGAATTTGAACTGCTTAGAAATCCAATTCCCGAAATTATAATATCGGAAAAGCTTGCACTTTTTTTAATTTCTTTGACCTCAAATGATTGATCGAAGTTAAATTTAATCCTGGTTATTTTTACTTCCTGGTACTCATTAGCACTTCTTCTTTCTCTTTGTTGAGAGGTTTTGGGCTTACAAGAGACAAAGAATAGCAAAATTAATATTACTGTAAAATTCAGATGAAAATATCTAAAAGTCAGGTAAACCATTTAATAAATTTACTATCGAAACTTAAATAATCAAAGTTCTTTATTTAAAATAATAAGTTCATGAATTAAATCTTAACAAAATATCCAATAAATAAATCATATTTTATTAATTTACAATACGTTGCACATACTTTCAAATTTAAAGATAATTTCTAAATCAATAATTTTTAAAGTTTTTTGCATTTATATTGTTCAAGGTTTTGGAGATTGTTAAAGAAATGTTAATTTTGACAATCGGCAGTTTCTGTCGTCATGGTTTTAAGGGTTAATAACATGCGGGAGGTTTACCTCCCGTTTCTTTTTTTTTATAATACAGGTAAAATCTTTTCAAGCCCCATTCCACGCGAACCTTTTATGAGTATATTCTTATCTGATATTTGATTTCTTGAGAGATAATTGATCAGATTATCGCGTGTTTTAAAAAAAATATAGTCATCATCACCCTCATAATTATAAAAATTGCTTCCAACAAAAAGAACATTTTTAAAATTCAATGCCTTTATCTGAGCTATAATTACACCATGTTCTCTTATACTTGTTTCACCTAACTCGAACATATCACCTAAAATCAATAATTTATTTTCGAGACTAACCTCGCTAAAATTATCAATAGCTGTTCTCATACTGGTTGGATTGGCATTATAGCTATCCAAAATCACCACATTTTTGCCAGTATTAATTATTTGACTGCGATTGTTTTTGGGTTCATAATTTTCAACTGCCTGATTAATAGATTCGTCGGGAACATTAAAATTATTACCTATACAGATGGCTGCTAAAACATTTTCAAAGTTATATTTGCCATATAGTTTTGTTTGAACTACACTCCCATCCTGTATCCAATCCACAGGATCCTTATCGTTCATAACATCTTCTGATCCAATCCAACGTAATTTAAGAAACAAACCATTTTCTTCAATTCGGCCCTGGCAATGTGTAAAACCCTTTGTGCCATAATAAATAATATAATGCGGGGGATTCATGTCTTCGAGTTGCTCATTATCATAATTTACAAAAGCAACACCATCGTTGTCGTGCAAATATTGATATAATTCCGACTTGGCTTTTTTTACTCCTTCAAAAGAGCCAAATCCCTCAAGATGAGCTTTTCCCACATTGGTAATCAATCCAAAATCAGGAGCTGCTATTTTGCATAATTGAGCAATTTCACCAATATGATTGGCTCCCATTTCGATAATCCCGAATTCGTGCGTAGCATCAAATGATAGTAAGGTCAGAGGTACACCAATATGGTTATTTAAATTACCCTGTGTAAAGCCAACCTTATATTTTGTCGCCATAACAGCTGCAATAAGTTCTTTGGTAGTAGTTTTACCATTTGTACCGGTAATTGCAATTATCGGTAGTCCTAATCTTTTACGATGATATGTTGCCAACCTTTGAAGAGTGAGCAGAGCATCATCAACCAAAATATATCGTTCATTTTTTACTACTTCCTGATTCTCAACAACAGCGTACTCACACTTTTCCAGCGCAATTTCTGCATACCGGTTCCCATCAAAATTCTCACCCTTTAGTGCAAAAAAGATTGAGCCGGACTCAGCTTTACGACTGTCGACACAAATTTTCGGACAGGAAAGAAAAATATCGTATAAGTTGGGTGTATTCATATGTGCTATATTAAAAAAGGCCCCAAATTGGGGCCTGTTGAATCATATAATTTTTTTCAATTTCCTTTTGAATCACCAACTTTGGTCATGGCACATCTGAATCCTAAATCATCCTGGCTTAAATTCTCATCCAGGAAGCGACGAGTAGCTGCACCTAACCAATAAGTCCTGTCTCTCCATGACCCTCCTTTATAAACACGGGAATGATCACTTATCATAGATGTCATATTAGGATCGTTTCGGTTTTTACCCGTATTATACATCCGTCGTGAACCACGCTCCAGCGAAGCATCAGGATCATTATATTTCAAACTGGATGCTTTATCACCATCTAAATAATTAACATTATCTGCGGTTTGATAATTTCTTCTATCAATAGCTTCTTCATCGGTAATTTCACGGTAGCGCAATCTTCCAAGACTATCTTTTTCCGCAACATTACCTTCTTCATCTCTTACAAGAGTTTTGAAAACATTACCTCTGAACGGCCGAAATTCGTCAACATCTTCTGAGGACAAAGTACGGTAAACATCCTCAACCCACTCATTAACATTACCAGCCATACAATATAAACCAAAATCATTGGGCCAATAAGAATGAACAGGTGCTGTAATATCTGCATTATCATTTAAAGCTCCGGCAACACCCATCATATCACCACGGCCCCGAATATTATTTGCCATAATTTTACCACGGTTTGCCGAACTTGGGTTTCTAAGAGCATCACCATTCCATGGATATATTCTACGCTCGTATACACGCTCATCAACTGAATTTCCAACCAGTGCTAAAGCAGCATATTCCCATTCAGCTTCGGTTGGAAGCCTGTATTTAGGTAACAGAATTCCGTCTTCCATACGAACTTTTCTAAAATCCTTATTGGGATCAAGGTCCTCAAGTTCCTGACCAACTGCTCCTTCATACTGGTGAGCTAAATAAGCTTCAGTATTAAAATTCTGATCGCCTTGTTGATTTGGATCAGGAAGTAAAATTCCTTTATCAATCAAAAGTTTCTCATTCACCCTGTCAGTTCGCCATTGGCAGAAATCACTTGCCTGAAGCCAGTTAACACCAACTACCGGATACTCAGCATATGCCGGGTGTCTGAAATAATATTCAACATAAGGCTCATTATATGCCAATTTCCTTCTCCAAACCAGAGTGTCGGGTAAAGCTTTTCTATATACTTCAGGATAATCAACAAAAACACGGGTTATCCAATACAAATATTCTCTATAGTCAACATTTCTAACTTCGGTCTCATCCATATAAAACGAGGAAACGGTAACGGTACGTGGTATATTATTCCAGTCGTATTGAATATCCTGCTCAACACGACCCATTGTGAATGATCCACCTTCAATAAATACAAGACCCGGTCCTGTTTCCTGTTCGTAGAAATCGCCATAATATTCAAATCCACCAAACTCAGGATTATTATAATCCCAACCAGTGGTTTGCGATACTTCACTTGAACATGAACTGAGTAAAAGCGCTATTGCGCAAGAAGAAAATATGCTTACAGCCTTCAGTTTCATAGTCATATACTTTTATATATTTCTTTTAGTGTTTACAAATATAAATAAAAATGTCAATTATAATATTTCTATAATAAAAAAGTAGGGCATTTGATCGATTTAAATTTCTTTTTAATCCGGGTTTCAAATAACATTGTTATCGAAATCTCATGTGCTCCTAAAGGTACTGTTGTTTTTTTGCCTACATTCATATCGTAGCTATACGCAAACCTATAGGTTTTGGTTTTGTATCCTGCCGAAAAAATTAAAGCATCAACATTTGGCTTTAGTGAATGTCGTAACCACAAACCACCTATCAGATTGTCATATTGAAACGAAAAACCCCAGTTTATATTTTGTTGAGCCCCCTGAAATTGTGCCAAAAGGTTGGGTGACAAAATACGTTGCTGAGCTTTTAACCGTGAATGATAATAAAACAGGTATCCAATAAATACAGTATACTTTCTGTTAAGCCTTTCATTTGAAGCTTTTAAAACGCCTTGATACGGTTGTGCAATGTGATCGACCGAAACCCCTCCATACAGGTCATTATAAAAAGCAACTAAACCTGTTCCGAAATCAGGGGTTATCTTACTAAAACCACCTGAAATCTGTTCGTCAGGATTTTCAAATATCAAAGTTGAATTTAATCTGTATTTCTGAAAAATACCCCCCTTTAATGCCATGCTAATATTTAATCCAGGTAGCGCCTCAACCATATAACTATATGTAAAATCAACTGAGGGAAGAACATAAGCACCATTTATTTCATTCGATAAAACCAATCCGGCTCCACTACTGTATTTGTCAAAATTTTTATCGTAAGCTAACCCAAAAGTGTGAAACCCTGCAGGGGTTCTAATCCATTGGTTTCGATAAAAAAAATTAATTCGGTCTGCTTGTGTTGTTCCTGTAAAAGCCGGATTTAATGCCACCAGGTTGGAATAAAATTGCGACATGGGTGCATCTTGCGATTTGACGGGTATTACTCCTATAACCAGTAAAATAATAATTAAAAATGCTCTGTTTAAAATTATGTTACTAGTTTTTTGCATTCAATGCTGTTTTAATAATAAAAATATTCATTTTTGCGTTTGGTTCATCAGTTAACGAAAATAATAACAATTATATTTTTGCAAAGCTTTATTTTATGATTAAAATCCTGGTTTCACTATTAATAATAATTGGTATAAGTTCAAATTCATTTGCTCAAAATGTTAAAATTTCAAATTCAATTAATTGGAAACAATTTTCAATAAAATCCAATACCGGAGAATCAAATCAATTAGTAAAATTTCAAGGGGCGTATCATTTTAACAAGAATGTTAAGATTATTTCCGGCCACTTCATCAAAATAAACTATATACCTCTTTCTAAAGCCGAAATTGATTCATTAGGCAATCATCAGCTACCTGATACAACTACGTTAAACATTGATATGGGTTACGAAAGAAAAAAAACAGTACTGTTTTATTCATTTTTACCAGTACGAACCAACCCTACCACCGGGATTCCTGAAAAAGTAGACAATTTTGAAATTGAAGTAGTAGAGGGAAGTACCAAATCGACGCTGAAAAGTCAACATATTTATGCTGACCAATCTTTACTGGCCACAGGTGACTGGTATAAAATAAAAATTGATACATCAGGAATTTTTAAGCTTACTTATGAACAGCTGGCTGAAATTGGTTTATCCAAACCTGAAAACGTTAGATTATACTCGTATGGCGGCAAACAATTACCTTTAGCAAATTCAGACAGTAATTACGATGATTTGGTGGAAATACCGGTTAAAATGGAAAAAGGTTCCGACGGAGTGTTCTCACCAGGCGATTATATATTATTTTATGGTGAAGGTACCATTACGTGGGATTATGATAGCAAACTGAAAATGTTTGTACATAAAAAGCACAATTTTTCCAATTATACCTATCTGTTCCTGACGGATTCATTTGGGCCTCAGGGATTAAAAATTAAAGAAGTGGATACACGAAATCTTATCTCAAATCAAAGCACAAATTCATTTGACAGTTACAGGTGCCATGAGATAAACAGATATAATCTAATCCAATCTGGTAGGACATGGTTTGGTGAAAAATTTTATCCCGGCACCTCGGAATCCTTTAGTTTTGATTTTCCTGATATTCTGAGTTCTGATACCGCAAAAATCTATACCAATATTGCCGGTCGAAAGGAAATTGCCTCTCAAACCTGCTACTTCAATATAACCAATGATGGTAAACCAGTGGGGAGAATTGATATTATTTCGGCATATGGAAACTATGTTTACGCCTATGAGTATGCCAGACAATTTGAAATTTTAAACCCTGCCAGTAATCTGAATATCAAGTACGATTTTATTGGCTCAAGCTCTGTGATGGAGGGTTATATTGATTTCATTTGTGTAAATGCACGGGAAAAATTAAAAATGGATGGTAGTCAGTTTTCTTTCAGAGATATTAAAACAGCTGCACGTGGTAAAATAACCAATTTTGAAATTGAAAATGAAGGGAAAAATCTCACTGTTTGGGATATTACAAATTCCGAATTACCTTTTCAATTAAAACTTAACCAACAGAACAGCATCACATCGTTTAAATCTGTTACCGATACCATTAGTGAAGATACCATACGTGAATTTGTGGTTTTTGATGGTTCAGGATATTTTACACCCATTATTAAAGGTGACGATTTGGGCCAAATTAATAACCAGAACTTGCATGGTTTAAAACCCGCCGATATGATTATTATTACACATCCTGACTTTAAAGTCCAGGCTGATGAACTGGCCGAATTTCATCGGACTTTAGATCATTTGTCGGTTATAGTTACCGAGCCCCAATATATTTACAATGAATTCTCGTCGGGAACTCCTGATATAACAGCTATCCGAAACTTTGTGCGAATGTTTTACGATAGGGCAACCTCTGAAAATGAAATTCCTAAATACCTTCTTTTATTTGGCGACGGATCGTATGACAACTGGACAACCGGCCCGGAAAACAGCAATTTTATTCCTACCTATGAAAGTGTTAGTTCTGTTAGTGAAACCGACAGTTATGTTTCAGATGACTATTACGGTTTATTAGATGATGGTGAAGGAGAAATTAATCTTGGATTCGAAAGCAGGATTTATGGATTGCTTGACATCGGTATTGGAAGGTTTCCTGTTAGAGATACTGTGGAAGCTCAGCTCATGATTAATAAAATAAAGCATTATTATTCCAAAGAATCATTCGGCGACTGGAAAACAAAAATCTGCTTTATCGGAGATGATGGTGACAATAAGGATGGGACACTCCACATGGGACAAGCCGACAATATAGCTGAAAATATTGTAAGAAAAAATCATAACGAATACAATATTAATAAGATATATCTTGATGCGTACAAACAAATCTCCACTCCTTCGGGTCAAAGGGTTCCCGATGTAACCAAAGATATTAACGAAAAAGTAGACCAGGGCTCATTAATTATTGATTATGTGGGACACGGTAACCCCAGGATATTAACGCACGAAGAAGTTCTTGGTATTCCTGATGTTAGAAGCTGGACCAATTGGGACAAACTTTCATTATTTATAACTGCAAGTTGTGAAGTTGGACGTTATGATGATTATTCACGTTATTCATTAGGCGAATGGTTTATATTAACCCCAAATGGAGGTGGAATTGCGGCAATTACCACAACCCGTGTCGTAACTTCGGGAGGCAATAACGCATTAAATGAGTCAATTTTTAATAATGCCTTTAATAGAAATTTAAGTTTAGGGGATATTATTAAAATTGCAAAAAACAATCGGCCTCCATCAGAAATTAATCATCGAAACTTCTCATTATTAGGCGATCCTGCGGTAAAACTATCCATACCCGAAAACAAAATAGTAATTGGTAATCTGAATCGCAATTTTTTACCCACAGGAACGCAGAAAATTGCTAGTACTGAAAATGAATCACAAACTGTACTTACTTATGAACCGGGTGATACTATTAATGCTTTGTCAAAAGCACTCGTGGAAGGGTTTATTGAGAGTCCTGATAGTGTTATTATTGAAAAAGACGGAATACTTTATATAACGGTATATGATAAAATCGATTCACTTTACACATTTGGCCAGGACAATGCCCCGATGGAATTTAATGTTCAGAATAAAGTTCTTTACAAAGGAAAAGCCAGTATAAAAAAAGGATTTTTCTCCTTTGAATTTATTATGCCCAAAGATATCAACTACAAATTCGGCAGAGGCAAAATTAGCATGTATGCTGTACTCGATTCAATGGAGGCCATCGGCTATTCTGAAAATATTATTATAGGTGGTAATTCAAAATCGGCCGATAATGACATTTCAGGACCTGAGATAAACTTATATATGAACGATACACTGTTTGTTAATGGAGGCCTGACCAATGAAAATCCGGTATTATTAGCCTATTTAACTGATAATACAGGCATTAACACCACAGGAATCGGATTTGGACACAACATTACTGCCATTCTCGATGGAAATCAGGACAACATTTATATGTTAAACAATTTTTATCAGGGAAATATTGATGAATATAACAGTGGTATAGTTACTTATCCTTTCACCAATTTAACCCCCGGCTATCATAGTATCGAATTTAAAACATGGGATATTTATAATAACAATAACACGGCCACTATTGAGTTTTACGTACAAAGTAGTAACAACCCGGTAATACAAAACATGTATAACTATCCAAATCCTTTTTATGATGAAACTGAATTCCGGTTCGATCATAACCAGGCCAGTACTGTTTTCGACATTACTATCAGGATTTATGACCTTATGGGAAACAAGGTAAGAGATATTTATAGCTCCAATATCAACAATGGTTATACAATTGCTCCCATAAGCTGGGATGGAACCAACAATGTCGGTGCAAAACTCCCAAGGGGCATGTATATTTATCGTGCTGAAATAAGCACTGCTGACGGCAGAAAAACAACCAAATCGTCAAAATTAATGATTTTTAAATAATAAAATAGGGTAAAAACAGTTTCTATTTCTAAATTTGCGTGTTAAAAAATAAATTAAAATATGATTAATAAAATTTTATCTATTATTCTTGGTATTTTAATATTGGGAATTAATGAGACTATTGCACAGAGTAGTGACAAATATAAACAAACGCTGGGACAAGAATTAAATGCAATAACCACTGCAGTTCCATTTTTAATGATTGCTCCTGATTCACGTTCAGGCGCTATGGGTGATGTTGGTGTAGCTTTATCTCCAAGTGTATACTCTGAACATTGGAATTCTTCAGCATTGGCTTTTATTGAAAATCCAATGGGTTTAGATATAAGTTATACCCCATGGTTGAAAAAACTAGTTGCTGACATGAATTTAGCTTATTTATCAGGATATTACAAGTTGGATGAAAATCAAACCATTGGAGCTGCATTACGTTATTTTTCAATGGGTAGTATTACTTTTACTGATAATGATGGCGTGCCAATTGCAAATTATTCCCCAAATGAATATGGGTTAGATGGATCGTATAACCGGAAATTATCGGACAATTTCGCGCTTGGTATCGTAGGCCGGTTCATATATTCAAACCTTACAGGAGGTAGCGTTGAAAATTCTCAGGCCGGTAAATCGGTTGCCATTGATATTAACGGCTATTATACAAATACTCTAAAGGTTTCTGATTACAAAGGAACCTGGGCAGCAGGTTTCAATCTTTCAAATATAGGAGCTAAACTTGGCTATAGCGAAGATGAAAAAAACTTTATCCCTACCAACCTTAGATTAGGGGGGTCTGTTTCACTTGATTTAGATGATTACAACAGTATATCAGCAGCGCTGGATATAAATAAACTTTTAGTACCAACACCTCCTATTTACTATAAAAGTGGTGATACTTTACCTGATGGTAGTATTTCAATGGGCGATGCTCTTCCAGAAAATATAGCACTCGGTAAAGATCCCAACGTGGGAATCGTCCAGGGAATGGTACAATCATTTTATGATGCCCCACGCGGATTCAGTGAAGAAATGGAAGAAATAAGCTATGCATTTGGAATAGAATACTGGTATGCCAAACAATTTGCAGTAAGAGGCGGATATTTTTATGAGAACCAAAACAAAGGAAACCGTAAATATTTTACAGCCGGTGTTGGTTTAAAAATGAACGTTTTTGGCCTCGATTTTTCTTACCTGATTCCTGCAGGTAGTTTTAACAACAGTCCGCTATCAAACACATGGCGTTTTTCACTAATATTTGACTTACACGGGTTTAAAAACCAATAAAATATGAATTTCCGAATTGGTATCGGATACGATGTTCACCGCCTGGCCGAGGGATATACCCTAACGCTGGGCGGTATTGTTATACCTCATACCAACGGTTCGGTGGGCCATTCCGATGGTGATACCCTGATTCATGCCATCTGT
The DNA here is from genome assembly GCA_046704385.1 of Bacteroidales bacterium. Classification (GTDB taxonomy): domain Bacteria; phylum Bacteroidota; class Bacteroidia; order Bacteroidales; family SZUA-534; genus GH45. The sequence goes on along the minus strand of JBJKSB010000100.1, from coordinate 4,446 downwards.
GATGCACTTTTTGGAGCGGCCAATTTGCGTGATATCGGCTATCATTTCCCCGATAATGATGACGATTTTAAAGGTATAGACAGTAAAATACTCTTGAAAAAAACCATCGAAATAATTGCACTAAAGGGCTATAAAATAGGGAATATCGATTCTACTATTAGCTTGCAACAACCCAAAATTAAAGACTTTATTCCCCGGATGCAGGAAATTCTTTCGAAAACCTCCGGGATAGACCCTGATGTTATTTCAATTAAAGCCACCACCACTGAAAAATTAGGATTTGAAGGGCGTGAAGAAGGCGTTTCAGCTATGGCTGTAGTGCTGATCTATAAAGATTAAAATTTTCCAATTGCTTTTTCAATTAAGAAGAATATAAAATACTCACCATTAGGTATTTAATTGAACAAAATTATCAATTTAAAACAAAGTAAAACGTGATAACCATTCAATCAAAACAAGAACTTGAACAAATGCTGGCCGAAAACACGGGAATGCTGGTTTATTATTCACATGAAAAATGCAACGTGTGTAAAACCTTAAAACCAAAATTAGTGTCCTATTTTAATGAACATTTCCCAAAAATGAAACTTGTATATGTTAATATCGAAAATCTTCCGGAACTAGCCGGACAATATTCTATATTTACCGTCCCGGTAATCCTGGTTTTTTTTGAGGGAAAAGAAACCTACCGAAAAGCGCGCACCGTTGGTGTCCAGGAAATTGCCGAATTGGTGGCACGTCCCTATTCCATGATTTTTGAGGATTAGGTTATTGGTGATTTACGACTGCAAACTTACGATACACATTGTTTTTAATTTAACTTTTTTCTAATTTTTACTTACATTCGACCCCGGTCGGGTCGCAAGTTTATAGAAATTAAAATTTCTATAAACATCTGACTCCTCCGGAGTCAAATAAGTGAATTTAGGATAAAAAAGTAAGGAGGGTGAATGATTATAACAATTAACAGAAAAGATACTCGTGTTTTGTCACATTTAATTTAACCTTTCCCCTCTCAGCCCGCAATCTACAAACTTTCCAGAATTGAATCATCAACCATATTTGGAATTGTCACTTTTAAATTTGGATTTGCCTCCATTGCCCTTTTAATGGCAAAAACAGCGCCTTCGTTCCGGGCCCAGCTTCGCCGTGAAATACCATTGTTCACATCCCAGTTCAACATCAGTTTTAATCTTCTGTCAGCATCATTTGATCCGTCGAGTACCATTCCAAAGCCTCCGTTAATAACTTCGCCCCAGCCTACTCCACCACCATTATGGATGGATACCCAGGTAGCTCCTCTGAAAGAATCTCCAATCACATTTTGAATGGCCATATCAGCAGTAAATTGTGAACCGTCATAAATATTTGAAGTCTCGCGATAAGGAGAATCGGTACCAGAAACATCGTGATGATCACGGCCTAAAACCACGGGTGCTGAAATAATACCATCACGTATGGCATTATTAAATGCCTCAGCAATTTTAGTCCTTCCCACACAATCGGCATAAAGAATACGTGCCTGTGAGCCAACCACCAGTTTATTTTTCCCGGCTTCTTTAATCCATCGGATATTATCGGCCATTTGCTGCGTAATTTCCTTTGGGGCATCTTTCATCAGATTTTCCAGTACATCACAAGCTAACTGGTCTGTTTTTTCCAGATCAGCCGGGTTATTCGAGGTGCAAACCCAGCGGAAGGGTCCGAATCCATAATCGAAACACATAGGGCCCATAATATCCTGAACATAGGAAGGGTACCGGAATTTTCCATCTTCCTTAAAAATATCAGCCCCTGCCCTGCCCGACTCCAGTAAAAATGCATTACCATAATCGAAAAAATAGGTGCCAAATTTAGCGACACATTTGTTTATGGCTGCCACATGACGACGCAAGGATTCCTGCACCTTTTGTTTAAAAAGTTCAGGTTTTTCAGCCATCATCTTATTCGATTCTTCATAGGTTAAACCTACAGGATAATATCCTCCGGCCCAGGGATTGTGCAATGATGTTTGATCGGAACCCAAATCGACCTTTATATCTTCCACTGCCAGCTTTTCCCAAACATCAACAATATTACCCTGGTATGCAATAGAAACCACTTCTTTTCCCGCTTTAGCTATCCTGATTCGATTCACCAATGCGTCAAGATTATCAACCACCTCGTCAACCCAACCCTGACTATGCCTGGTATGGGTAGCTTTAGGATTTACTTCGGCGATAACTGAAATTACCCCGGCAATATTTCCGGCTTTTGGCTGTGCCCCAGACATTCCTCCCAAACCAGCCGTAACAAATAATTTACCTTCCAGGCCTTCACCATACTGTGAAACTTTTCTGCCGGCATTTAAAACTGTAATGGTAGTTCCATGTACAATTCCCTGAGGTCCAATGTACATATACGATCCTGCGGTCATTTGTCCGTACTGTGTAACCCCGAGAGCATTGAATCGTTCCCAGTCGTCGGGTTTGCTGTAATTGGGGATCATCATACCATTGGTCACTACTACCCTCGGGGCATCCTTATGCGAAGGATACAATCCCATGGGATGGCCAGAATACATAACAAGGGTTTGCTCATCTGCCATTTCGGCCAGGTATTTCATGGTTAACCGGTATTGGGCCCAATTTTGAAAAACGGCTCCATTCCCACCATAGGTAATAAGCTCGTGCGGATGCTGAGCCACAGCATAATCCAAATTATTACTAATCATGAGCATAATGGCTGCTGCCTGTCGTGATTTACAGGGAAAATCATCCAAATGCCTGGCTTTCATCTCATAATCAGGACGAAAACGATACATATAAATCCGTCCATATACATTTAGTTCTTCAAAAAATTCTTTGGCCAGAACGGCATGATGCTCCGGTTTGAAATACCTGAGGGCATTTTTAACCGCCAGTTTTTTATCCTCATCAGTTAAAATATCTTTTCTTTTTGGTGCGTGATTAATTGTTGTATCAAAGGGCTTAGGTTCTGGCAAAATTTCCGGAATTCCCTCAAGTATAGCTTTTTTAAAATTTATAGTATCCATAATATTATAATATTTTCAGAGTGCATAAATTTACGGTTCAAAATGCTTATACCCAAGTAAGCCCATTATTTCCACAACATAAAAAAAACCTCAGCATTATATTTTATCGGGTATATCATTTTTGATTGGCACAACTCTTGACTATTATGTACCTTCGTATTTAAAAATAACATTTACTGACACGTTGTCGTATAAAGCAAGCAGGATAATAATATATGGAAGAATTTAATCTGGAAAGAATATTTGCAAGCGAAAACCAGGAAAGTGAAGCGGAATTTTTTCCGATAATCTCAGATGAAGATCAATCAGGTTTAGATAATTTTAAATTTCCTGAACTACTGCCAATATTGCCGTTAAAGAATATGGTTTTATTTCCGGGCGTAGTAATGCCTATAAACATTGGCCGAGATAAATCAATGCGTTTATTGAAGGAAGCTTACAAAAATGACAAAATCATTGGTACGGTTTCACAGATTGACCCAAATGTTGAAGAACCCAAAAAAGAAGATTTAAACCGGTATGGAGTTGTGGCCTCCATAATGAAAATTCTGGAGATGCCCGACAACTCAACCACAGCTATTATTCAAGGTAAGAAACGATTTGCCGTAAAAGAGTTTCTTTCCGAAGAACCTTATTTTACAGCCTATGTTGACAGCCTGGATGAAGTAACACCAGAGGAAGATCAAAGTGAGGAATTTGAAGCACTGGTAGGTTCTATAAAGGACCTTTCGATGAAAATTATTAAGCTCTCACCCAATATTCCATCCGAAGCTGTTTTTGCTATAAAAAATATCGATAATCCTTTTTTCCTTATAAATTTTATCTGTGCAAACAGCGAACTTAAAGTAGGAGCCAAACAGCAACTTTTGGAAGAATCGAATTTATTCGAACGTAGCATTAAGCTTCTTGAATTTTTATCGAAAGAGATTCAGATGCTTGAATTAAAGGACGATATTCAAAAAAAGGTAAAATCGGAGCTGGATGCCCAACAGCGGGAATTTTTATTAAATCAACAGATAAAAACCATCCAGAATGAGTTGGGGGGGAATCCTGTTGAAAAAGAAATATCGGAATTAAAAGAGAAAGCCAAACTTAAAAAATGGAACGAAGAAGTTGGAAATTTATTCGATAAAGAAGCCGATAAATTAAACCGTTTGAATCCTGCAACCGGTGAATACTCTGTACAGCTTAATTACCTGCAAACCTTGCTCGACCTGCCATGGAATGAATTCAGCGAAGATCGCTTTGACATGAAACTGGCTACTGAGATACTTGATCGTGATCATTTTGGTCTTGAAAAAGTTAAGGAACGAATCTTAGAACATCTGGCTGTTTTAAAATTAAAAGGCGATTTAAAATCACCAATCATCTGCCTGTTCGGCCCTCCCGGAGTTGGTAAAACATCGTTGGGC
>JBJKSB010000099.1:0-12901 GCA_046704385.1 Bacteroidales bacterium | reverse complement strand
TACAGGGCGACTTTGGGTCAGGGGACAGATTACCCGAGGCGTTCCGCGTGTCGCCGTAGCTTTCCGCGAGCGCCGAAGCTACTCAGCGGAGGCTCTAGCGGAGGAGCAGCCATCGGGTTGAAATTATCAGGGCTTTCAGCCCATGGGCAACAGATTACAATTCGAATTAGCATATTATTCATTTTTCGCCACGGAGTGGCACCTCAATTCAAGGGGCTGTCTCAAAAGTATTAAAATGAATATAAAGCCATAAAACCACAAAGACACCAAGAAACACAAGGCGTTAAAAATTAATACCTTATAAATTCGTGAATTTTGGTGCCTTTGTGTCTTGGTGGTAAAAAAATTACTTTTGAGACAGCCCCGAAATAGGACTATTAATAATTTGCCCTGAAAGGGCTATTCAATTTTTTGGGTTTTTTATCTTCTGTTTATAACGACTACAGGTCGACATTAATAAACGAAAGATTATAAATCGAACCCACCGGTCCAAAAAATCCAACGCCAATCCCCCACAACGGATATGTAAAATGTATCATTGTTGTCCGGTTAAAGTTAATTGGGTTGGGCTAAAGCCCAATATTAACAGAGGTTTAATAGCCCCTGGCTTAAGCCAGGGGTAACTTAAGCCCGGAAATAAAATGGGCTTTAGCCCAAATTGTAAATACCAGAATCTAAGTATCGTTGTTTTTAATATCTGTAGTTTAGTCTGTTTGGAACATTTTTCCCGGACAATAGTGTTACAAATAAAAAAATTAGTGTTCGTTAGTGGCAAAAAAATAACCAATAAAACGTATCAATATTCAACTATTATTCATGTAAAAGCGGGTTAATTTGCTACTTTTAACCCCAATTAATGTTCATGAATGGAATTACCTGATAAAATACTTCAACACTTAAGTCATTTGATTGAAGGTGAGTTGCTTACTGACAACAGTGCTAAAATCAGCTATGCAACTGATGCTTCGGTTTATTATGAAAGACCGGTTGCTGTGGCTATCCCAAAAAATGTTTCAGATATTGAAAAACTGGTAGTATTCGCCTCCGAAAACAATTTTCCATTAATACCTAGGGCAGGAGGGACCTCACTTGCCGGACAGGTTGTTGGAAATGGATTAGTTGTTGATGTATCAAAATATCTGACTGAAATTATAGAAGTTAATGAACAGGAAAAATGGGTAAGGGTTCAGCCTGGTGTGATCCTGGATGAACTTAACAGGAAGTTAGCAGACAAAGGATTGTTCTTTGGTCCTGAAACCAGCACGGCCAACCGCTGTACGTTGGGAGGAATGGTGGGAAATAATGCCTGTGGATTACATGCTGTGGTGTATGGAACTACCCGTGACCATATCCTGGAAGTTAGCGGATTTTTAAGCGACAGATCAAAGGTAACATTTGGTCCCCTTTTAAAACCGGAATTTGAAGTCAAATGTAAATCCGAAACATTGGAGGGTAATATATATAAATATTTAAACAATATTTTAAGCGACACAGGAAACAGGCAGTCCATTATTGAAAATTTTCCTGATCCTGGATTAATACGAAGGAATCATGGATATGCCATCGACCAGTTACTTGATACCGATCCGTTTACCGGAAACGGAAAGCCTTTTAATTTTTCAAAGCTTATTGCAGGTTCAGAAGGTACGTTGATGTTTATCACGGAAATTAAACTTAACCTGGTTGATCTTCCGCTCCGGGAAAAGGTTTTGGTTTGTGCGCATTTTAACTCGGTAAACGAGGCTTTAAAAGCAAATATTGTGGCACTTAAACATCAGGTAACTGCCGTTGAACTGATGGATGATATTATACTTAACGCTTCAAAAGGCAACATCGACCAGCAAAAAAACAGGTTTTTTGTTAAAGATGAACCCAAAGCAATTCTCATGATTGAATTGGTCCATGAATCAAAGGATCAGGTTTTGGCTAATGCTGAATTATTAATTAATGATTTAAAAACCAACGGTTTGGGTTTTCATTTTCCATTGCTGTACGGTGATGATACCCGAAAAGCATGGAATTTACGTAAAGCCGGCCTGGGAATCATGGCCAACATTCCGGGCGATAAAGTTTCGGTGACCGTAATAGAAGACACTGCTGTGCATACCGATGTACTGCCTGGTTATATTGAGGAATTTTCGCGAATTATGGAAAAGTTTGGCGAGGATTGTGTGTACCATGCCCATGCCGGAACCGGTGAAATCCATTTACGCCCGCGTTTGAACCTGAAGCAGCAAGGAGATATCGATAAATTTGAAAATCTGGGCTGGGAAATTGCACATCTCGTAAAGAAATATCGAGGGTCACTAAGTGGCGAACATGGTGACGGGAGGCTAAGGGGACAATTTATACCGTTTATGTTGGGTGACAGGGTTTACCAATTATTGGTGAGTTTGAAGCAGGTATGCGATCCACTCAATATTTTTAACCCCGGAAAGATAATTAATACTCCGAACATGCGTGATAACCTGCGATACGCATCCGGGGAAACCCGGCAGATCGAAACTGTATTTGATTTTTCCGATAAGCTGGGAATTGTGCGGGCGGCAGAGTCGTGCAACGGATCGGGCGATTGCCGCAAGCTTCATACAGCAGGAGGAACCATGTGTCCCAGCTACATGGCTACCCGTGACGAACGGCATGTTACACGGTCAAGGGCCAATATTCTCCGTGAGTTTTTAACCGGTTCGCAAACAAAAAATCCATTCGATCATAAGGAAATTTATGAAGCTCTTGATTTGTGTTTATCCTGTAAAGCCTGCAAATCGGAATGCCCGGGCAGCGTGGATATTGCCAAACTAAAAGCTGAGTTTTTGCAGCACTGGTACGATGCCCATGGAATACCGCTACGCAGCAGGCTTATAGCGAATATCTCCAAAATCAATAAAATGGGTTCTGTACTACCACAACTAACTAACTTTATTATCACAAAGGGGTTAGTTTCGGTGTCGTTAAAAAAGATGTTAGGATTTGCCACTGAACGATCATTACCCATAATACAGCCCACCCCTTTAAGACAATGGATTAAAAGTAATTCGTTGAAATTGAAGGAGAAAAATTATAAAGGCGAAGTGGTTTTATTTATCGATGAATTTACCAATTATAATGACACCCACATTGGAATTACCACCATACGGTTATTATCGCATTTAGGCTATAAAGTAAATGTAACCAAACATGCCGAGAGTGGAAGGGCCTACCTTTCAAAGGGATTATTGCGTAAAGCCCGGTCGTTGGCTATAAATAATGTTTTGTTATTAAGCGATATTGTTTCTGACCAAAAACCTCTGATAGGTATTGAACCGTCAGCTATTTTGACCTTTCGGGATGAATACCCTGATTTGGTGGGTAGCGATTTAAAAAATAAAGCATTAACACTGGCGAAAAATACTTTTCTTGTTGATGAATTTATCTCTCGGGAAATAGAGGCTGGACAAATCGATAGTGCCCTTTTTACAAAAAAGGAAGCTGAAATAATACTGCACGGACATTGTCAGCAAAAAGCAGTAGCCTCCACACAATCCATAATTAAAATGCTGACTTTGCCTGAGAACTACAGCATAAAAGAGATTCCCTCAGGCTGTTGTGGTATGGCCGGAAGTTTTGGCTTTGAAAAAGAACATTACGAGGTATCTATGAAAATAGGCGAGCTTGTGCTATTTCCTGCTGTGAGAGAAGCTGACCCTGAAACCATCGTGGTAGCTTCTGGTACCAGTTGCCGCCACCAGGTTAAAGACGGCACCGGGAGGCAGGCACTTCATCCTGTTGAGGTTTTATTTCAGGCATTAATGTAAATCATTCTGCACCTTTTACCAGGGGCAACGGCAAAATAAAAGCGAGTTAGTATTAAGCAGTTATGTTGGTTCCATTAAATGCGTTTACAAATAACTGAGCTTCAGAAACATTAAACCAGTTTGTTATTGTTGGAAAGATGGAATAACTTTAAGCATGTTGCAAACAAGATATAAGTAAAACACAAATGAGTTTTGCGCATAACTTTTTATAGGCTATTCAATTCTTTGGGTTTTTTATATCTTCTGTTTATAACGACGACCTGGCCTCCTTCGTCGGACGAAGTCGAGTTATTTGAAAGGTTTAACTTTCAGATTAACTCGAAGAGTCTCAATCCTCTTGATTATACGAGCTCATTAGAATGCCCTTACAGGGCGACTTTGGGACAGGGGACAGGTTACCCGAGGCGTTCCGCGTGTCGCCGTAGCTTTCCGCGAGCGCCGAAGCTACTCAGCGGAGGCTCTAGCGGAGGAGCAGCCATCGGGTTGAAATTATTAGGGCTTTCAGCCCATGGGCTACAGATTACAATTGAAGCTCCTCGCAGCAAGCTGACGAGGAATCTTCGATTCTTTTATAATTACTTTTTTTGCGTTCGCTTACCCCGCAGCAAGCTGACGGGGAATGCGCTCACAGAATTCGAATTAGCATATTATTCATTTTTCGCCACGGAGTGGCACCTCAATTCAAGGGGCTGTCTCAAAAGTATTAAAATGAATATAAAACCATAAAACCACAAAGACACCAAGAAACACAAGGCGTTAAAAATTAATACCTTACAAATTCGTGAATTTTGGTGCCTTTGTGTCTTGGTGGTAAAAAAATTACTTTTGAGACAGCCCCGAACCAGGACTATTAATAATTTGCCCTGAAAGGGCTATTCAATTTTTTGGGTTTAATATCTTCTGTTTATAACGAAGACAGGTCGACGTTAATAAACGAAAGATTATTAATCGAACCGACCGTTCCAAAAAAATCCTTTCGGGAATAATCCCCCACAACGGATGCATAAAATGTATACATATTATATATATGTAACCAGTTTCCAGTTTCCAGTCTCCAGTCTCCAGTTTCCAGTTTCCAGTCTCCAGTAGCAGCAACCCTGTAACCCTGTCACCTTGTAACCTTCTAACCTCGCCTTTAGTCTAATATTTTACCACTTTCGTCAAAGCTTAATTATTAATTTTATTGTTAAAAAAATGAGTTATTGTATAATAATAATTTTTTATTATATTTATGATCGATTAATTAAGACCCGTAAAAGTCTTATGATTTAAGTTCAAATAATAAAAATTTAATGCTTATGAGAAAAACAAATTTCAGTGTTTTTTGTGTGGCATCCTTTCTGTTTTTTTCCTTGTTAATGGGGAGTAATCAGGATGCCAGGGCAGGTTCTGGATTAGGCTTCGGTTTAAAAGCCGGATTTTCTTCCACGAATCTAACAGAAAAACATTTTGCAGAGGTCGGATCCCCACGGAGTGGGTATAATATCGGGGCCTTTGTCAATTATGACATACTGGAATACCTCGGGGTAACCCTTGAAGTACAGTATGGAATGGCGGGAGCCGCAAATCTGGACCCTAATTATTTTTACTCAGCTGAAAATAAGGTGTTGTCTAGCCCAATTGTAAACTCCAGCCTGTTAGTTAACCAAATTAGTACTCCATTGCTGGTGTCATTTAATTTACCAGGGGTACAGGGAGCTGTGAAACCCAGAATTTATGCGGGTGCTGATTTTTCCTATTTCTTAACTGCAAAATCTTTAAACACTTATGCTGAACCATCAACAACAGGTGTTGATTATTACAGAAAAGAGCTGGAAAAATTAGGTAACCGGATGGAAAAATTCGATCTGGGGTTAATTGGTGGTACCGGATTATCAATTGAAGGAGGCAAAAATCTTACGTATTGGTTCGATGCCCGTTACCGTATGGGTTTGACCAATATTAATGCTGCCCAGTCAAATTTTATTGATCATAAACTTAAAAAGAATTTTATGACTTTTCAGTTTGGCGTTTCCTATAATTTATAATCCGGTTATGGTAAATTAAAATTAATTAGTTAAAAAATGAAAAATATGAAGAAACTTACAATTTTATTATTAATAGTCTCTGCAATTGGCTTTATATCATGTAAAGACGATGTTGCACCGGTTATAGCACTGGAAGGGGATTTAGTAATGGACCATGTTTTAAATCAGGCATTTGATGAACCTGGTTACAAGGCCTTTGATGATGAGGACGGCGATATTACCGAAAATGTACAGGTAACTGCGCTTGACGTTAATACTGCAGGTGAACAGTTTATTACCTACTCAGTATCTGATGTTGCCGGCAACACAGCTGAGGAAGTACGCTTGGTTAATGTATATAATGAAGCCTCTAACTCTGGTTTTACAGGAGAATGGAACGGCGAATATGTATTCCCTTATCCTGCAACTGATAAGCAGGCTTACGCCGATAGTATCACTCCATCTACTTCAACAAATATGAATATCGTTATTCATAATTTTGGTGGCAACGCCAATGCCAATGTTGAAGGTAAACTTGTTATCAGCGATGTTGCAGGTAAATCTTATATTAAGTTTACCGGACAATCTGTTAATGGTGCCGACTTAGTGGTTAAAAGGGCTGATATATCAACTACCCTTGATCGCATCACTTTTGAATATTCCATTGGTGGAGTAGATGGTGTATTAGTATTAGCAAAAAATTAATAACCCAAAAATTATAAGAAATGAATACAAAATTATTTAAACATAAATCTTTATTTATCTTGTTGGGTTTATTATTAATAAGCTCAATGGGATGGAGCCAAAATATAACTGTCGATAAAATAGCTCAGGACGGCTATTCCAGCTGTACCTCATCGGCAGGAGCTATTTCTGTTACACTTACCAACACTACGGCTGGTGCAATAAACGGTTTTACTGTAAGCTTTCAGCTCACTTATCCTGACCTTACATCGGATAGCTGGAATCAGACATTTTCACTAGCTGCTTCTGCAACTGATACCATTACAGCAGCAGGTCTCGATCTTTCAGCCTATGGTAGTTATTCACTTCAGGTTCAAACGAATAATGGTGGAGCTTCAACATTAACCAAGAACTTTAAATTGGAGCCTCCTAAAGGGTTACCTTATCTTGAAAGTTTTAGCGGTAGCCAGAGTTGGAACCTGGGGTCTTACCTGACGTGGAATTCAGGAGTTGGCAGAATACAGGGGGCTGGGTTAAATAGTGTTCAGGATACCATTTCTACAGCAGCTATAGATATTTCAAAGAGTGCTTATTATTTCAACTATAATTTTGATTGTGGCTCTTGGTTTAATGCCACAGATACCATTTTTATTCAAAAAGGTGAAGCATGTACAGGAAATTTTGTAACTGTTGATACCATAATTGGTGGTGGAGTACTTAATGGCCACTATAATACTAATATGGGTATTGATCCTTGGAACAAAGGGTTACTAATTACTGATGTAAATAAAACCATCCAGTTCCGTATGGTTATATCTACTCAGGCAGGCTCAGGTTCTGGATTCTATATGTATGACTTTAATCTTATTGCAGGAAACAATATTGATATAACCGAAATAATCTGGAACAATAACGATTACACTTATATGTCAAATGACACTTATAATGTAAAAGTTGTAGTACAAAATATGGGTCCAATTGACCAGGATAGTATAGGTATTATTGTAAATGCATACGGTGGAACTACCAAAACATTAACAAGTGCTTTAACTACTACTCAGCTTCAATATGGCAAATCAGATACCATTGATATGGGAACCATTGATGCTACTAAGGCAGGAGAATATGAGTTAATTGCAAAAGCTTCAATTCCACGTGATGATTCATTGGATTATAACCTTGTTACTGATTATAATAATATTGATCAGGTTCCTGGTAATTTCCCAATTATTATGTATAATAGTTATGCTCATTATTTTACGCAATATGATATAGATGGTGATGGTTTTTATGATGCCTCCACAGAAGCGGTTCATTGGACCACTGATAATGCTAATGTTTCGGCATCTTCTTTCTTTTCAAATTGGTTGAATCCGGGTGATAGTGCCACAATAACTTCAACCAAATTTGGTCCCATTCCTGATAATGCCTACTTGGCTTTCAATTATCGTATTCAAAGTGATTTATCATCTGGTTGGGGTTTGGGTAATAACGATACCATCAGTATTCAAATTTCATTAGATAATGGTAAAACATTTACAAACCTTGCCGTAATTGATACAAGTAATTGTAATACAACAAATGGCTATTTGCCAAGTGCCTCAATTGATTTATCGCCTTATAAAGGAAAAGAGGCCATGTTTAGGGTTAAAGCTGAAAACCGGGTTACTGCTGATCAAACTTCTTGGGTACAGTTAAGTGTAAATAGGTTACATATTGGTCTTGCCGATGTTTCTGTGGATGATATAAACAGTAGTATAAATGATTTAGTATGCGGTAGTACATCAGCAGCTTTCTATATAGATGTAACGAACAATGATATTGTTAAAGCTGTGAATGTTCCGTTAACTTTCGAAATAACGGGTGCCAATTTTAATGATACTTCTATTACTGTTGTAATTCCTGAAATTGCTGCTAACGAAACTTATACAGATACCATTGGTAGCTTTGATGTTTCGTTATCGGGTACTTACCAATTAAATGCTTCTGTAGCTATGACCGGTGACTATGACAATTCCAATGATGCACTGGCCAATAGTGTTACAATTCAGGATGTTTTGACTATTCCTTATGTTGAAAATTTCAACTCAAATCCTTCTCCGACCAAGTGGGATTATTCTGAAGCAAATTGGAGTGGTGCTGCTTTATATACCGATAAGCTTTATAATGGTGATTCAGAATCTTTTTATTCATCTAAGATTGGAGAAGTTAAGGCAGGTGATTATATGTCATTTAACTATCTTATTAATACTTATGATGACGGTGGTGCTACTGTACAAGGGAACTTCCTGCGTGAAGGTGATTCTGTCAATGTATACCTATCCGGTAATTGTGGAGGCACATGGAATTTAGTTTATTCTGTAAATACCTCAAATCTGGTGGCCAGCAGTTCATATCAATCTACTCCTAATTTAGACCTGACTGCCTATGCCGGACAGGATATCAGGGTTCGGATTGAATTAATCAAAGAAAATGTAACGGGCGCTAACCAACTTTATGTTGATGATTTTCAGATACTTTCTACGGGTGATGCCGGTGTGGTTAGTATTGATGTACCTCAATACCTGGCTAATGTAGCAATTTGCGGTGCAGAATCAGACTCTGCTATGGTTGTGGTACAAAACTTTGGTAACGATACCTTGTTAAACGTACCAGTTACTTTGGGAGTTATTTTCAATGGCGAATCTGATACCACCTTCTTTTCAGGCACAACAGGACAAATAGTTCCGGGTTCAACCGACACTATTTATATTAGTGGCTTTAATTCACTTCAGTCAGGAAGTTATGAACTTCTTGCAGGTACTGAATTACCCAATGATACCGATAATAGTAATGATGGTATAACAGGTGTTGCTTTAACAGTTCAGTCGCTGGCTCAGGTTCCATGGAGTTATAGTGGAACTAATCAGCCTGCAACCTGGCAATATTATACAACTTCTCCTAATGCGTGGAGTAGTAATGTGTTGCAAATGAATGGAGTAGGACCAGCTGGCGACAGGTTCTTAGCTATGCCATTGCTAAGTGAAAGTGATACTGCTATTGTAACGTTACAAAAAGTTGGACCTATTGGAGATGGTTATAAACTGAGATTATCTTATGATGCTTTCTCTTATGATAAAAATGGAGACTATCTTGCAGATTATTTCAGACCTGGCGATTCATTAAAAGTTCAGATTTCAAGTGATTGTGGCGGTACATTTACCACTATTGAAACTTTTACTGCTCAAAATCATGCTCAAAATGATTCATTAAAGGCCTTTGAATATAATCTTGATCAGGATTACCTGGGAGAAAATATAGCAGTTCGCTTATTGGTGGTTAAAGGTAGTAATGTGGGTCAACTTGCAGTTGGTGTTAGTGAAATAAGTATTGATATTCCGTTACCAACAGTTAGTTTTGACGCTTTACAAGTTGGACGTTTCGATACCATTGATGTATGTGGGTTAACTCAGGAACCTGTTTATGCCATTATCTCAAATACAACAGCATTTGATACCGTTACTAATGCAACATTAACTGCAGTAGTAAAAGCTACGAACCAGTTTAATGAGTTAGCCGTGGTTGATGTACTTACCTTTGATTATACCAAAGTATTATTGGCTGGTGAGACTGATACTGTATTAATTGGTACTTTCAATGCTGAAGAACCTAATACCTATCAGGTTACTACTCATATTGATTTTGATGGAAGTGTAACCAACAACGATAGAGTAAATAACTTTAAAATCTGGGATGTTGCAGATCAAACTTACACCCAGAATTTTGATAATGCCTATACAGGTGGTGATGTGAATTCTGATCCTAATGCATGGAAATTTAATAATAATGCATTTTGGGATAATTTATGGCCAACTTTTAATTATAACATGGCTACTCAGAATATTGCTGCTAACGATACAGCAATGATGTATTCACCGAAAATAGGACCATTGAAAGCAAACAGTTCTGTTTATTTTAATTATACTGTTGCTGGTGATTTTGGTATTGGTGATAAAATTGATGTTCAGGTTTCATATGACTGTGGGGCAACTTTTACTTCCATTGGAAATATCAATAATGATGCAAACTATGCGTTAGGTACCTTTACAACATTACCTGGTTATGGTGAAGCTGAATTCCCAATGGCAAATGCTGAAGGAGCTATTGTAATTGTACGTTATGTTATTACGAATATCAATAACAATACATTCACAGCTACTGTTGATAATTTTGATTTAAGATATAATGATATTGAGGTTCTTGGAATTGTTAACAAGCTTAAAGGCTTTGATCTTAATACTTATAATCCAACCAACCCAATGTACCGCTTCAGATCATGTGGTTCTGCCAACGATTCAGTTATGGTTATAATTCAAAACGTTGGTGATGTTGATGCAACTGGCTTTGATGTTAACCTGGAAGTTTCAGGTACTTCAGCTGATACCATGTCACAAACCTATACAGGTGTAATAGCTTCTGGAGCTCGAGCCATTGTTTATATGGGTACCGTTAATACTTCAACGGTAGGTCAGTTAAGTCTTGTATCTTACCTTGTTGGTGCATTCGATAATAATCAAAGCAATGATACCCTTGGATTCACTGTTACTACTCAGGAAAATTTCGATGTAACATATACTATGGATGCTAATGATAACGATTACTATTATTGGGAAATTTTCGATAATAATAATGGTAATAACCTATTTAGTTATTCATCAAATAACGGAGGTAGTCTTCAGGCATCGTATTTAGCTCCTGAAGATACAACCACAGCTATAAGTCCAAAAATTACATTGGGAACCGGTTCATTCTATTTATATTTTAGTTATGAGCTATATAACTGGATTTATGGAAATAATATAATTAATGATGAGATAGGAGAAGTTCTTGTTTCAACGGATTGTGGTGATAACTGGCAACAGGTATGGTCAACTGACGTAACTACAGGAAGCCAGGGATTTGCCTCGGTAGATCTAAGTAGTTTCGCCGGAAGTACCATTCGGGTAATGTTCAGAGGAATTAAAGGCTATTCAGCCGGTAATTTGGATGTATATTTCAGAGATATTACAGTTACTGATTACGATATTTCTGAATTAGTTACTACTACGCCTGTTGACGGTGCAACAATTGCATCCGGAAGTACCCTTTGTGAAGGTATAGGTGTTGATTTTAATACAACAGGATTATCTGTATTACATTACGATTGGGAATTAGCAAATACTGAAAGTGTTACAATCCTTGCTAGTTATACAGGTAATACTTTTGGTTATACATTAAAGGATGTTGATTCCGGAACATTTACTGTGTATGCTTATGATCAGTGGAATAATTTAGCTTACCAAACCACTTGGGATGTTACTGTAAATCCATTGCCAACTAAACCAATTATAGATGGTAATCAGGATGATGTAAGTAATGTATTATTATCAGAATACACTGCTCAAATGGATAATGCTGACCGATATATCTGGAGTATGACTCTTGGTACTGGTGTAATTACAGGTTCAGGTGATGTTGGAACCGTGAACTGGGCTGATGGCTTTGTTGGATTCACTGATATTTATGTACAAGGATATAACGCCTGTGGTAATGGGCCATCTTCTGATCCATATCTTGTATATGTTCAGTATCTTAATCCTCAGGGTGGTGGCTCAAGCCAAAACGGTCCGGCTGCCGGAAGCAACAATTCATTGAATGTTACTGCATATCCAAATCCAAATAATGGTACATTTACCTTACAAATGCCTGACGAAACAAGCAAATATTTTGTTGAAATCAGAAATAATCAAGGTGTAGTTGTACAGCGTGATTACTACAATGCTGCTAAATCTGAAATAAATATCAACGATAAACAACCCGGTATTTATCATATGCGTATTGTAACTACTGAAAATGTTTATTCTAAAAGTTTTGTTATTAAATAATTGACACAAACTGCATATAAAAAACCGGCTCTAGGGCCGGTTTTTTTTTAAATTTTTTTTTTTAAGGCCACTAATCACACTAATTCACACGAATTTTATTTTTATCAGAATTAATTGTGCCAGCAATCACCTTTAGTGTAAATTCGTGAATATTAGTGGCTAAAAATAAAAACTACGAAGGCCCAAAGAAACACAAGGCTCTAAATATTAGCATTATACAAATCTGTGGGTTTTGGTGTTTTTTGTATTTTTTTTTTGGTCTTTGTGGTTAATTTCCATTTATAACTACGACTTGACCTCCTTCGTCGGACGAGGTCGTGTTATTTGAAAGGTTTAGATTTCACTTTTGCCCGATATAGTCTCAATCCTTCATATTGTACAACCTCTTTAGATATGCCCTTACAGGGCGACATTAAGTCAGGAGA
Organism: Bacteroidales bacterium; assembly: GCA_046704385.1. GTDB lineage: Bacteria > Bacteroidota > Bacteroidia > Bacteroidales > SZUA-534 > GH45. The sequence goes on along the minus strand of JBJKSB010000099.1, from coordinate 89 downwards.
CAGGTTACCCGAGGCGTTCCGCGTGTCGCCGTAGCTTTCCGCGAGCGCCGAAGCTACTCAGCGGAGGCTCTAGCGGAGGAGCAGCCATC
>JBJKSB010000098.1:0-60332 GCA_046704385.1 Bacteroidales bacterium | reverse complement strand
TGTTGTCAAAAATAGGATACCATACAGTCAGGAATATATAAATCTTGACCCTAGAGAATTAGAAAATTTTAATAGCTCCACTGAAAAAGTGGCTTAAAAACTTGTAATTTATTAGAGTATATGACTACTAAAATAAAGGCACCAAAAAAAATTGAACGAATTACTTATAAATCAACAAGTCTTCCGATGACTTACGGAATCGAGGTTTGAGTCGCGCCCCGAATAGTTGTTATCGAATTACATTTTTAATATTTCCTAAGCGGCCAACAGCAAGTTTCCAACAAACATCTTTAATCATAACATCATCTATTGATTTCTCCATTTTATTTAATGCCGAAAATTCTGCTTTATTTGCAATTGTGTTCGCAACATGTTCTTGAACAAAGAAACATTGATATGTACTACTACTTACTGTCTTATAAATCCTTTTTACTTGTTCATCATTCAATGAATCAAATTTAACTAACGAAGGATTCTCAATTTCTTCTTCTGTTGGCACATACACCAAATCGTTTGGAGACAATGCGAATAGAAATTTCCCTTTTTCATTATTTAATGGCACCCTTGTTCGTTCTTCTTTTTGCAAATGTGCAACCTGTTTTTGGTGTTCAATAACTACATTTAACGGAATGGTTTCGTATTCACGTTTTTGTTTTTCTTCGTTCCAATAAATAGCAAAAAATAAATTTGTTCCACTTTCGGCTTCACCAAATTTTACTTTGGTGTTTTTTGTATAACCGAGTGGAAATTTTGAGGAAGATGCTTCTGCAACTGGTAATTTATATATAGGAATTTTTCTTTTTGAATTGAATTCCTCAAGACCTTCTACAGAAAAGGCTTTATCTATATCATAATCATTGTCTTTTAAATGAAGTAATAATGCATCTCTAATGATTCTATCCGAAACTTTATTAATAAATGCTATTGCTTGTTTTGCATCTTTAATTCCTCCTTGTCCTCTATTAGCAAGTTTCGTTATTGGTTGACGTTTCCTATATCTTACTTCGGGGATATTAAACACTGCAAAAAGTATCTCTTGTCCCTTATCATCCTTTATCGGATTGTTTTTCAAAAATTTCTGTGTATCAACTGTTTTCGCGCCTTGTCTTTGAAAAATTATTTCAACTTCTTTTCTAATATTATCATCATGAATAAATTCTCTCTTGCCAACGTTTTTAGAAATTTCTAAGGTTGTGAATTTATATTTCTTTTCTCCATAAGGAAGAGGAGCATGCAATGGTTTCCGAATAGCCCAACTTTCTCCCTTAGTTTGTTTCACCAACTGCTTTTTCAATTTTCCATCTTTTTCAACCCACTGCCATGTTTTATTGTTTGTTTTATTAATTACCCGTAGATTTTGTTTAAAACTAACAACAGTTTTTTCCAAAGCATCTTTCGCTATTGCCGGAAATGTCTGCCAAGGCATTTGAAAAGTTTTTGTATAATGGTCATTTTTATTTTTTATTAGTAGCGAATCACGTAGTGCATAGTTTTCTTTTTCATTATTCAACGCATTCAAATACTGAATATGCCGTCTGTCTGCGCATGCAATAACCAAGGCATCCATTGCATGATGGCGGTGGTCGATTCGTTTTTTGTTGAATCCTCTTTGCAATTCATCTGGTACAGAAGTTCTGAATGCATTTATTTTTGTATCGAATTCGCCAAAATGCTTTGAATTTGTCAATTCATTCATTCGCATAAAACGAGGAGCAACAATTTCGTTCCACTTATCGTGTAGTCCCCAATCCTGTTTAAGTTTATCTGTTATTGCCCCGGTAACTGTGATAATGTTTTTTGAAGTGGCTGCTTGTTCTTCTTCATCTTTCACAATATTGCTAAGCAGCCCTTTAACTAATTTACTTATATAGCGACTATCGTTCATTTGCCGCTCTATAAAACCTTCAGGAATTTCTTCCGATAAAAGCTTTTTCAGCTTTGTTCTGTTCTTTTTAAAATATTGGTTGCAATTTTCTTCGTATGTAGAAAGCTCGAAAATTTTAACAGTTTTACCTTGTTGTAAATCAACTACACTCCCACCTTTATCTTTTATAAATTCATACGCCGTCATATTACTTTTTAGCTGATTTACCTCGCTTTCACAAATAATCTTGTTACTCAACGAATCATCAAAGTATCGTGCTTGTGGAATAATATGTTCTATCTGATAATCCGTTGTGAAAAGTTTACTTAATGAAATCATATCTCCAGTATATGGTGAACGGTAACCTTGTTCAAGCCATAATTTGTATCGGGTTATATCTTTTGCTGAGGGTTTTGCTGTTTTCCGAATTTTATCAATTTCATCCTGATTAACTTTTTCATAATCGGCATTGGGATTTTGATATATACCTTCTTCGTAAATTTTCAAAATCTCTTGATGATTTGGTGAATATGAACGAACATCTCCTTCAATTTTAGTATCATTCATTAGCTCTGCTAACAGTTGCTTGATTCGTTGATTGGTATTTTCATTTTCTTGTTGACGTGCTGCAATTTGTTTCCTTTTGTCTGCTGGATTCTTCATATCACGTCCAAGTTCAACATGTATTTCTTTAAAAAAGTTCTTATCCCCATTACCGTAGTGTTGCCAAATATCGCGAACCACTCGTAATGTTTCGGTTACCACTTGCTCTACAATAGGATTACGTAAACTATGTTGTTTAAAATTTTTCAGATAAACATCAATATCAGCAGGTATTTCCCATTTTGATGTATCAACAGCTTCGGAATGTCTTCCATAAACCAGGTAGCACGCTTGATAAGTGTTTAACCCTTGAACCATACTTTTGGCCGAATAGTCAATAAAACTTTTTAATACTTGTTTTTGTATCTCATCATCGGCAACAGTTTCATCTATTTTTGCTTTTTGAAAGTTTATTGCTTCCAATCGTTCTCTAATAGAATCAGCTTTAACCAAAACATCTGAATTTATATCGTCTTCATTCCAATATTTACCTCTTCTCATTAGTGGAAGAAGCTTTGTTATTGCTTTCAAAGAATATGCTCCAAATTCACTATCAAATGGTGGAAATTTTCTGAAAGCATCAAAGAATGATTCAACATGAAGTTTATTCTTTTCGGCGAATTTCTTTAATGCTTTTTCAAATTCAATTTTATCATGAACCGAATATATTATATGCCAAAGACTTTGCTCAAATTCATTTGTTAAAATAGTATCTGTATCGACTCCTTCAACTTTCTTTAAACGAGAAATAAACTGAGCTTTGGTTTCATTGGCCGGGTAGGTTTTATCTTCGACATAATTCCATCTGAAATTATCTTTTTCATTTTTAGCAATTTTGCCTTGCTTTACAAGGAATTCTATGACATGCTTTTGTTCAACTTCTTTTCTATTATTCAAAAAATCAAATAATAACACCCATTCATCTTCATTTTCAATAACAGTGCCGGTTACATTATAATCTATTTGTGTTTTACCATCAACGAAAGCTTCTTTCTGATATATTTTCAAGTTTTGTAAAAATTGCCATAATCTGAACTCCTGAAATAAAGGATGTGATTTTGGAATAGCTTTTATAGCTTCGGTTACTGTTTCTTCCTTACCATCTACAATTTTTTTATATTTTCTTGTTTCATAAGCGCAACCTGCAATGTTCGATTTTTGACTTTTTAAGGGACGTTGATAAAAAATAATATCGTTTAAAAACAGATAAACAAAATCTTTATCAACTATTCTTTTCTGATGTGCTTCATTTCTTGGATACAATTCCTCAACACAAGCTTTGTATAATTCTTTGTTTTGCAAGTTATCGTGAAGTTGTGTTTGTTTTTCAAGTATTTGTCTTAATTCGTCTTTATAAAACTTGCGCTCAATCGTTTTTACAAGTTTTCCCCGAATCTTTTGCTTAGGATTACTAAGCAACGTTTCATAAATATACATACCTACAGTTTTGCCAGAATTATCAATATCCTGTTCTGTTCTCTTTTTAATTGCAATCCAATCCTTTTCAGAATCAACCGCTCTAAAGCTTCGTTTTACATCACCTTCTTTATCAACTTTTAGCTGGCCATTTTCATCAATTTGAGTGGTAATTATAAATTCTTTAGTTTTTCCTTTCCAGCTTTCCAATGATTCTTTGCTTTGTCTTCTATAAATCCATCCATTTTCAAGAATTACATTAAACCAGGTTCCCTGAGCATTTTTATCATCAGTTTCTTCAACATCAGAAACAACTAATGAGTAAAATTCTTCAAGTTTTGTATTATCGGTTTCTTCCTCTTCACCACGTAATTGGTAGTAACCCCTTTTTTGATTAAAATTTAATATAATCCATGCTAATTCCTGTTCGGTAATCTTTTCTGAAAGAGCTTTTTTTCGCAAATAGTAAATTGTCCAGTCGTAAGGAATTTTGGTTTCTTTACCATTTGCTTTTTCATAAAATAGCACTGGATGTGTCTCTCTAAACTCTGAAACCATTTCAAGAAAACTCCCTTTGAATAAAAATTCATAGTTGTAGTTATAATCATTTTCTACAGGTTTATAGTTCAGCTTAATTTCTACATTGTTATGAAATTGTCCTAGTTTATTTTCAAAATCAATAGTATCAGCGTAATGTTCTGGTAAAAATCCCAGCACATTTAGAACTCTATGTAACCGTTCTCTTCGTAAATTATCTCTTTGATACAATCGGCGTGTTCCACGATATCCTGTTCGTTCAGCAGTTTGAGAATGACTTTGACCTGAGCCGAATTTATCCATTATATCTTTACTCATAGGAATTATCCTACTTCCCACTCCTATTATTTTACCTTCTTTTTTATCAAAATCATGTTCAATAAGGCTCCAACCAATAGAATTTGTTCCCAAATCCAATCCTAATATCTTTTTCATAATATTTTGATATATAATTATTTCGTTATACTTTTATTCTTCAATTTGAAGCAATTCACAATAAGGATTATTCCGTCGTGAAAACTTTTAAGCCGCCTCGTCTTTCAATACGGGGCATTTTTTTAACCATTTTACAATTCCTTTTTTCATTCTTATATTTACTCGCTAAAAAACTGATTTTCCGGTTGATCTTTAAAATTACAACTTTTTGTTAAATTACCCTCATAACGTATAACATAAAATGCAACAATTCACTCCCGACCATAAAGTCCTTATTGAGCTGGCTAACACTAAAATGCCATACGGTAGATTTAAAGGCCGGTACCTGGTTGAAGTTCCTGAACCCTATTATGTTTGGTACCGACAAAAGGGATGGCCACAAGGTAAACTAGGCGAACAGCTGGCCATGATGTACGAGATTAAAGTAAACGGCCTGGAAAAACTCATTTGGCCTCTGGTTGATAAACGCAAATAATAAAAAGCTGAAACCCTAAAAAATGGAGCAGATAAAGTTTCTGATAATGCACTATGGGCTTCCAATTTTCCTGGCCTTGTTTATCTCAGCTTTTATTTTTTCCGGATTAAAAATTAAAAAAAGCATTGTCAGACATATTTGCTTTAACCTGGCTGCTGTATTTATAGCCTTCTTGCTGTTTGAGCTATATTTTACCATCAAACAATTTTATAAACCTAAGATTGTTTTTTCGGGTACCTTTTTTGATAACGCTGCGGCTAAAGGGAGAAAAGAATTTGTAGGTTACGGCCCTTTGGAGGATACTACTTTTCAGGTTTCAGCTATACGGAAAAATGGCGATTCGTTAATTTATAGTGTCAAATACACCCTTAGCAAAGGCAGAAGGCTGGTGCCAAACAATAATGAAAATGCCCACAAAAAGGTATTCTTTTTAGGTTGTTCGGTAACATTTGGCGATGGGCTAAATGATGATCAAACCTTACCCTATTTTTTCAGTGAATTTTCAAACCACCGGTTTAATGTTATTAATTATGGCTTTAGTGGCTACGGACCACACCAGGCGCTTAAAATAGTGGAGGAAAAAATACTGAAAAACAAAATGCCGGGCGATTCTTCTGTTTGTATTTATAGTTTTATTCCTGAACATTATGCCCGTGCAGCCGGACGAAGTATTTGGGATGAGTATGGTCCCTGCTACAAAACAGAAGATAATAAACTGCTTTACAAAGGGTCTTTTAACGATAACCGACTAATCAAACAAAACTATTTTACCAGGATTATACGAATCATCTGGCATAATTCGAACCTTTACCAGAAACTTATAAAAGACCGGGTATCAAAAAAGGATGCGCTTTTAGTAGCCGAAATAGTTAAAACAATGAACCAACAATTAAAAAATGCCGGCATCCGGTTTATCGTTTTGATCAGAAAACCCGATTCTCCCTTAAAACACGAAAACGTTTTTTATAATTGCCTCAACGGCTGTCATATAGAACACTATTTCGTCGATTCAATTATTGATACAAGCAACTGGAACGCCTATAAAATTAAAGGCGATTGGCATCCTAATGAAAAATACAACAGAGAACTGGCCCGGTTTTTTTCAAAAAAAATAAAATATCGCGACAATCTTTAGACCGGCTTCTAAACTTTAACAAACCTTTAACAAAGCTACAACAAAAACTGATCTTGAATTATCATAATTTTGAAGACTGAAATTTTAGTGTCCTTTAAAACATCAAATTATGAAAACAAAATTCTTCTTTGTCAACCTGGGTTTATTTATTTTATTCTGTTCTGTACAGGCAACTGAAATAATTGCCCAAAGTTCTGAATCAGTTAATAAAACTGATGTTGTAACCAAAATAAAAGACTTTAAAGATTTTTATCAATACGGTAACTTTTATTTAGGCGGCCAGCCTAACCTGGACGAATTACGCTGGGCAAAGGACCATGGGGTGAAAACCATCATTAATTTACGCTCAAACAAGGAAAATAAAGAATTTTCCAAAGATGCTTTTTCAGAAGCTGATATAGCACAAGAAATGAGTCTTACTTATATCTCCATTCCTGTAAAAAGTCATGAGGACTTTAATGAAAAAACGCTCAGTCAGTTTGCCACAACACTTTCAAACCTGAATGGTAAGGTGTTAGTACACTGTAAAGGTGGCGAAAGAACAACCTTTGTTATGATGGCCTATCTGATTAAATACAAGAATTTTACAAAAGACGAAGCTATAACCATTGGTAAAAAAATGACTTATTTTAGTCCGTTGGATGCCTTGCTGGGTAATCCGTAGAGAATATAACTATTGGACAATTTGTTTCGATTCTTTTGTAGCTTTTTAACTGCTATTTTCGTCTATTATCTGTAATTTCGTTACCAATCAAAAATTAAAATTTATGGAATCACATGAAGTTGACTACAAAATAATTGGTCATGATATTCAATTGGTTGAGATTGAACTCGATCCACAGGAAACAGTGATAGCCGAAGCCGGAGCAATGATGTATATGGATGATGGCGTAGCTTTTGAAACCAAAATGGGCGATGGTTCAAATCCGCAGGAAGGGCTGCTTGGCAAAATTTTTCAGGCAGGAGCCCGCGTAATCAGTGGCGAATCGTTGTTTTTAACCCATTTTACCAACCGTGGTTTTGGCAAAAAACACGTGGCTTTTTCGGCCCCTTACCCGGGAACCATTGTGCCCATAGAGTTAAAAAATCATAACGGCCGGGTAATTGTTCAAAAAGATGCCTTTTTATGTGCTGCCCTTGGAACCAGGCTAACTATAACCTTTAACAAACGTTTCGGTGCAGGACTATTTGGCGGCGAAGGTTTTATTCTTGAAAAACTTGAAGGTGACGGCCGGGCTTTTGTACATGCCGGAGGAACCGTTATTGAACGACAATTGAACAATGAAACGTTACTGGTTGATACCGGCTGCATCGTGGGCTTTGAAGAACAGATTGATTACGACATTCAGCAGGCCGGCGGTTTGAAAAGCATGGTTTTTGGCGGTGAAGGAATTTTCCTGGCAACCTTGCGGGGAACAGGCAAAGTGTGGTTACAAAGCATGCCTATCCGCAAACTGATTCAGGCTATTGCTCCAATGGGTAAAAATTTCAGAAAAGAAAGTTCGGGCTTATTGAATAACTTTTTGCAGGATTGATATCGGCTTCATTGTATTTAAAACCGGGTAAGTATTTAAGCTTTTAAAATATTTAGTGTAAATTCGTGACATTCGCGGATGAAACACTATTTGCCTTATGGAACAAAAGATTGAGATAATTAACAACTGGAACCTCAAAAAGCTTATCAATGAACTGGAATCGGGGAATATAAAAATTCCAAAATTTCAGCGTGATTATATCTGGGAAAAGACAAAAGTGGTTAAGTTGCTGAATTCCATTTATCATCAATATCCTATTGGTTCGTTCTTTTTCTGGATTGCACCATCAGAATATTCGGGTTTTATTCGTGAAAATACAGAATTGGGAATCCCTGAATCAAAACAAAACGGATCGTTTCAGTTTATCCTCGATGGCCAACAGCGTATGATTTCGCTTTATGTTTCATTGCGCGGTAAAGAAATGGACGGCACCGATTACGGCACCATCTGTTTTAGTCCCAACCGTAAAGAGTTTAAAATTCCCCGTAGCAAAACCGAGAAAAATAATATCCCTGCCTGGAAACTTTTCGATAATAATGCCTATGGCGAAGTTTATAAGGAACTGATCTCGAAATCGACAACCAAAAATAATATTGCCGCCGAAAACTGGCGAGCCTGCCACGAAATATTTTCCAACTACCCCATTAGTATAGTTAAAACAATGAACGAGGAGTTGGAAGACGTTGTTGAAATTTTTGAACGTATCAACCAGGCTGGCAAGCATCTTACTGTTTTTGATCTTATTCATGCCACTACCTGGAGCGATTCTTTCGATTTAAAAACACTGATTAAAGAATTCAATTCGCCCGACAGAACCCACAAGTACGGCCAGTTGCCCAATAAAGTGTTTACCTTATCGCTTACGCTGAATATTTTTGATGATGCGCGCACATTATATCAGCTCAGGTTATCACCCCGGCAATGTGAGCATAACTGGGCAAAAACCAAAGCGGCATTAACTTCCAGTCTCGACTTTTTTAAACAAATCCGGGTAACCGGCGATTTGTCTGCTTACCATAATTTTATACCCATTTTGCAATATTACTTCTTTAAAAGCGGATTGAAAGAAATTAAAGAGGAGCATCAAAAAACTATTGAAAAATGGTTTTGGGATGCTAAGTTTAAAAAACGCTATCAATCATCCATTTACACCCGGATGAAAGAGGATGCCAACTGGATTTTAGAGCTTCTGGCATAAGGTTTGCTAATTTTGAAACATAACTTTACAATTAATTATGCTGCAAAAAGGAAGGTTTAAATCCGAAGCCATTTTTGAAGGCAACAGCAAATGGGAACAATGTCTTACCCGATACCAACCTCTTTATCAACGAACGGATGACATCCGTTCAGAGTTTTTTCGCGATTTCAATCGTATTTTACATAGCAAGGCCTATCGGAGATTGAAGCATAAAACCCAGGTGTTTTTTGCCACCAAAAATGATCACATCTGCACCCGTATGGAACACGTTTCGCATGTAGCCTCAGTGAGCGAAACCATAGCCGGATATCTTGGTCTGAACACAGAGTTGACACGCGCCATTGCTTTGGGACACGATTTAGGACACGCTCCTTTTGGCCACAAAGGCGAAGTAACTCTGAAAAAACTGGCTAAAACCCATTTAAATGAAGATTTCTGGCACGAGCAAAACAGCCTTTGGTTTGTAGACAAACTTGAAATGCTGGCAGATGCCCAGGGACGCAAGCATAACCTGGCACTCACTTACGGCGTACGCGACGGAATAATTTCGCATTGTGGCGAGGTTAACGAAAATGCCATAAAACCCAGAAACGAAGCCATTGACCTTTATGAAATTACAAAACCCAACCAATATGCTCCATATACCTGGGAAGGCTGTGTAGTAAAAATTGCCGATAAAATATCATATCTGGGGCGGGATATTGAGGATGCACTCACCTTGAAAATTCTTTCACGGAATCAACTGCGCCAGTTAAAATTAATAGTTTCAAAAGTAGGACACGATTCTATCCGCGAGATAAACAATACGGTGCTTATGCACGATTTTATCAGGAACCTGGTGGCAATGAGCTCTCCTGAAGATGGAATCCGTTTTAGCGATGATTTTCTCGAATTAATTAATTCGGTAAAAAGTTTCAACTACAAGCACATTTATAATCACCCGCGACTGATCTATTTTCATGAATATGCGGAACTGATTATTACATCCATTTTTAATATTCTTGCTGATTTATATGCCCGGGAGGAAACCTACAACGAAATAAACAGAATTGCCGATTCATACCCGATTTTAAGCGAAAGTTTTATCGATTGGTTAAACAGCTATACCTCAATGGACTATGGCCAGCGGTCGTTGTACACTTCTGATGCCGAACCTGTTTATAATCTATCCTATTATGGCGACTATCTGAAATGTGTAATCCACTATATATCGTCGATGACAGATAATTTTGCCTTAAATATTTTCACTGAAGTCACAAAGTTTTAACTCTTTTAAAACTAATTGATTATCTTTAAGTCCCAACTTTTATCACAATCTATGAACAATTCATACTATGTTTCTTCATAGATTATTGATGTTTTGGGCAACGGGTGTTTAAATTCACAGGGGTATCCCTTTGAAAGATTTCATTAATGAATTCGACATTTATGGCATTCAGAATGGCATGCATAAAAAAAATCTCCTTAATGGCAATTATATTGTTTATACTGCATGACGTGTACGCACAACTGTTTGTTGACAGTCTTAAAACCCAGCTAAGCCAAACTCATAATGACACTACATATGTTGACATTTTAAACAAATTGTCTACAGCCTGCCGATTGTCGGAGCCCATGCAGGCCCTTGACTATGCTGTAAAAGCTGAAAAAATCGCACAAAATTCCGATTACCATGAAGGTTTGGCAATTGCCTATCACAATATTGGACAACTTTATACCGACAAAGGAAACAACGAACTGGCAGTTGACAATTATAACCAGTCGTTTAAAATTTATCAGTTGCTAAATAACAAAAGCGGTATGGCCGATGCTTTTGATAATATCGGCCTTATTTACTGTCAACAGGAGCAGCTTGACAAAGCGCTCGATTTCCATGACAAAAGTCTCGAAATTAAAAAAGAACTTCACGACAGTACCGGTTTGGCTTATACTTATAGCAATATAGGAACAGCCTATTATAAACAGGGAAAATTTGATAAGGCCTTGATAAATTTTTACAACAGTCTTAGACTGAAGGAAACGCTGAAAGATAAAAATGGTATGGCCAATTCGTTAAAAGATATTGGTATTATCTATTTTAAAATTGAAAGTTATGAACAGGCCCAGGTTAACCTTGAACGGGGTTTGATGTTTTATAAGGAGCTGGGTAACAAAACCGGAATTGCAGAGTCACTGTTATATTTAGGCGATATTTACAAAAAACAGGAAGCCTTTGTAAAAGCAATGGATGCACTAAATCGGGGCCTGGAGTTGAATAAAGAACTGGGAAATATTAAAGGGATTGCTGATGCTTATTTAAAATTAGGTGATATAAATGTAGAAATAGGCAAACCCCATACAGCTTTCGATAATTATATGAATAGTCTTAATTATTATGAGCAGATACAAAATGCAAAAGGAATTGTGCAATCGCGATTTCAGCTGGCAAAATATTTTTACCAGTTTGACGATTTGGAAAGTGCCAAGTCGCAGCTTAAAAGAGCACTTACCTTTGCCGAAGAAAATGAATATTTAATTGAACAATATAATATTTCAAAATTACTTGCTGAAATATATACAAAACAGGAAAACTACTTTCGGGCAACTACTTTTTTAACGGAGTCAAATTCATTGGCTGATAGTATATATGCTAAAAATCTGGCTCAGAAAATCTCCCATCTCCAAATGCAGTATGAAATAGATAAACGGATGCAACAAAAGGAAATGGAATCCATCAGGCTAAGCACAAAACACCAAATAAAGATTCTGAAATTACATGCAATAAGAGATGCTTTATTTGGCATATCCTTTTTAATCGTTATTGTTTTTCTTGTTTTTTACAAAAAATCGAAAGACATTCGTCGCAAAAATCTGGTGCTAAAAGAGCAACGAAACCAGATTGATGAGCATGTGAGAGTTTTAGAAGAACAAAAAATCATGCTTGAAAAAGTAAATCACACCAAAGACAAGTTCCTGTCAATAATAGGACACGACCTTAGGAATCCATTTAATGCCATTAATAGTTTTGTTTCACTGGTTACCGAGCACCCGGAAAAGATGGATAACAAAACCCAGCAGAAATATTTGTTCTTTATCAAGGATGCAGGCAACAGTGCCATGAGTTTATTGGAAAACCTCCTTGAATGGGCAAAAACTCAAACGGGAGATTTAATCGCACATCGGGAGAATGTTTTTATCAATTATATTTTGCGGGGTAATGTGATGTTAATTAAGGAAATGGCCCGCCAAAAAGATATTGAACTCCTCGAAATGCTCGAAGGAAATCCATTGGTTTATATAGACAAAAACATGATTAATACAGTTATACGCAATTTGTTGTCGAATGCACTTAAATTTACAATTAATGGTGGTAAAATATGCATTAAAACTATTATTGAACAAGACAAAATAAAGGTAGAGGTTCAGGATTCCGGGGTAGGTATTTCAGAAGAAATGCTGGGTAATTTATTTGAACCCGGTGTTATAAAAAGCGGTCGCGATGGAATTGCCTCTTCCGGATTGGGATTAATACTTTGTAAAGAATTTTTGCTTCAGCACAATCAGGAACTTCGGGTAGAAAGCAAACCAAATTTCGGAACCACATTCTGGTTTTACCTTCCTTTGGTGTCTCAAAATACTTAAAACATGAATACAACAAAATGGATTATTGGACTGGTGGCTATAGGTGTAGTGACTTATTTTCTGTTGATGAAACTTGATCCCGATAAGCAAAACACACCCACAAAAACCCAATCGGAGAATAAGGTTCAGGTGCAGAAAAGATATGATGAGGCCGGAAAACTGATGTCGGATGCAGAGATTGTTAATGGATTATACCAGGGAGTTGCCCATAATTATTACAAGAATGGAAATGTGCATTCTGTAATTTACTACGAACTGGGTAAAAAAGTAGGTGTAAGCACCTGGTTCTACGAGAGTGGCAAGCCTTATCGCGAAACACCTTATAAGCAGGGAAAGGTTGATGGTATCCAAAAAAAATACTACGAAAATGGTGATTTAATGGCCGAAATTCCTTACTCCCAAAATATTTTGCAACCCGGCACCAAAGAATATTCGAAAACCGGCCGGTTAATCGAAACTCCATTATCGGTAAAAATTGATATTATCAAAGATGCAAACCACAAACCCGGAACTTTAATAAAAGTAGGAGGTGCCGATCTGGAAAAAATTATTGACTACACTGCTTATTTCATAAATAATAATGAAAAAACCTGGTTAACCGCTGAAAAAACCAAAAATTCAATTCTTTTTAGATTTCCGGTATCAATAAAGCAAAACACACAAACCGAAGTAACCATATGGCTTACCACCAAAACCAGGATGAGAAATAAACTGGTAATCGAAAAAAAAGTTAGTGTAAAGGTCAAATAATATTTAACTGCCTGTAAAAAATATTTCTTTCTATCTGGTACCGTCTGAAACATACGGGCGCTGTAATTCGGGATTTTAAGCAAATAATTTGTGCTAAAAAAAAACGATTATCAGGTTCGTTTTCAGATAATTTAATTATTTTGCTGCCAAAATTAGGGATACTTTGAAATTCGGAAGGCTTTTACTTTTTTCTACTATATTATTTGCTTTTTCAGGCAGTATTATTGCTACGCCAGGGTTAAATGAAATTGATTCCATCAATAACATCTTAAGTGGTGATGCTATTTTTGATTGGGACTATAACTACGCGATAATCAATGATTATACGTTTAAAGACGACTCTCCATTAACTCATGAGATTAATGACATAATTGAAGCCGCAGCAAGAGCACACGATGTTGATATAGAATATAAAGGTTCGTTTTTACTAGGGCAATTATATTTTCATAAACAGGAATATGAAAAAGCTGAAATTTATTTCAAAAAAGCGCTTAAACTATCCAACAGCGATATTGAATTTGTTTATTCCTCCATACGCCTTGCTGATCTTAAAATGGAGACCAACTTTTTTCTGGAAGCCCTGAAATACCTGCAGCAAGCCAAACAGCGTACCATTCAAAATGACAACCTTAAATTACTTGCCCGGATTTTACTCAAAGAAGGCTATTGTTACACCGTGCTTAAACAATATAAAACTGCCAACAATCAACTAAATAAGGCATATTCTATCATTGAAAGCAATACGATTCGTGAACTATACGGAGAGATTTTCAAGTATCGTGGTCTGCTTTATTTCCAGGAACTGAATTATTTAAATGCCCTGGCAAATTTTTACAAAGGTCTTGAATTTTATGAACAGGATACCGTAATCGAAAATTACGCCATTATACTTGATTATTTAGGTCGCATTTATTTTAATCAGGGCAACTATAACAAAGCCCTTGAATATTACAACGATGCCCGGGTTTTTTACCAGCGTTTATACAACATTAAATATTTAGGCCAGATACATTCCAGGCTGGGCGTAACTCATTTAAAAATGCATAATTACGATTCAGCCTGTACAGAATTGGCCACAGCCCATCATTATTTTAGCCTGTTTAATTCTAAAAATAATTTAGATGAGGTTAACCTGCAATTCGCACAACTTTATATAGAAAGTCACTTACCGGATTCGGCTCTTTCCTTTTTAAAATTAGTTGTGTTGGCACCCAAAAAAGATGAAGCAGGAACCCTTTCTTTTGAATATTTCAAACAATGGACAAACTATTATTTGTTGGTTAATAAAGCTGATAGTGCTGTTATCTTTGGCCAAAAAGCCAACAAATTAACCCAAACCGATAAACTGGGTCAGATTGAAATTCATTCTCTTTTAGCCGACGCTTATAACTTATCCGGTAATTATCTGAAAGCCTATAAATACAGAACTACAGCATCATCCTTAAAAGATTCGGTAAATACGAAGATTAATTCCTATGAAATTAAAGTGCTGCAGTCGGAGTTGGAACTTAGTCAGAAAAAAGTAGTAATCCAAAATCTGACCAATGAACGCAAAATTCAGGATAAAACCATCGAGCAAAACAAAGTCACTATTGAGCGACAAAAAGTAATGACCAGCTTGGGCATTATGGTATCTTTATTTCTGATTATACTGGCTCTTTTATTAGGTGCCTTTTTATATCAAAAACGTAGAGATAATAAAAAGCTAAACCTTAGCAACAAACAAATTGCCAATCAGAAGGAAGAAATTGAATTACAAAGCCAACACCTGCTTGAAGTTAACGAAGAACTTGAAAAACTATCCATTGTGGCACGCGAAACGGATAATGGCATAAAGATAATGAACTCCGTTGGCCGGATTTTATGGGTAAATGAAGGCTATTCGCGTATGTATGGCTTTACACTTAGCGATCTGCAAAAAATTGAAAATTTCGATTTGTTAGGAGACCAGGCAAATATAGATATCCAACAGCTTGTAAATGTCTGGTACGGCGACAAAAAGCCTATTACTTTTGAGTCACTAAACAAAACCAAAGATAACCGCAACATTTGGGTGCAAACTACCCTGACCCCTATTTTGGATGAGGAGGGAAAAATAAACAAGATGATTGCCATTGATACCGACATCTCCCGAATCAAGGAAGCCGAACAGGAAATACTACTGAAAAATCAGGATATTACATCAAGTATTTCTTATGCTAAAAGGATTCAGGAAGCAATGATGACTCCTTTGACCCTGCTTACTGATCGGTATCCGAAGAGTTTTTGCTACTATTTACCAAAATCTATTGTAAGCGGTGATTTTTATTGGATGACCTACAGACACGACCGCCTGGTAATTGCCTGTGCCGACTCAACCGGTCATGGTGTGCCCGGAGCATTCATGAGCCTTATCGGGATGTCGTTCCTGAATAAAATTGTAAATGAAAAAGGATTTGTGTCGCCCGACATTATTTTAAACCGGATGCGGATGAATATCATCAATCACCTGCACCAGAATAAAACCGGGGCTATAACCACTGACGGAATGGATATGTCAATAATTACCATTGATACCCGAAACAATCATCTTGAATTTGCCGGCGCTATGAATCCGGCGGTTGTTGTACGGAATAATGAAATTATTGAACTGAAACCCGACCGGATGCCCGTTGGTTTTTTTGATAATGAAGAACGTCCTTTTTCTTCTGTTTCGCTTAAACTTGAACCCAGGGATGAAATTTTCCTATACACCGATGGCTATTATGACCAATTCGGAGGAAATACCGGCGCAAAAATGAAAGGTCAGCGATTTAAAAACATTCTGAAAAAGGCGGCACTGCAACCTTTTGAAATGCAAAAAAACTATATTGAAAATCAATTTGATGAATGGCGTGGAGATTATCCCCAGATTGATGATGTGCTAATCTTAGGAATTTTTGTTGAGTAAAAAAATCCTGGATAGCGTATAGAAACAGTAAATAAACAGCTTAATTTGTTGTTTAACAGCTTTTTAAACACATTAACTTATGTAAATATTTGCAACTTTCACAAAAAAGTAGCTATTTTGTTGATGTTTTATTTAGCATTATAAAAGCAAGTCTACCATTGAATACCAATTAATTAAAACAAATGGGAATAAAGGAATTAAACATTGAAAAACTCGAAAGTGTAGCCAATATGCTGAAAGCTATTGCACATCCTATGCGAATAGCCATCTTAAGCCTGCTTGAAGTTGAAGGAAAAATGACCGTAAGCGAAATACACCAAAAACTTGGTATTGAACAATCAAGCACTTCACACCATTTAGGTATATTAAAAGATCGGGGCGTTTTAGTTTCGAAACGCGATGGCAAAAACACTTACTATGCATTAAAAGATGAAAACTTTGCTAAGATTGTTGAGTGCGTAAGCAACTGCCCAATTCACTAATTTTTTATCCGGCCTGTATCTTTATTGCCTTTAACATTTCACGTTTCCCCGGAGGGCCAGGGACTCTTTTTACCTCAAATCCGGCTGTTTGCATGTTGCGCCGAACCTGGCCTTTAGCAGAATAAGTTACCAATATTCCACCCGGTTCAAGTAAATTATACATTTGAAGAAACACTTCGGCTGTCCACAATTTCGGTTGAATATCCGGGGCAAAAGCGTCAAAATAAACCAGGTTATAAGTTTCATTCGTAGTAAAATCTAACAGGTCGGTTTCCTGCTTTTTTAATTGGAACCCTGTTGCTATTTGAACATATTCGTCCCATAACGAGGTATGAATCTTCTGAAAAATTTTATTTGCTTCTGTTCCAAGTTTTAATGAATAATTCAATTTATTAAATTCTTCCGGTATCAAAGGATATTTTTCAATTGACGTAATTTTAATTTTCATGTTATACTCCCTGGCTCTGAGCCATGTCAACAAAACATTTAATCCCGTTCCAAACCCTATCTCAAGTATCGATATTTCCGAAAAATCAGGAAAACGCTGCAATCCGTTTTTTATAAAAACATGCTCCGACTCCTGAATGGCTCCATGAATGGAATGATAATGTTCATTTAATCCCGGCACAAAAAGGGTATTTGAGCCGTCAGTGGTAGTTATAATTTTTCGTTCAAAATCAGGTTTGGTCATCTGCTAATTCAATTAAACCACAAAAATAAAGAGAATTGGGAATGTTTGATTGTTGGAGCGTTGGAAAATTTAATTGTTAAAATGTTGGATTGTTGGAAAAATGGAGAATTGAGAACCTCCACCATCATAGCGTTGTAAAATACATGATTAACACACGTTGCTGTGTTTTTAACCGGCAAAATGCCGGTGGTCCATTTATTATTACGCTATTGTATTATCTTTGCTCAAAATTCGAACTACAAATCTCTTTTAAAATATATCAATGGTTAAATTTCTTATTATCCGATTTAGTTCTATTGGCGATATTGTGCTTACCACACCGGTAATCCGTGGTTTAAAACAACAGGTAGAAGGTGCCGAAGTACATTTTTTAACCAAGCCACAATTTGCTGGTTTAATGAAAGAGAATCCCTATGTTGATAAGTTATTAACCCTGCAGGAAAACATTAAGGATACCATAGCTGAAATTAACCAGGAAGCATATGATTATATTATCGATTTGCACCATAATTTAAGAACATCCATTATAAAACGCAAAACCGGGATTCTGGATTTTTCCTTTAACAAGCTTAACTTTAAAAAATGGTTATTGGTTAATTTTAAAATTAATATACTGCCCGATGTTCACATTGTAGATCGATATCTTAATACCATTCATATTTTTGATGTAAAAAACGATGGCAAAGGTCTCGATTATTATATTCCTGCTGACCAGGAAGTAAATCCGGTTGAAATACACGCCGCCTTTAAAGGACAATTTATGGTTGTTGTGATGGGAGCCAACCATTTCACCAAACAGATACCGGCTGATAAAATTGTTACCATTGCCAACCAAACCGGAATTCCCGTTTGTTTAATCGGAGGAAAAGATGTAGAAATTCAGGCAAAAGAAATTGAGCAGGCATTGAAAATTCCTTATTTAAACACCGTGGGTAAAATCAGCCTGGGACAATCTGCTTCGCTCATAAAGCAAAGCCATGTGGTGCTAACACCTGATACAGGGATGATGCATGTTGCCTCGGCTTTTAAGAAAAACATTATTTCGCTGTGGGGAAATACTGTGCCTGAACTGGGGATGTATGCTTTTAAACCGGGAGAAAAATCAAAAATATTCGAAGTTAAAGGACTTCGGTGCCGGCCTTGTTCAAAGATTGGTTTCGATAAATGTCCAAAAGGACATTTTAACTGTATGAACCAAATTGATAACAACGAAATAATAGAGCACATCCAAACGTTGTTATAAATAAAAACTGTTATCCCGAAAATTACATAGCGCCTGGCTTATACATTTAATTAGTCTGCTGTTACTTTTCCCAACACAAAGTATCGGTCAGTTATATGTTAAAAAATCTCAAAACACCAACGAGCTGATCACAAAGGTGTTTTTAAAAAACGCTCCAAATATTTTTGTTGATAGTGTAAGCTATAAAGGCTCTCCTGCCTCTGTGGGAACATTCAAGATAATTCTAAAATATAATGATCTGATTAATTCCGGTATCATACTTACAACCGGTAATATAACAGATGCCATAGGTCCAAATATAACAAGTAAATCCAATTTATTACCGTTTAAATCAGCTTCTGAAACTGATGTTCAGTTATCGAAAATTGCCACAGGGCCTCTTTATAATAGCGCTGCTTTAACTTTTGATTTTATAACCAATACCGACAGTATTTCATTCAGCTTCTTTTTTGCCTCCGAAGAATATCCCGAATGGGTAAACATGCATGTTAACGATGTTTTTGGCTTTTTCTTAACCGACAAAAGCAACCAACAAAGCAAAAACCTGGCTATTCTTCCTGATGGTAAAACCCCAATTTCTATTGATAATATTAACCATCTAAAAAACACCTATTACTACATTCCCAATGCGCCCTGGAACCCTAATAATATATTACAATGGGAAAAAAACATGGCTCTTGGTGAATTAGCCTACACTTTTTCATTCGATGGCTTTTCAAAAAAACTGACAGTGGGTTGTCGCATCATTCCAAATAAAAAATACAGGCTAAAAATAATTATTGCTGATGTTGGCGACGATTTATTTGACTCCGCGGTGTTTCTTGAAGCACATTCTTTTCAATCGGTGGGAAAAACCGATAATTCCTTGCCCCAGGATGTCATAGCTGATTTGTTTAACAAAGAATTGGTTGAACCTGAAGATACCATTGTTAAACTGTTTCTTCCCGTATATTTTGCATTCAATTCAGATAGTATTAAGGATGCAGAATCTTTCAAGCTGCTCCAAAAAGTTATAACCGTTTTGCAGTACGACCCCTCATTAAAACTGAAAATTACCGGTCATACGGATACAATTGGAACCAAATTATATAACAAAGCCCTTTCCCTACGACGTGCCCAAAGAATTAGTGCTTATCTAAGTGACAAAGGAATTTCTGAAACCCGACTGAAAACATTTGGCGTAGGATTTTCAAACGTTAAAAGCCACAATAATGACGAATTAAACCGCCGGGTAGAATTTCGATTTGAAAAGTGAAATCAACCCTTTTTAATTTGAACAGTTTTTCGCGATAGTTTTTACCTTTGCGGATATTTTAATAAACAATGAAAACCATATTCGGGAAAGAAGTAAGCAGGGACGAAATTGAAATAATGGCACCAGTAGGTTCCTACGAATCATTAATGGCAGCCATTAAGGCCGGGGCTAATTCCGTATATTTTGGTATAGAGCAGTTAAACATGCGGGCCCGGTCATCAAATAATTTTACGATTGATGATTTAAAGAAGATTGTTGCCATTTGTGATGAAAATAATAAAAAATCATACCTGACGGTAAATACCATAATTTACGATAACGAAATTGGTTTACTTCACCGTATTATCGATGCTGCAGTTGAAAGCAATATTTCAGCTATAATTGCTTCCGATTTATCAGCCCTTCAATATGCACATGCCAAAGGAGTTGAAATTCATGCCTCAACACAGCTTAACATCTCGAATATTGAGGCAGTCCGGTTTTTTGCCCAATTTTGTGATGTGATTGTAACCGCCCGCGAATTGAATCTGAACCAGGTAGCTGCCATTGCTGAAAAAATTGAAAAAAATAATATACGCGGCCCAAAGGGGAAATTAATGCGTGTCGAGATTTTTGCTCACGGCGCTTTATGTCAGGCCGTTTCCGGAAAATGCTACCTAAGCCTGCATGAACAAAACAATTCTGCGAACCGGGGTGCCTGTATGCAAACATGCCGGAAAGCTTACGAGGTTACTGAAAAAGAATCGGGTTATCAATTAGAAATTGACAATGAATACATTATGTCGCCAAAAGATTTATGCACCCTTCCTTTTTTAGACCGGATGATAATGGCTGGAGTGAAAGTACTGAAAATTGAAGGCCGCGCTCGTGGCCCGGAATATGTAAAGACGGTGGTTTCAACCTATAACCAGGCACTGGATGCACTTTTTGAAGGATCTTTTACCCGCGAAAAAGTTGAGGAATGGGAAAATAAATTAAAAACTGTCTTCAACCGGGGGTTCTGGGATGGTTATTACCTTGGGCGTAAGTTGGGTCAATGGAGCGAAGTTTACGGCTCGCGTGCTACCAAACGTAAAAAATATGTGGGCAAATGTTCAAATTATTTTTCGAAACTGGGTGTGGCAGAAATTACCATGGAAGCGGGAGAGCTTGAATTAAACGATAATATTTTAATAATTGGTGAAACTACCGGCGTTGTTGAAATGGCCGTAAAAGAAATACGAGTTGATCTTAAAACCGTTTCAAAATCTGTTAAAGGAGAAAAAATGTCGGTTCAGACTCCGGAATTAATTCGCCGGGGCGATAAAATCTATAAATGGGTGGATGCCACACCCGATTTAATGCAATAAGCCAAAATCACATCACTGTAAATGAAAAAAATAAAATACTACCGTGAAAAATGTATCGGTTGCGGTACCTGTGCGATTGAGCTACCAACTATTTGGCAAATGAGCCAAAAAGATGGGAAAGCTGATATATTAGATGCAGAATTTAAAAAAGATCATTATCTTAGAATGTTTTGGCCCGATGAAACTGAATTAGTGAATCGAATTGTTTCACTGTGTTCCACAAGGGCTATTTTAATTGTTTAATACTAACAATAATTAATAAGTGGAAAATAAACATCAAACCTTTATGAAGAAAGCCATTGAGCTTTCCACTCAAAATATTGAAAAAGGAGGCGGGCCATTTGGAGCCATCATTGTAAAAAATGGAGAGATTGTAGCTACCGGTTCCAACAGTGTTACCCTGCATAATGATCCTACAGCGCATGCCGAGGTTAATGCCATTCGTAATGCCAGCAAAAAACTAGATACCTTCGATTTATCGGGCTGTGTCATTTATACCTCATGTGAACCTTGCCCCATGTGCCTTGGTGCTATTTACTGGGCACACATCGACAAGGTTTTTTATGCTAACACCAAAGCAGATGCCCGCGAAATTGGCTTCGATGATTCATTTATTTATAATGAAATAGAACTCCCACTTGAGGAACGAAAAATAGAGTTTAAACAAATGCTTCACCACGAAGCAATTAAAACTTTTAAACTTTGGGCAGCAACCGAAGATAAAATCAGGTACTAGCAGAAGGTTCTTTAAGTAACACAAAACTCCCCGGATGATTAAACTGCTGGTTTATAAACAAGTTATCCCATGAGTATTTAAAAAGAACTTTGTGAACGCGCTACCAGTTTCTTTTAATCATTTAAATGGTCGATGGAAAAATGCAAAAACTTAATAGTGAATTTTTTTCGCGCGATGTGCTTGTAGTTGCCCCCGAGCTTTTGGGTAAAAACCTTGTCCGTCGTTTCGATAATGGAGAAATCAAAAAATTTATGATAACGGAAGTGGAAGCCTACCGGGGAGAGGATGATCTTGCGTGTCATGCCAGCAAAGGACGCACCGCCAGAACAGAGGTAATGTACTGGCAAGGTGGGCACATTTATGTGTACCTGATATACGGAATGTATTACATGCTAAACTTTGTAACGGGTTCTGTTGATAGTCCCCAGGCAATATTAATTCGTGGTGTGGATAAAATATATGGCCCAGGCAAAGTCACCCGGCTTTTAGATATCGATAAATCATTCAATCAACAAAACATAACCCATTCTGACCGGATATGGCTTGAAAACGGATTGATACCGGTTTCGCACAAAACCACACCTCGCGTGGGTATTGATTATGCCGGCGATTATTGGAAAAACCAGCCATGGCGGTTTGTTGTTAATCTATAAACTACTGAATTATATGATCTCTTATTTGTTCAGTAATCCTTCTTATATCGGAAAACTCTGAAGGTTTTAAAGTTACGGAAGTGTTTTGATTAAGCCTAATATGTTTGGCTACAGTATCAATAACCAGGCTTTCAGGAGGAAATTGAACCTGGATATTATCGTAAACTTTTTTGAGTTTTTTTAATAATAAAAGATATTCCGATATACTTAAATCATCCTGCGAAAGCTGCAACAAACTTATCAGACTGTTTAGCGAATATTTTTGGATTGCGATCCGGCCCATCAAATTTGCATCAGGCTTTTCATACATTTGAGTTGCAATATAAAGGGTTTCAATCCAGCCTCCCAATAACACAAAGCTTGCAAGGCGATCCTGTCCGTTTTCTTTTAAAAACTTATCGGTTTCTTTATAGGTAATACGAGCAATACAAACCAACGAATCAAAATTTTGTGAATTGCTTTCAGCACTTGAATAAGTAAGATTAACAAATTCACGCGGAATTTCAAGTTTATCGGTTAAGCGTTGAATGGCTGCACGATAAGAAAGCGACTGCTGCGATTGGTCAAACATCCACAAATAGGAAATGTCTGCCCCATAAACACCCAGGTTTAAAGCTATTTTTGTGCTTATGTTATATTTAGTAATGTTATTTAATGGATTTAATAACGATGAATTAAAATAAGAATCTTTTTTTTCAACCAGGTAAGTTAACTCAACCGGCGAAAATAAATTGTAAAACACAATATCTTCAGGCTTATATTTTGTTGGTTCAAAGGTAATTGTACCCTCTTCCATTTCCATGGCTTGCTCATCGCTTTCATGCGAATTATTGGTTTTATTTCCGCTTCTGCATCCAGCAAAAAAAATAATGACGAACAGAAATAACAGATCTCGGGGCTTAAAGCTGTTCATTGTTAATCATTTAGTTAATCAAAACTAAGAAAAATGTAAATAAATATCTTAAAAAGCCTGATATTGTTTAGTTTTTAATAAGCTATCATTAAAGATAATAAGTTTTACGGCTGCGAATTCACAAATTTGTTAATTTGAAAAATTAAAAATTTTCTTGTATTTATGAAATAATATGTTCCCGAATTTTAGCAGTTAAGTCTTTAATATTATCTAAATCCTCCGGGTTCAGAGTAATCGAACTTGAATCCTTAATAGTTATGCGTTTATTAATCGTGTCTATTTCTACATCGTCTGGTGTTAATTTGCTCTCAAATACCTTAAAAGAATCATTCAGTTTTTTCATTAAAAGCAGGTACTCACTCATCACCAAATCATCCTGGCTGTTTTGAACCATATTAATAAGGCTCGTTAATGAATACTTTTGTGAAAGTATTTTACCGGCCAGTTTTGAGTTGGGGTGGTTGTACATATTCAAAGCTATATTTAGCGATTCTATCCAACCTCCCAATAAAATCAGCGCTGAGGCACTTTGCCGGTCATTTACTTTAAGATACTTGTCTGTATTTTCATAGGCATTTCTTGCAACAATTATCAGCGAATCAAGATTGTTAGAGTTCTGTTGGGCCATTTTCACTGTTAATTCAACAAAATTGTCAGGAATACCAAGGCGCGAAGTCAAATGCTGAATAGCTGAAAGATAGGTAATCGCCTGTTGGTTTTGCTCAAACATCCACAAATAAGAAAGGTCGGCTCCATAAACTCCAATGTTTAAAGCAATTTTTTGACTGGAAGAATATTTGGTTATATTGTCCAGAGAATTAATCAGGGCCGCGTTGAAATAGGAAGATTTTTCATCAATTACCCGGTCCAGATCAACCGGAGTAAATAAATTGTAAAAAACCACATCTTCGGCTTTATCTTCTTTAAGCAAATCCTTATTCACAGATGCGTCCACCTGATCTTCTATTTGTTTTTCAGTATCTTTGCTGGTTTTATTTCCCGAATTGCTACACCCTACAAATAAGAGTAAGCCAACTAAACAAACTGTAATTTTGTAAACATTCATGGGTAAAAATTTTAAATTACCTGCCAATCATTATTGAAATTGAAATGTCCCAACCCTTTTGTTGGTTTGATTGCCATTTTAAAACCACACTTCCAAAAGGTTCGTGTTTTACTTCATAGGATAAAGATACTAAAATCACCGGTAAATAATAAGTAGTAACCGCAATTAAAACATTAGCCATATAATTTTGTTACTTTTGCATCATCAAAACCTGTTGAACTATAATTATATTCAGATGGCTGTAATAAGGGTTACCAAAGAGTTTCATTTTGAAATGGCCCACGCCTTAAAAAACTACGACGGACTTTGTAAAAATATACATGGCCACTCGTACAAGCTATATGTTACGGTTATGGGTACACCCATTTCCGACGAAAACAATCCAAAATTTGGAATGGTTGTAGATTTTGGCGACCTTAAAAAACTGGTTAAAAAAGAAATCGTAAATATTTTCGACCATGCCTTGGTTTTAAATCAAAATTCCGGATTTGAAGTTGGTTCTGATTCGCCTGAAATGTTTGGAAACACCGTTTTTGTTGACTATCAGCCCTCCTGCGAAAATCTGGTAGCTGACTTTGCTTTACGGATAAAAGAAGTTTTACCTCAACATCTTACCTTGTTTAGTTTGCGGTTATATGAAACAGCCACCGCATTTGCTGAATGGTTTACTTCAGATAATTAATATATTTGTGCTTTAACAAATAATTATATTCCATGTCTGAAAAGAAACTCTTCCTGCTTGATGCCTATGCCCTGGCATACCGTTCGTATTATGCTTTTATAAAAAATCCCCGGGTTAATTCAAAAGGTGAAAACACTTCGGCGGTTTTTGGGTTTACCATGGCTTTGCTCGAAGTTTTAAATAAGTATAATCCAACCCATATCGGTGTGGTTTTCGATCCTCACGGACCTACTTTCAGACACGAAATGTATAAGGAATACAAAGCCAATCGCGAAGCTATGCCGGAAGATTTGCGCAGTTCTATTCCTTTTATTAAGCAAATGATTGAGGCTTTTAATATTCCTGTGCTCGAGGTGCCTGGTTATGAGGCTGATGATGTGGTTGGCACACTGGCCAAAAAAGCAGAAAAACTGGGGTTTCAAACTTACATGATGACTCCCGATAAGGATTATGCACAGCTCGTCTCTGAAAACATTTTTGTTTTTAAACCTTCGCGCGGAGGGAACGAACCGGAAATATGGAATCCTGAAAAAGTTAAGGAGAAATTTAGTGTTACTCCTGATCATATTAACGATTTGCTTGGCTTGATGGGTGACAGTAGCGATAATGTTCCGGGATGCCCGGGAATTGGCCCTAAAAGTGCCGAAAAATTAATTTCAGAATACGGTTCTATTGAAGGAATTTATGATCATATTGACGATTTAAAAGGGAAACAAAAGGAAAATCTGCTGGAATTTAAAGAGCAGATTTTATTATCGAAAGTCCTGGTAACTATTGAAACCGAAGTTCCCATCGAATTTGATGAAAATGTCCTGGTGCACGAACCGCCTCATACCCAAAAAATTACGGAGCTATTCGACAGACTCGAATTCCGTAATTTATTAAACCGGGTACTTGGCTCTGACGCTCCTTCTGTTTCCAAACCAGTAGCCACAGCAGTCCAGGGTTCATTATTCGACCTGCCGGAACCTGCTCCTGCAGAAATTATTGAAAGAGAAACTTTTGAATCGGTCAGTACGGAATACAAGCTGGTAGAATCGCATGATGACATCAGGCAGCTTTGTGAAAAAATAGTGTCGCTACCGGAAGTATGTTTCGATACAGAAACAACCTCACTGGAAATTCAATCGGCCGAACTGGTTGGATTAGCTATTGCCATTAATAAAGGTCAGGCTTTTTATATTCCATTCACATCCAACTACGACGAAGCCTTGGCGAAACTTGAATTATTGAAGCCTTTCTTTGAAAACAGCAATATCCTCAAAATCGGGCAAAACCTAAAGTATGATATCATGGTACTGATGAATTATGGAATCCGGGTGGCCGGACCGCTTTTTGATACCATGATTGCCCATTACCTTATTCAGCCTGAACAGCGACACAACCTGGACGATTTGGCCCGGAATTACCTGAACTATGAAACCATAAAAACGGAAGAGCTGATCGGTAAAAAAGGAAAAAATCAACTCAGCATGGCTCAGATTGCGGTTGACCGGGTTCGCGATTATGCTTGCGAAGACGCAGATATAACATTGCAATTAGTGCCCTTCTTGCAAAATCAGTTAAATGAATCAGGTATGCAAAATTTGTTTGCCGAAATTGAAGTACCTTTGCTTACCGTACTTGCCGATATGGAATACCAAGGGGTACGGCTCGACACAGAAAGCCTGAAAACCTATTCGAACCAACTTAAGTCAGAAACCCTTGAGGTGGAACAACGAATTTACAAACATGCCGGGATGGAGTTCAATATTTCATCGCCCAAACAATTGGGTGAAGTACTTTTTGACCGGTTAAAAATTGTATCAAATCCTCCAAAAACCAAAACCAAACAGTATGCTACCGGCGAAGATATTCTGACCCGCCTGGTGGATAAACACGAAATTATTAAGGAAATACTGGAATACCGTTCCTTAAAAAAACTGGTTTCCACTTATGTGGATGCCCTGCCCTTGCTGGTTCATAAAAAAACCGGTAAAATTCACACTTCGTATAACCAAACCATTGCGGCAACCGGTCGGTTAAGTTCCAACAATCCGAATTTACAGAATATTCCAATCCGTGAGGAACGGGGCCGTGAGATCCGCAAAGCTTTTATCCCTACGGATGACCATTTTATTTTATTTGCCGCCGACTATTCGCAAATTGAGTTGCGGTTGATGGCCCATCTTTGCCAGGATAAAAACATGATCCAGGCCTTTGTAGACGGGCAGGATATTCACGCCGACACAGCTGCCCGCATCTTTAAAATCAGCAACAGCGAAGTTACCCGTGAACAACGTGGCTTTGCAAAAGGGGCCAACTTCGGGATCATTTATGGTATTTCCTCCTTTGGCCTGGCTCAAAATCTGAACATTTCACGCAGCGAAGCCAAAAATATAATTGACAGTTACTTTGAAAGCTACCCTGATGTAAAAAAGTATATGGACGAAAGCATAGCACGAGCCAGAAAAATGGGTTATGCCGAAACTGTATTCGGTCGTCGTCGGTATTTGACCGATATTAATTCGAGCAACGCCATTGTACGTGGCGCGGCTGAACGAAATGCTATAAACGCACCTATCCAGGGTACTGCCGCCGATATTATCAAAATTGCCATGATCAATATTCAAAAGCAATTTAAAGAGCAAAACCTCACCTCAAAAATGATTTTGCAGGTACATGACGAATTGGTTTTTGATGTGCTAAAAACAGAACTGGAAAAGGTTAAAGAAATCGTAATTCAGGAAATGGAACATGCCACTCAACTGGGTGTTCCGCTAACCGTCGATTTTGGTGTGGGAAATAACTGGCTGGAGGCGCATTAACCCAAGGGTTAAAAACCCCTGGCTACTGAATCTGAACCATCAAACTGCTTGACGAGCAAAAACAACCATAACCACCATCAACTGTAGTAAAACGAGGCCGGAAGGCGTTGGGCTTAAAAAAAATATTTGAGGTGCTTACATAACGCTCATAATTTTTATCGTAAGCAAAAACAAATAATTGGCTTTGTGAGGCCATTCTTAAATCCATATCTATCTGTACCTCTGTTGATTTACCACGCTCCGGAGTTATTCTTTTATATGCAGTACCCGCATCTGACAAAAGGTAAACATCGTACATAAAGCCGGTAGTATCACTCAAAATACTGAAACCAACTTCCTTATCCTTAATGTTTAAAGTTCCGGGAACCAATGCGGGTACATTTGGAATAATGGTTTTTGAGGTTATTAAAAAAGTATCGTACCGGCATTTATAATTCCATATTTCTCCGGGTTTAGGATCAAGATAATCGTTGGTGTATCTGCCATCATAAATTGGCTTAAGAGAATAATTTACCGGATTTCCTGTTGAATCCACATACCAGACACTTACCACGGCATCATTAATATTTATGGTATCGTTAATATCAAAAAAGGAATTAATCCGCTCCACTTCAAAAAAATGATTAATGGTATCATAATCAGGCCCGGTTTTCAGGATTCCAAAAATATTTAATCCGGGTTTATATTCTGCATCAATATTTT
Organism: Bacteroidales bacterium; assembly: GCA_046704385.1. GTDB lineage: Bacteria > Bacteroidota > Bacteroidia > Bacteroidales > SZUA-534 > GH45. The sequence continues at coordinate 31,255 of JBJKSB010000098.1, read as the reverse complement.
TAGGTTGTAAGGGCATCCCGATATAAGCCTCTGCTGCCTTTTCACAGCTTTTAAACATTGTAGCAATCATTAAAACAATAACCATGTGAATTGACAACTGCTTTTTATTTATAACACATCTTTTCATACCAAAACACGTTTAGCATTAAAATTTAATTGTATAACCCGCATTTACTGCCGGAAAATAATTTGATCCTATTGGGACATACCGTTCTGCCTCAACAATAGGTAAATAATACATTACATTGCGTCGCAAAAACAACAGATTACATACATTAACCACCAGGTACGACTCTTCAGCATGAAAGAAATCGGCAATATCTTTACCAAAGCCTCTCACAATTTTCTTTTCAAGACCCAGGTTCACATTCATGATCCATGGCATACGTGAGCTGTTTTTTTGATCGATGGTAAACTGTGGACTATAAATCATTGTACCCGAAAGAGGATCATACATATAAAACATTTGCAATGAATTTTCAACCGACCGGGGTACTCCACTCTGAAAGGTAAAATCGGCGCTATACGAAATACGTTTTGTAGCCTGGAAATTCAGCACTCCTTTCAGGGTATGTAAATGATCATAATCGTACAAATAAGTTTTGCCATTCATAATATTTGGAAAAGAGCGCGTCGATCGAGCCAATGTGTAACTGCACCAACCGGAAATCCGGTTGACCTGCCCCTTCCACATTAATTCCATTCCATATGTTTCTCCAGACCCTTCAAAAATTTTGTCGCTTAAAGCAAAAGCATCGTATTGACTTTGCAATAAGTCGAAGGTATAGGTGCGCTGAATATCTTTATAATATACATCAAGCGTAACAAGCTGGTTTGCACCAAGTTGCCTTTCGAGGCCGGCAATATAATGAACTGATTTGCTGGGCTTAACGCGGGTCAGTGGATAATAATAGTCTAAAAACTGATTAAACTCCAGTTCCTGGGTATTCATACTGATAATATACTGGTAGTATTGTCCATAGGCGGCTTTAAATTTCCAGTTATCAAGAAAATTACAGGCTAAATTAATGCGGGGTTCCGTATAAAAATCATTTTGGGCGAATTTTGAAAACCTCACTCCGGGACGGAGTACCAGTCCTCCCCATTTGATTTTATCCTGTGCAAAAAAGGACAATAAATCGGGTTTACTTTTGGCAGAAGCACCATCTACCTTATTTATTTGCGAACCATTGGCAAACAGATAGTTGCTGTATTCACCACCCAATTGTAATTCGTTGCCATAAAACAAGGTATAGTTAATTTCAGCCTTAGTCGTGTAATCATTTACACGGCTTTTAAACCGGGTGCTGGTATTATAAACAATATCTTCAAAATCCATTTTAAATTCGCTGAAATTATCGGCTTTATGCAATGAAGCATAGGTTTGTACCCTTAAATATAATTTGGGGGTAAATACTGATTTCCAAATGGCGGTAACAATATTATTCCTCCATTGATTTTCCCAGGTAAAGTTCATGTCCTGAAAGGCTTCATACATAATAGTATCTCCCATACGGTGCATGGTATTTCCCATGTACTGATAAATGGAATTAAAATTCATGGAAGTGTGGTCTTTCGACCCGAAGTACTTCAAATCGATGCGGTTACGGGCATTAAACCGATGGGTGAGCGATAAATTAAAGTCGTAAAAATAATTATTACTGTTAAAGATAAAGTTGCTCATGATGTCGTAATTGAGCCGCCCGGCGGTCATCATCGTGGTTTTTTTGCCAACCGGGAATTCGAGGAAAACTTTTGATTCAACTGTTGAAGGATTGACTTCGCCGTGTAAAGCATCCTGGTTGCCGTCTTTGGTTGAGATATGAATTACCGATGAATTACGTCCCCCGTACTCAGCACCAAAACCTCCTACCAGCATATCAATGTTTTTTACTGTGGCCATATTGAAAATTCCCGAGGAACTTATAAAATGATATGGATTGTAAACTGTTACTCCGTCAAGCATGATCAGGTTTTCACCCGGATCACTTCCCCGAACCGAAACCAACGGAGATAAAGGTTCTGTGGCTTCAATACCCGGCAAAAAACGCATGGCTTTGAAAACATCATTACGTGCGGTAGGAATTGATTTAATACTTTTAGGTGTAAGCCGGTGTTCGCTGGTTTCAATGTCGCGGTCGCCAACCAGGTCGGGCGATATTTCCACAATATTAATCTGACCCAGTTCTACTGATTGTGGCTCTAGTCTGATTTCAATGAATTTTTGAGGTTTGTTGAACTCAATGGTTTGCTGATGAGGTTTATAACCGATAAAAGAGGCTGTAATTTTCACTTCCTTTTCGCTTAGACCCGGAATACTGAAAAATCCGTTTAAATCAGTAGCGGCTCCTTTAGCATTGTCCCCAGAAGTTACTACCGTAGCTCCAATCAGAGTTTCGCCGGTTTTTGCATCGTAAATTATGCCCGAAAGCGTATGGTTTTGCCCGAATAAACCGGAAGAAAAACACACGATTATAAATATGATGAATAACTGCCTCATAACCTATAATTTATATGCGATATTTAATACCAGTGCCGCTCCAACCATGGGTTGATTATATATGATGTAGCTGAAATTCTCTGTTAACCCGACACCCATAACCACTCCGCTCTTATCAAGAACATTATAGCAAATGCGTTGGGTTGCAGTTAATTGAAAAAGAAATATTTCCTCCAGGGTCCTTTACTTCTCACGGATATCGTTCCATTTATTGAATCCCAATAAAAAAGCAGCATTATTTTGAAACAACCAGGTAGAATTCACCCGATAGTTCCATTGCGATACGCCTCCGGAGAGAGCCACGCTTTGTCGGTTGCCGTAATTCAAATAACGCAGCATCCGGATACTCCGGTTAAATCGTTGCGAAGGTTCCGGCGATGAAAACCAAAGCTCGGCATCAACACCCCAAAAAGTATATCCATAATAGGCACTTGCCGACAGGTATAAATTCTTTTTGGCCATGGATGTTCCCTTTCGGAAATGATGTGATCCAGGCTGGCTTTGTTTGTTTGTGTCGCTCTTTACGGCTGAAAAATCTACAGAAAAATCATAATTAAATCGGCTCAGAAAATCCGTAAAGGTGGAATCAATCGGCAAACGCTTACTATACCTCGATGAATTTTCATAATAAAACATCCCCAGCAAAGTGGTATCACCAGTGGTTTTTACTTTTGAAAGCTGCAATGCCCCGTGTAATCCCAGGGTTCGGTTAAACATACTCTCATTTAAATCAATATAAAAATCCCGGAGATCCAAATGGTAAAAATCTTCACCCGGGTTGTTTTCTGTTACGTCAAAATTTTCAGCCAGTGGTTTTGATGCCTGTACAATCTGATCAACCGGGAAGAAAAGCCATTTTTTCTTTTCATAAACCGAAATAAACTCCGGGGTTGTATTTCGTTTATCGGTAACGGTAAGCTTACCGATATTTTCAAGCTTGTTGAGTTTGTTGATATTAATAATGAGTGTGTCGGCCACATATTTCTGAGCCTGCGCCGGTAAATGAATTAACAGGCAGATCATAAAAATAAGAAAAATAAGGTGTTTTTGCATAAGGTTAATTTTGGGTCGAATTTTTAACGCATCTGTCGTAATTACCAAACCTGTTAAGTATATCCCGACTAGTATAACTAAATCAACTAATATTTTCTCGTATCTAGGTTTTATTTATCATTACAAAAATAATAATACTATTAAAATCAGACTTAATAATTTTTGCTGTAACAAACCGCCTGCTAAAAGCGCCCTAACCAAGGTTTGAATTAAAACCATAAAATTGTACTAATTTTGTAAAAACTCATAAAAATTACTGTCATGTCAAAAGATTATCAAAAACAAAACCACACTTCAAATGCCATCTACGGATTAGGATTTATTGGTTCGGCTATTTATTTTATATCAGCGGCTACCAGCTTTGGTATGGGCGTAGTAGGATTCCTTAAAGCCATTGTTTGGCCCGTATTTTTGGTTTACGACAGCTTTAAATTTTTAGCCGGAAACTAAATTCTGAATCAGGCAATTGAAACCATAAATTCCCGATAAATGACAGGCTTATTATTCCACATCATTTATCGGGAATTTTTTTACCATACTTGCCAGCTCCTTTTAAAGTCAATCTGCGAAATATCTTTTAATTTTTTACAAATTTTATGGTTTGTATATTATTACTTGTATGAATTGTCAGGATATAAAAACCTTCCTTAAGATTATGAATATCAATTTGCCCGGCGGTAATTTTCTGATTTACTACCCATTGTCCATTTGAGTTATAAATACATGCCTGTCCTGATAAATTATCGGGCCCTGTTAACCGAAGATAATTGTTAGCCGGATTTGGAAATATACTAAAATCGCTTTTGCCTGTTGATAATTTTGATGAAGTAACACCCGGAAGCAAACATTTCCATACTTTGGTATTGTATCCTCCTGTATACATATATTTATCATCAATTTCCAGAGTATTAAATCCCAATTCAGGGATATCGAGATCGGTATTATATGGAGTCCAGCTTAACCCGTTGTCAAGCGAATAAAAAATACCACTATTCCAGGTTCCAACAAACAGGTAATCTCCCCATTTTTTGAATTCTGTTATACATTCGCCATCCAAACCTGAGTAATTCCAGGTGGTTCCGTCATCGGTTGATTTATAAACCCCATTCCACCAATCGCTGATAAAAAGGACAGAATCAACTACAAACAGGGGCCTCAGATATTGATTGTTTAAACCGGTATTGGTTGTGGTCCAGTTTGCTGTTTCATCCGTTTTTTTGTAGACTCCGTCACCAGAGGTAGTAGCAAATAAAATATTATTTTTAATGGCAATTGAATTTATTCCTGCATAGTCGGGCAAGCCACTGCTATAGTTTACCCAGGTATTACCTTTGTCTGTTGATTTATAAATATACCTTTCTGTTCCGGCATAAAAAGCATCGTTGGTAATTAACAGACTTTGAACCAATTCATTAGTAAGACCTAAATTAGTCCAGGTATTACCATTATCCGTCGACTTATAAATACCATTTGAGGTTCCGGCATAAATAGCACTATCATCCGTTTTCAAACAGTAAATAACCCAGGCCAGTGAGCTAATCTGCCAATTGGCCCCGCCATTATCGCTATAATATAAACCGCCCCATTGTGTTCCGGCATAAAGCCTGTTTTTGTTCGATAAAATAACATTAATAACCGGACTTAAATCAATGCCTTTTGAGCTGTGATTCCAGTGTAATCCATTATCGGAAGTTTCAAACAATCCCATTTGATCAGTCCCAATAAAAATAATGCTATTTAAAGCAACGAGTTTTCGCAGACTCAATCCAGACGGTAAATTATCCGAAACTTGTTGCCATTCAACGGAATTCATGTCCGATTTGAAGACATTATTTTCTGATACGATCCACAGATCGGTTCCTGAAACAATTAAAGATGAAACACTTTGTACTGATAAACCATTGTTTAAATTATTCCAGGTATTTCCTCCGTCAGAACTAACAGAAATACCAGAGTTATTACTGCCAACATAAATTTTATTCTCAACAACTAAAACCGAAGCGATGCTCTCTTCCGGAAATCCAAGCGGTTCCCAGGTTATACCTCCATCCGATGAAATATACAAACCATTATCTGTTCCCGCTAATAGCTTATCATTAAGTGATGCCAGGGTATAGATCATGTGTGTATTAATTATGGTTTTTGTCCAGGTTTGCCCTTCATCCACAGATGTTGCCATTCCATTGTCTTCACTAATTATAATAATGGTTTTACCACATACTTGGTGACCATAATTCACCATATCATCAGGCAAACTGGTACTAAGGGTTGAAAAAGTTTCACCATTATCAGCTGAAACATAAATTTCATTCCCGTCAGAAGAGTAAAGCTTATTCCCGCAACATGATATGGAGTACCGGCAGGGAATTGCCGTTTCATGCCAGGAAACACCGTCATCGGTCGATTTGTATACTTTGCCATTAGTTATACCCGCAAACAGGGTATTTCCGCTTACTGCCACGTCAGCTATTTCTGCTGAAAATGGGCCATTGGTTGGTTGCCATTGAGCTACCACATAGCCGACAACTACCAAAATTGTCATAGAAACTAAAAAAAGTTTTTTCATAATTTGAAAGATTAGGGTTATAACATATATCAATTCCTTGGAATTGCGATTTGGTCTTTTGGTTTCGGAACAAATATAATTAATATTTTAATTTTTAGGCGATTAAGAAGTGTTTTTTCTATAAATCTGTTTTTATAACCCGCCAAACAGGTTGAAAAAACGTGAAGAAATAAACAAAACATAATTATTGTTTTTCTGTTTTATTGCCGGTAGCCTTTTTATATGATGCCTTTTTTTAATTTTATATTTTCCAATTGAATACAAATTATGTTACTATACCAGTCCCGGTTACGCGATCCTTTTTTTAATATTGCTGCCGAAGAATATTTTCTACGGCATTTCGATCAGGATTTTATATATCTGTACATTAATGAACCCTCCATTATAATTGGAAAACACCAGAATACCACGGCCGAAATCAATGTTCCATATGTATTTGAAAATAACATTAAGGTTGTTCGCCGGTTATCAGGGGGTGGAACTGTTTACCACGATGGGGGAAACCTGAATTTCTGCTTTATTCAGAAAGGGGCCGAGGGGTATCTGGTCGATTTTAAAAAATACACACAACCTATACTTGCAACACTTCAGGGTTTGGGAGTCAAAGCATATCTGAAAGGGAAAAGCGATTTAGTAATTGATGAACTAAAAATTTCGGGCAATGCTGAACATGTTTACCGTAATAAAGTGTTGCACCACGGTACCTTATTATTTGCTTCGGAACTGGGTGCACTTAACCTGGCCATAAAAGCCGATTGGTCGAAATTTAACGACCGCGCAGTGCGCAGCAACCGGAGTTCGGTCACTAATATCATCGATCATCTTAATGTGCCTCTAAGTATAGATGAATTCCGGATTGAAATTTTAAATACCCTTTTGAAATTATATCCCGATGTGGAATTTTACCAGTTAACCGCTCATGATGAACAAGCCATCAACAAACTTGTGAATGAAAAATATTCGCAATGGGAATGGAATTTTGGTTACTCTCCGGAATATTCTTTTAGCCAATCCTATAAGTTAAATGGTGATGAATTTAGTCTTCATCTGAAAATTCATAACGGATTAATTCAAAAAGCACGGCTTACTCAAAATGGGAAAGAATTTGATGGCCGTTTTATTATTGAAAATGTGCTTACAGGACAACCACATCACTATCCGGAAATTAAAGAAAAACTGAAGTCTGTTTATAAGGAATATCCGCAATATCCTTTCCCTTTTTCCACACTAATGCAATTATTGTTTTAATTATTTTAATTTGTAAGTTTGACTATTGTTAAACAAAAGATTATGAAACGAATCTGCATCCGGTTTTATATGTGTGTAATACTCCTGTTTGCCACGTTAACAAGCCATTCCCAATCTACGGATATCTCCGGTAAAAATGGGGTTTATCAACTTACCTTTGCCAATATTTTTCTTGAGGTAAATTCGAAAATTGGTGCCCGCATCAGTTCGCTAAATATTGACAACCATCAAATTTTGTTCACCAACCAAAAATCAAACAACTGGGGTTCGACCATATGGCCCAGCCCACAAGCCATATGGAACTGGCCTCCACCCGGAAATATAGACAATAAACCGTATCATGTTTCAATTGCGGATGAAAGTATCCGTTTGACCAGTGATGTTGACAAAATCACCCAATTAAGTGTCTCGAAAACCATTACTGCCAACAAGGCTGATACATCCATTCAAATTGTATATACACTCATTAACCAAAGCAAATCCCATCAACAATATGCGCCCTGGGAAATTACACGCGTACCCTCGCAGGGTATTGTATACTATCAAAAAGATGCAAATTCGGATTCCCTTAATTCAACAAACCTAGATGAACCCTGCAATGAAAAAAGAAAGATTATTTGTGATGGGACTGGCTGGCAGGCTTATGTTAATCCGGATAATTATGTTTTTATTAAAACGTATAACAATATAACTCCTGAGCAAACGGCCCCAAAGGAAGGTGAATTTGAATTGTACCGCGATTTCAATAATTATGTTGAACTTGAAAACCAGGGTAAGTATGAAACCATGGCTCCGGGTGATTCCCTTACCTGGAAGGTTACTTGGTATTTAAGGAAACTTCCCGCGAATATTGCTCTGACAACAAATAATCAGAATCTGAAAAAATACATTTTCCGCTTTATAAAAAATAAATAGTCACGGAATTTATATTTATTACAGCTGCAACATCCAAACCCTAATATTTTTCTAATTTAGAAATTTATTATCATTCCTTTAAAAATAAAACCGTGAAGCACCTAAAGATCTTATCGCTCGTAACCATTTCCACCCTGATTTTAGTAGTATCTCTAATTCTGATCAAACAAAAAGTTTTTGTTAATAATCGGGTTACCATTACTTACCCGCTGAATAAGGCTGTTTTTCCGGCCGATATTGCTTCGCCAACATTTAAGTGGACCTCACTGGATACAATGGATTGGAAAATTTCCATTAAAGATGGCGATAAAACTATTTACTCCACAGATACGATTAAAGGAACCCGCTGGAAACCTGATAAAAAAACCTGGGATCAGTTAAAAACTGATCATTGGAACAAAAAGCTGACGGTGCTACTTGAACCTTTATCCCAATCGAAAAAATTCTTTGATCAAATCTCAAGGATAAGCTTTTTTATCTCGTCCGATTCAGTAAATGCTCCGATTTTATACCGTGAAATCCCTTTACCTTTTTCGTTTGCTGAAAAAAATATGCAACTAACTTCCTATACCTTGTACAATGTTGCCAGTTATAAAGAACCTCACCGGGCCCTGGAGAAATTTAAAGTTTGTGGTAATTGTCACTCTATTTCGCGCGATGGCAGCACAATTGCGCTCGATTTTGATGCCTCCACCAGGGACAAAGGAGGATTTTTTATTGCGAAGATTGATACAACCATTGATTTTAATAAAAAGAATTACCTGTCGTGGTCTAAATATCAGGATAAAAGCACCTTTGGCTTGTTTTCAAAAATTTCGAATAGCGGACGATACGTAGTTACTACCATTAAAGACCGGGTGATATCCAAAAAAATTGAGCCTCTTCGCCCGATTGATATTGAATATTCGCAGGTATTTTTCCCGGTTAATGGTGTGCTGGCGGTTTATGATCGAGAAAAGGACACCCTGGTTGAACTTCCTGGAGCAAACAACCCGTTGTATGTTCAATCGAATGCTATATGGACTCCTGATGATAAATACATCGTTTTTGCCCGGGCCAAAGCCATTCCTTATCCCACCGACTCCACATACAAATACAAATCATTTATTGACGATAAAGAATTAATAGATGCTTTTGTTACCGGTAAAAAAACAATGAAATTTGATCTTTATAAAGTGCCATTCAATAACGGCAAAGGGGGCGTGGCAGAGCCTATTAAAGGTGCTTCGAACAATGGTATGAGCAATTACTTTCCGGCCATTTCTCCTGACGGAAAATTTCTTGCCTGGTGCGAAAGCAAAAACCTTATGATGTTACGACCCGATAGCCGTATTTATATGGTTGACCTTGAAACCGGTAAATCTCACAAACTTAAAAGCAATTTTAATTCGATGAATTCCTGGCATGCCTGGTCACCAAATGGCAAATGGTTGGTTTTTGCCTCAAAAGCCTATTCCATGTTTACCGATATGTTTATTACACATATTGATAATAAAGGCGATGCCTCAATCCCTGTACTTCTGGAACATTCACACACTCCCGACCGTGCCATAAATTATCCCGAATTTATAAATATTGATCCCGGTTTTCAGTTTACCATGAATTATGATTATGTAAACATTCAACATATTCTTGATGTGCTAAACGAAAAAAATGATACTGCTCAGGCCCGGATTTTATTGAAAAAATACTTGTTCCAGGAACAGTTTTCAACACCTGAAGAGTACCAGGGATTAAGTGATATTTACTTTAAGATGGGCGATATGAAAAAGGCCAAATATTATGCGCAACTGGGGATAGAAAAAGCTAAAGCATATTATCAGTTCAACCATAAAAAAAGCAGGAAATAATATCCTGCTTTTTTTAAATTTTATATTGATTATACCTTTTCGGCTAAAAGAATAACCTTGTTTTTATTAACCTCCACAACTCCTTTCTCAATATCGAAAAAGGTTTCGGTATTATCCGTTTCAACAACTTTTACCTTCCCTTTTTCCAGGGTTGATATAATTGGCGCGTGGTTTTTTAATACTTCAAACGAACCATTTGTTCCAGGCACCTGAACCAGTTTTACTTCGCCTGAAAATATAATTTCATCCGGGGTTACTATTTCTAATATCATAGCATAAATCAAATTAAGTGAATCTATTAGAAGTTTGATTATAGAAAAATGAATATTGAATTTCGAAGTTTTTCTTCTCTCAAATATCTTCGCAATTATTTATTAGAATTACTTTTTTCTAAATTCCCTACTTTTTCGCTTCAGCAATCAGTTTTTCACCTTTTTCAATGGCCTGTTCAATAGTCCCGACAAGGTTAAATGCTGCTTCAGGATATTTATCCACTTCACCGTCCAAAATCATATTGAATCCTTTAATAGTATCCTCAATGCTAACAAATTCACCTTTTAATCCGGTAAAAGCTTCTGCCACATGGAAAGGCTGTGAAAGGAATCTCTGAACACGACGAGCTCTGAGTACCACAAGTTTATCATCTTCTGAAAGCTCATCCATACCAAGAATTGAAATAATATCCTGTAACTCTTTGTATCGCTGCAATGTATTAATAACCCGCTGGGCAGTGTCATAATGAGCTTTTCCCACAACATCGGCAGTTAAAATCCTGGAGGTTGAATCCAGCGGGTCAACAGCAGGATAAATACCTAACTCTGAAATTTTACGGCTTAACACCGTGGTAGCATCCAGGTGAGCAAAGGTGGTTGCCGGAGCAGGGTCAGTTAAGTCGTCGGCAGGAACATAAACAGCCTGAACCGAGGTAATTGAACCGTGCTTGGTAGATGTAATTCGCTCCTGCATATTACCCATCTCGGTAGCCAGAGTGGGTTGGTAACCCACTGCTGAAGGCATACGTCCCAACAATGCAGACACCTCAGAACCAGCCTGGGTAAAACGGAAAATATTATCGATAAAGAACAGAATATCTCTTCCTCCACCTTTTCCATCGCCGTCGCGATAACTTTCAGCAACAGACAATCCCGATAAGGCAACACGGGCACGGGCACCAGGAGGTTCGTTCATCTGACCGAAAACCATACTTAATTTAGAATTCTGTAAAGCATTTTGATCAACTTTACTTAAATCCCAGCCGCCTTCTTCCATGCTTTTCTTAAATTCTTCGCCATAATCCACAATACCGGCTTCAATCATCTCACGCAAAAGGTCGTTTCCTTCACGGGTACGCTCTCCCACACCGGCAAATACAGAAATACCTTCGTAACCAACGGCAATATTGTTGATCAACTCCTGGATCAATACGGTTTTTCCAACACCAGCACCACCGAATAATCCGATTTTACCTCCTTTTGCATAAGGTTCAATCAGGTCGATTACTTTAATACCGGTATAAAGAACCTCTGTTTCAGTCGATAATTGCTCGTAACTTGGCGGAGTTCTGTGTATCTGGTAACCATTCTCCTTGGGAAGTGCGCCGATACCATCAATGGTGTCTCCGGTTACATTCATTAACCGGCCTTTGATCTGGTCTCCTACGGGCATTTTAATAGGCGATCCGGTGGCAACCACATCAATACCACGGTTCAATCCGTCGGTTGACTCCATGGATATAGCACGAACTGTGCTTTCACCAATATGCTGTTCCACTTCGCAAACAAGAACTGACCCGTCAGCCCGGGTAATTTCAAGTGCATCCAGAATGTTGGGAAGCTCACTGCCTTCCTGTTCAAAACTGACATCCACTACGGGACCGATAATCTGGATAATTTTTCCAATATTCTTAGCCATTATGCTTGAAATTTTAGGTTTGTTTCAATTTTTTCTATTTAATTCTTTCCAATAGATTTTCTCCCAACTCTATCAGATTTATTTTTTTATCATCTGATACATTTACTTTATCGAGACAATTAAATGCCATTTTACTATATTCTGATGCTTTTTTTAAGGTCAAATTTCCGATGTCTAAGTCATAATAGATATTCTTTATCGCTTCAATCTTTTCGGCTTCAATAAACTCCTTTTTTTGCATCCAGAACCGAAGTGTTTCCATCTGCTCTTTGTTTGCTTTTTCAAGTGCTTTTATCAGCAAATAGGTTTTTTTGTTTTCCACAATATCACCGCCGGTCTTTTTACCAAATACGTTTGGATCGCTGTAAACATCAAGCCAGTCGTCTTTAAGCTGAAAAGCCAGTCCCAGATTGATACCAAAATCATATAAATAGTCGGCATCTTTCTTTGTGGCCCCTCCGATCAACGCGCCTGTTTTCAGACAGGCTGCCAGTAATACCGAAGTTTTGAGTTTTATCATTTCCACGTATTCCGCTTCCGATACACTTTCGCGCGATTCAAACTGCATATCATACATCTGTCCTTCGCAAACACCTAAAGCCGTATCCGAAAAAACATTGAGCACCTCGCGCAAACAAAAATCGGGAGCTTTATATACCAATTTATAAGCTTCCACCATCATGGCATCGCCTGATAAAATGGCTGTATTTGCACTCCACTTTTCGTGAACGGTCGGCAATCCTCTGCGCATCGGGGCATTATCCATAATATCATCGTGCAACAAGGTGAAATTATGGAATGTTTCCAATCCAATGGCCGGTAAAACAGCATCATCAATATTTTCAGAGAACATTTGGCAAGCCAACAATGTCAGCACCGGACGAATCCTTTTGCCATTTGATTGAAGCGTGTAGGAAATGGGGTCGTACAATTCAGCGGGTTCCTTTTTAAAATGCAATTGCTGAATTTTTTCCTCTATAAGCTTCCTTAACGTTTCAATTCCTTGCATATTTTATAATCTTTCTGCTCAAACAATCCTTCTTCAAGTATCTTTTTTATTCCTTCTTCTACCACAATTAATTTTCTTCCTAACAATAATTTCATGTCGGAATTATCAGGCTGGCGTCGCTTCATATCACCTTCCTTAAGCGGGTCGACAAAAACAATTTTCGATTTTGAACCGGTTTGCCTGATAATGATCTCAGCCAGTTCCAAAACAGGAATTTCACGATTCCCTCCGATGTTAATTACATCATTAACAAACTGGTTTTCGTAAAAACACTTCAAACAGGAATCAACATTATCGTCAACATAACAAAACGTACGTGTCTGGCTTCCGTCACCATATATAGTAATGTCCTGGTTATTATAGGCTGCAAGCATAAATTTGCTGATCACAAAATCCCTGCTTTGTTTTGGGCCATAGGTATTAAAAAACCTGAAAATAGTATAATCCAAACCAAACTCCTGCTTATATGAACGCATAAATGCTTCACCCACATTTTTCACAATAGCATAGGGCAGACGGCTATTCAATGGAGTAGTGTACACATTTTGGGGTATTTCAACCGGATCGCCGTAAATTTCAGACGAAGAGGAAAAAAATATTCTTTTTACCGTTGTGTTTTTTGATAAGGAAAGCACATTTTTAATTCCGTCAATATCTTTCAATACCCGAACCGGGTTTTCCTGTGTTCTGATAACACCAACCAGGGCGGCAAAATGAAAAACATAGTCAAACTGGTTCGAGGTCATTATAGGAGCCATATCTTTATAATCGTTAACATCGGCTTTTATAAACCTCCAGTTTGTGGTTGGCAAATTCGGCAATTTTCCAAGATTACCGGTGCTTAAGTCATCAACAATAACCACATAATTATTAGTGTCGCGTATCAGCTTTTCGGCTAATGCGCTTCCAATAAATCCGGCTCCTCCTGTGACTAATATTTTTGGCATAATGTCTAGTTCGTAGTTGTGAGGTTTTAGCTCTTAGTTTTTATTTTATTGTCATTAGTTGCTAATAGCTTTGAGCTATTCTTATCCTTTTAAGGCCTCCGCTCCACTTACAATTTCAAGAATTTCGTTTGTAATAGCAGCCTGCCGTGCTTTGTTGTATTGTAAATTCAAGCTACGCAATAATTCTGTGGCATTGTCGGTGGCCTGATGCATTGCTGTCATTCGTGCTCCGTGTTCGGCGGCATGCGAATCGAGCAGGGCTTTATAAAATTGTATTTTTAACGACCTCGGGATCAGATCCTTAATTATCTCATCTTTTGAAGGTTCGTATATATAATCCGCTGTCTTTGTGCTGGTATTATTTTCTGGTTCCTTTTCCACAATAGGCAGAAATTGTTCTGCCACCAAATTCTGGGTTGCTGCGTTTTTGAATTCGTTATATACTAAAATCACCCGGTCGTATTTACCGCGAACATAGTCTTTCATAATTGATTCTACCATGGGTGATACATGTTCGAAATTAAGATTATTGTAGATACTGCTATGATTGGTAACATCAAATCCGCGACGACGGAAAAAATCAAAAGTGTTTTTACCAATTGCAAATATCTCAAGACTTTTATTTTTTAACTGTCCGGCAAATTCATTCTCTATTAAATGAGCAGCCTGTTTGTTTACATTAGCATTAAATGCACCGCACAACCCGCGATTCGAATTTATGGTAACAAGCAGTATATTTTTGGCACCCCGGTCAATCGAATAAGGATTTTCCGTATGTGATTCGAGGCTCTGGCTTAAATTGGTCAGAATTTCGTAAAGTTTATCAGCATAAGGCCTGATCCGGATAATAGCCTCCTGAGCCCTTCGCAATTTAGCTGCCGATACCATTTTCATAGCACTGGTAACCTGTCGGGTTGTTTTTACTGATGCCATCCGGCTTCGTATCTCCTTTAAGTTGGCCATTTTTTATAGATTTAAGACTTATGATTCAAGAAATAAGAATAGGTCTTATATCTTGAATCTAACTTCAAAATGTCTGTTTTATTTATATTTTGCTGATAATTCTTCTGCCAGTTCCTTCAAGGTGTTTTCAACATCTTCGGTAATTTTACCCGATTTAAGGACATCCAATGCATCCTGGTGTTTCATCTCCATTCTTTCGAGATATTCCACTTCGAATTCTTTCACCTTGTTAACTGGTACATGGCTCAATAAACCTTTCACACCGCAATAAATAATAGCGATTTGTTTTTCAACCGGAACCGGGGCATATTGACCCTGTTTAAGTATTTCAACATTTTTGCGACCTTTATCCAGTACGGCCATAGTTGCTGCATCAAGATCGGAACCGAATTTTGAAAATGCTTCCAGCTCCCGGAATTGGGCCTGGTCAATTTTCAGGGTTCCTGCAATTTTCTTCATCGATTTAATCTGGGCATTACCACCCACACGCGAAACCGAAATACCCACGTTAATAGCCGGACGAATACCAGAATTGAATAAATCGGATTCCAAAAAGATCTGTCCGTCGGTAATTGATATTACATTGGTTGGAATATAAGCCGAAACGTCACCGGCCTGAGTTTCGATAATAGGTAAAGCAGTTAATGATCCTCCTCCCTTAACCAGAGGTTCGCCGTTTTCGTCTTTGGCTTCAGCCAAAACAGGAGGCAGATCGTTCATTTGACGAGCAACCACGTCAGATTCAATAATTTTTGCGGCACGTTCCAACAAACGGCTATGCAGATAGAACACATCACCCGGATAAGCCTCACGACCCGGAGGACGACGCAACAGCAAGGAAACTTCACGATACGAAACGGCTTGTTTCGATAAGTCATCGTAAATTACCAGCGCAGCACGTCCTGTGTCGCGGAAATATTCCCCGATAGCTGCTCCCCCAAACGGAGCATTAAATTGCATAGCAGCCGGATCGGAAGCTGTCGCTGAAACGATTACTGTATAATTCATCGCTCCGTGCTTTTGCAAAGTCTTAGCCACATTTGCCACCGTAGATCCCTTTTGTCCTACGGCTACATAAATACAATACACCGGTTTTCCGGCATCATAAAATTCTTTTTGATTGATAATGGTATCAATGGCAATTGCTGTTTTCCCGGTTTGACGGTCACCAATGATCAACTCGCGCTGGCCTCGGCCGATGGGAATCATAGCATCAACAGGTTTTAATCCTGTTTGCAGCGGTTCTTTTACAGGTTGACGGTAAATTACCCCGGGAGCTTTCCGTTCAAGGGGCATTTCAAATAGTTTACCTTCAATCGGTCCTTTGCCATCAATAGGCTCACCAATGGTATTAATAATTCGTCCTAAAAGACCTTCGCCCACATTTATGGAAGCAATACGTTTGGTTCTTTTTACGGTGTCGCCTTCGCGGATACCTTCTGATGATCCCAGGATTACCGCACCAATATTATCTTCTTCAAGGTTAAGGGCAATCCCTTTTATCCCATTTTCGAATTCAATAAGCTCGTTTGACTGAACCTGCGACATACCAAAAATACGAGCAATACCATCACCAACGGTTAAAACGGTACCTACTTCTTCCAGTTCACTTTCCGATTTAAATCCTTCAAGCTGTTGCTTTAAGATCGAGGAAACTTCTGAAGGTTTAATGTCTGCCATATCTTATTATTTAAATTAATCCTCAGTCTTCAGTCTACCGTCTCCAGCCGTATGGCTTCAGAAGAACCTCTGACATCTGGGTTTATCAATATTATGTTTTTATATTTATCACTATCAAACTTGCTGTCTGCTGCCCAAGGAGGACTGAGGACTGCCTGCTTAAATAGTTTTCTCTAAAAATTCGCGCTTTAATTTATTAAGTTTATTAGTTACGCTGGCATCAATTTGTTCGTCGCCAACCCTGAGAATAAAACCCCCCATTAATTCGCTGTTCTCAGCAGTAGCCAATTCAACTTCCGATTTAAAAACCTCTGAAATTACTTTCTTGATCTGGTTTTGTATTTCATCATCAATTTTAATAGCCGTGGTGATTTTAGCGGCTTTAATTCCTTTATAATCGCGGTAACGCTGAATAAAATTCCGGCTGATGGCCTGAATATGCATTTCGCGACGTTGTTCGGCCACTAACAGAATAAACTTCAGGGTAAGAGGCTGAACGCTATTCTCTAAAATTGCAGTCAGCAATTTTTTCTTTTTCGATTTCTCCACCACCGGGCTTTCCAACATCAGACTAACATCGGGCAGGCTGCATGTATGGGCAACTAAATCCATATCTTTACGGAGCTGGTCGAGATTTTTATTTTCTATACCCAGCTCAAAAAGGGCTTTAGCGTAGCGAACGGCTATTTTACTGTCATTCATGTTCCTTAGTTGATGGTAGTTTTATTTAATAAATCTTCAATAAGTGCTTTTTGACTTTCCTTATTACTTAATTCTTTTGATAGAATTTTTTCTGCAATCTCAATAGAAAGCGCGGCCACCTGGTTTTTAATGTCATTAATAGCTGCCCGTTTTTCATTTTCGATGGCTGCCTTGGTTGATGCAATAATGGAATCGGCTTCAACTTTTGCCTGCGATTTCGCTTCTGACAATGTTTTTTCTTTCATATCGCGGGCTTCTTTTATAATTTTGTCGCGTTCAATTCGAGCCTCTTTCAATATCTGTTCATTATCGGCTTTTAGCTTTGCCATTTCTTCTTTAGCATTGTCTGCCGATTTTAATGCATCATTAATGCTTTCGTTCCGTTCATTAATTGCATTCAATATGGGTTTCCAGGCAAACAGCCTTAACACCACCAGTAGAAGAATAAAAATTACTACAGTCCAAAATACGAGTCCTATCGCAGGAGTTACTAAATCCATAATATTAAAAAATCAAAGTTTTTAACGTTCACTTTCAAAATTGCTGATCTTCCCATTCGGGCAACAATCAGATGTAACATAAATTTTCCTGTAACCAACCGTTACAGGAAAATTCTTTTTTTACTTTGCAACAAGTAACGATACCACAACAGCAAAAAGTGCAACCCCTTCAACAAGGGCGGCAGCAATAATCATGGTAGTCTGTATTTGCGAATAAGCTTCCGGTTGACGTGCGATAGCCTCAACAGCTGATCCACCTACTCTGCCGATACCTACACCGGCTCCGATTACTGCTAATCCGGCTCCGATTGCCGCAATTGAAATTCCTGTCATAATAAATTAGTTTAAATTATTATAATTAATGATGCTCTTGTACCGCCATGCCTATAAATATGGCCGACAATAGCGTAAAAATATATGCTTGTAAAATGGCCACCAAAAGTTCCAAAATATCCATAAAAATTACGAATGCTATTGAAACCGGGGACATCCAGACCGTTTTAAAAATAAAAATTAGTGAAACCAAACTTAACGCAATAATATGCCCAGCCATTATGTTTGCAAAAAGCCGGATCATCAAAGCAAATGGCTTCGATAGTACCCCAATTATTTCAACCGGGATCATTACCGGGTATAGCCATATTGGGATAGGGGGTGCAAAAATATGACCCCAATAGGTTTTATTCCCGCTAAAGTTTATCAAAATCATTGAAAATGCTGCCAGGGTAAAAGTAACGGCAATGTTTCCCATAACGTTTGCCCCACCCGGTAAAAAAGGAACCAATCCCAACAGGTTATTTATCCAGATAAAGAAAAATACAGTTAATAAATAAGGTAAGTATTTTTTGTACTTGTGCTCGCCAATATTAGGTTTTGCAATATCGTCCACAATAAATAAAACGATGGGTTCCAGAAAACCCTGAATGCCACGGGGAGCACTTTTTTTGTTGCTATACATGCGAGCCATGGAAATAAAAATGAGCAGCATTAAAATTGCTGAAACCAGCATGGCAAAAACATTTTTGGTGATAGACAAATCAACCGGTTTTAGGTTAATGGGTTGGTGCTCGTCATTAAGCTGCAATTCACCATTGTTTGCAAGGTATATTTTGTTTTCGTAAAGTATATATTCACGATCACCCTTTTTTACATGTGATTCACCATGATGAAATTCTGAAGACATAAATACATCCAACTTGCCATTGCAAAATAAAATTACAGGCAGAGGCATGCTAACCGGTTGTAATTCGCCTGTTTCTTTATTGGTACGTTCAAATAAATCCCATGAATGTGCATCGCTAATATGGTGCATAATTACTTCGGAAGGATCAAATTCCTCTTCGGCATGATTATTAGGAGATTCCTGGGGTGAATGTTCTTCGTTTGCCGATAATACAACGACAAAACACAATGCCACTAGCAAGCTAAAAACTCTCTTCATTAGTCTACTTTAATATCAAGCTAATTAACAATTTATACTGATGCTGAATAAACAACATTGGTGCTTTTATGTTTATTCCACAAAGGTTAAAAAATCATTTCAATTATTATTAAAACCCAAATCAAAAAAACAGGATTTATATCATGTTTTTGACCATAAAAATCACTTCAAAAGCAAGAGTAAAAAAATAAACTCCTATAAAATTTAAAACCGCTGGCGTTGAATATTGAGTTGAAGGAAAAATATAAGGAACTAAAAAAAGTATACTGACACCCATTTTCAAAAGGCTCATCCCGGTAAAAAGAAACCCGGCATATTTTGCCCATTTTTTAAAAAGCCAGCGAATACCCAAAAAATGAGCAAGATTAAGTATTACCAGGAAAGCATAAATTTCCGTAAATATTTTTATAGTAATTCCCATAAAATGGGGAAAGCTTCTAATGAGCAGGTAATGTATAGCAGCAATCAGGGTTAAAAAAACGAGAAAATTTAGGGAGAATTTCTTAAGGTTTAGTTCCATTATTTATCAAATCTTTGATGACCAAATATAATGAAACAAAAACAGATAGCAATGCTAATATCATAGTGAAAAGAGGGAAATCGGCCTGCCGGTAATCGTCAATTTTTTTGCCGGCGAAAACCCCTAAAACAATAATGCCAAGCATTTCAAAGGCAAGCCCTGAATACCTGGCAATATAATATGATTGGTCTTTTTTTCTGTTATTATTTTTTCTTCTCGTCATCCAATTTAGGAGGAGCTGCTGATACAGAACCTGATGAAGCATGGTTCATTACGCAGTTTCCGGTGAAATTTGCTCCTGGTTCAATAGCCAGCCTGCGGGTTTTGATATCACCCTGAATTGACGAAGTTGCTTTTAATGATAATAGTTCAGTTACTGAGATTTTGCCCTCAATTTTACCTTCCACATCAGAGTTTTTACAGGTAATTTCACCTTTAATTGATCCAGTGGTTCCAATTACCACTTTACCCTGTACGTTAAGATTACCAACCAAACCCCCATCAATTCTAATGTCACCTGAACAGTTTATATCACCTTTGATGTTTGTTCCTGCGCCAATTATATTAATTTGTTTTTGTTCCGTTTCCATTGTTTTAGCCATGGTTATTTTCTTTAAAGTTAAATTTATCTAATTAAATGGACAAACAAATTTAAATTTTATCTCCATCATACGCCCATTTCAGGTAAATAGTACCCCAGGTAAAACCTGCTCCAAATGCTGAAAGAATCAGATTATCGCCTTTTTTAAGTTGTTTTTCCCATTCCCATAAGCATAACGGAATGGTTGCACTGGTAGTATTTCCATATCGCTCAATATTTATCATCACTTTAGCAGGATCAAGTCCCATGCGTTTGGCTGTAGCATCAATAATTCGCAAATTTGCCTGGTGAGGAACCAACCAAGAAAGATCGTCGGCTGAAAGATTGTTGCGTTCCATAATTTCAGCAGAAACATCGGCCATGCGTGATACTGCATTCTTAAATACAGGTTGTCCTTCCTGAAAAATAAAATGCTGGCGCTGATCAACTGTTTCGTGCGATGCCGGATTACATGAACCTCCTCCTTTCATATACAAATATTGACGTCCCATACCATCGGAGCGGGCAATATAATCCTGAATACCTAAACCCTCGGTGCCAGGTTCCAGCATTACAGCCGTTCCTGCATCACCAAATAAAGGACAGGTAGTACGATCGGTATAATCGGTAATTGCCGACATTTTTTCGGCACCCACCACAATTACTTTTTTGTATTGACCCGATTCAACAAATTTTGCAGCTGTAATTAATGTGTAAACAAAACCTGAACAACCGGCATTAATATCAAAATGAAAGGCATTTTTGATACCCACTTTGTCGGCAATAATATTTGCTGTTGCCGGGAAAGGCATATCGGGGGTAACGGTCGCACAGATCAACAAATCGACCTCATCAACCGAAGTTTTTGTTTTTTCAAGCAATTGTTTTACCGCTTTTTCGCCCATGAAAGAAGCTCCTTCACCTTTTTCTTTAAGAATTCTTCTTTCTTTAATTCCTACCCTGGTCATGATCCATTCATCGGAAGTGTCAACCATCCGGCTGAGTTCATGATTATCAAGTATATATTCGGGGACATAGGCTCCGACACCGGTAATTATTGCTTTGATATTTGACATTATTGATATAATTCGATTAGTTTTTCAGATACTTTAGCCTCTATAACGCCCCTGGTTTTCATAATCATGGTACGTATGGCAGTTGGACTGGATGCTCCATGTCCGATAATTACTGTTGAATTTACACCCAGAATCGGGGTACCACCGTGAACTTCGGGATTAAACTGATGAAAAAAATCATCGCTAAGATTCCTTTTCATCATAATTTTATAGAGGCCCTCGGCTTCTTTCAACGCTACATTTCCGGTAAAGCCATCACAAACTATGACATCGGCCGGACAATCACCAAATAATTCGTTTGCTTCAACATTCCCCACAAAGTTGAATTCTTTGTTATCTTTCATCAATTCGTAGGTGCTTTTTACCACCAGGTTCCCTTTTTGCTCTTCAGAACCAATGTTCAGTAAGGCCACTTTGGGGTTTTCAATTCCAAAAACACGCGAAGCATATACTGAACCAATAACTCCATACTGGTAAAGAACATCGGGACGGCAATCGGGATTAATTCCAACATCAAGCAGAATGGTTGGTTTGCCACTGTACTGAGGTAATTCAGCCGAAATACAAGGCCTTATTACACCCGGTATCGATTTTATAGTATACATGGCACCAACTAACATGGCACCGGTGTTTCCTGCACTTGCAAAACCATCGATGAGTTTTTTCTGCAAAAGGTGAAAACCTATAGCAATACTCGATTTTGGTTTAGCTGCAAATGCTTTGGCAGGATGATCGCCCATTGTGATTACTTCGTCCGTATGAACTATCTCAAACAGATTAGGCTCAACATTTTCGCCAATCAATATTTCTTTAATCCGGACTTCATCGCCAATAAGCACAAGCTTGACATCTTCCGGCAGTTCATTGTAGGCTTTAATTGCACCCAAAACCGAAGCTTTCGGGGCGAAATCACCACCCATTATATCAACACCAATTTTCATTTGTTTAAGATTTAGGTTCTGTTCTTTTCACCTGGAAATACAGGTTTTTGAACCGCTGGATAACAAATGGGGTCTCCCTTTTTATCTGGCGTAACAAGATAAACTACTAAGAATAAACTTAATAATTATGCTGTAACTGCTTTTTCGATAGCAAGTTTACCGCGGTAGAAGCCACATTCGGGGCATACATGGTGATACTCAACTGGTGAACCACAATTTGAACATTGTGCTACTGTAGGTGCAACTGCTTTGTAGTGAGTTCTTCTCTTATTTCTTCTTTGCTTTGAAGTTCTGTGTTTAGGATGTGCCATTTTACAATCGCTTTAAAAATTAGTTAATTAAATCTCTCAACTTATCCCATCTGGGATCATCTATCTCGTCATCATCATTATTTACATTCAAGCTTTTCAACTTTGCAATCATGTCTGCATTGCAAAGTGAATTTCCATTTTCATCATCAGGATGTACCTTCTGGATGGGTAAACTCAGATTTATATATTCATAAATATACTGATCTAAATCTATGTAGTTATCTCCGGGCGAAAGGATTACCAGTTCATCGGATACTTCCTCTGATTCCAGTCCAAATTCAAATAACATTTTACCACTGAATTCAACCGGGCAATCAAAATCATCAAGGCAACGATCGCACGGAACGGTAACCGTTCCAACAATTTCAAAGGTTGCTTCAATGCCATTTGACCGTTTAATCAGATCAACTTTAGCAACCAGGTTCCCTTTTTTAATATCCCCTTCCGGAAACGCTTCAAAGAACTTATCATCAACATTGAATTCATATTGATGACTCCCGTTTTTCAACCCTCTGAATGGAATTTTATAATCCATTACATCCCTTTTAAAATACGTGCAAAAGTAAAAACTAATGCCAAATAAAAAAAATTAGCGCGCAAATTTATAGGTTTCTCCCATTCAAACCAAATGAAAACAAATTAATTATAAAAATTATTTGGGAAGCATAATTCTAAAGGTTGTCCCCTGATTAATTTCAGAGTAAAGTACCCCGATTTTTCCCCGGTGATAATTTTCGATTATCCGTTTCACCAGCGACAGTCCAAGCCCCCAGCCTCTTTCTTTTGAGGTATATCCGGGGTTAAAAATAGATTTATGTTTGCTTTTGGGTATACCTTTCCCGGTGTCGCGAAGTTCAATTATGGCTTCATTATCTGATTCGTCCATTATAATTGAAATGGTACCCTTCCCTTCCATGGCATCAACGGAATTCTTTACCAGGTTTTCGATCACCCAATGAAACAATGAACTGTTCAGGGGTAAAATAACTTCAGCCGTAGTGTTATTAATAAACTGAAATTCAATGTTTTTCGAAGTGCGGGTTTTCATATAATTAATGGCCGATTCAAGCGTTTTTCGCAAGTCGGTCAACGGGAGTTCCGGTGCCGAACCAATTTTAGAAAACCTTTCGGCGATCATTTGCAAACGGTTCACATCTTTTTCCATCTCATTAATATGACTCCTGTTTTCATCGTTCTGTTCAAGTATTTCAATCCAGGCCATTAATGAAGAAATAGGTGTGCCCAGCTGGTGAGCGGTTTCCTTCGACATGCCAACCCAAACCTGGTTTTGTTCGGCTTTGCGCGAAGAACTGAAGGCGAGGTACGAAATAAGAATAAACAGGGATATTATTCCCAGTTGAACATAGGGATAAACAGTAAGTTGCTTTAAGATAGTGGAGTCTTCATAATATATATAGTTATGTGTACCGTCCTTAAAATCAATGTCAATGCTTTTGTTAGTCTCCTTCATTTTTTGAAGTTTCTTGTACAGGTATTTCTGACTAACTTCTTTTTTTCCACCAAAGTTTTTTGCATTTACAATGCTGTCGTTATCATCCACCAGTATAACCGGAATGGTGGTGTTTTTGGTAATAATATCAACGTAAAAATTTATATTCTCCTGTACATCTTCCGTGGTAGCAATGGCTGCCTGTGCTTCGGCCCAAATTTCCATATTTTTACGTTCCTCAACTTCCATTTTGCGCACCAGCAAATTGGTGTACGATAAGGATAAAACACCAATAATCACGGCTACAATGAAAAGAGCTACTTTCCACTGTCTTTTTTTAGTATAAAAATTCATTCTTTGCATAACTAATTTCAAACGGTAATTTAATCGCTTTATTATAAAAAAGTTAATTACTCATCATCCCACTCAATAACAAATTCCGGTTTCTTTTTCTTTTGGGGTTTCGCCAGTGTTGAATCTTTTTTAAACCAACCAAATTCATCGTGCAAAGCCTTTTTAAATTCCGTTTTCTCGTCGTGTAATTCGGTTTTTATATTGCTTTTAATTGCATCGCCATCCAAGGTAACTTTTGATTTGTCGTTTTCGCATTTTGCCAGCAGGAATAATGTTTTTTTACCATAGCCATCATCCTCAACATAACCGAATTCCGATTGCTGCTTCGCCAGGCGTTTTGTTTTACCGCCTATAAAATCGGACAAATTTACTTTTAAGTGATACATATAATCACCGTTAAACTTTTGATCGCCATAAACTGAAATATCAAAAGCATTGCTGGCAATTTCCATTTTGGGAATATTGATGGTACTGTTGCTTATGAGAATGTCATTTTCAAGGGTTAAAAATTCAACGTTTTTCAATTCCTGAATATCTGCAAATTTTGAAACCTCCATAATCGGCTTAAAATCTTCCAGCTTCCCATTATCGATTCGGGCATGACCCAGTAATTCAATGGATGAAGGCATGACTTTATCGTTTTCGAATTCCATTTCGAGATCAAAATTTGAACTTAGATTGCCTTCAATATTCTCATCAACAATAAATTTCTGATTGAAATTATCGAATGTTGAGAAAAGAGTTTTAATGTTTACCCGTTTTGTAGTAGCCTGGGTTTGAAAAATATAGTTATTGTCCGTTTTATAAATGTAATTCAGGTTGCCCTGAACGGAGCCCTCCATGGTTTGAGCCGACAGGTTGGTAATTTGCAATTTATCGCCGCGATAATCCAAACTTCCAACTACATTTTGGGCAACCAGCTTTACGTATAAAAGATTATTTGTTTTAAAAGTACCGGTATAGTTCACCTCCCTGCCCGGAGTGTCAGACTCATCATCATCAAAAAACTGCTTAAATTGTTCGTATTCCACCTTATCGGCATTTAAATTGAATAACACATTAACCGGATAGGTGGAGTCAACCAGCGGGCTTAGATAATCATCAACATGGAGGCTTGCTTCAACATTACTGTTTTGAACCATGCTTTTGGCAACCTGCAGATGCAATTCATTATTTTCGATTTTAACCTGACCCGATAATTCACCAATATTAAGCTCCGGCTTTTTCAAAGTAAAAAAACCATCGGTTACACTGAATTCACCCTTTTTTTGCCAGGTTCCAATGGGAATAAGTAAATTTTCGGCAGCAGGATTAAAAAATCCCTGACAGTTCAGTGTCCCTTTCAGGGTTCCGCCAACACTGAACCCGGATGAATTAATCCACGGTTCTACATCGGTTAAATTGATTTGTAAGTCGGAAGAAAGGATGATATAAGGCTTGTTAAAGTCTTGAATACTCAGGGTTCCTTTGATTGAACTATTCTCTGTAGCCAGAAAAAATTGTTTGATTTCAAGCTGCGTAGAACTTAGATTTCTTTGGCTTCCGTTCGAAAACGATCCCTCAAGGATAATATTGTCGAGGTTTACGTTTTGATTTTTCATTTGCAGCTCTCCATTGATCAACTTAAAATTAGCCGCAACAGCCGGCGATTCCGTGTTGCTGAGTTTTCCTTTGATAATGGCCGACAAACCCAACGCTCCTTTTGATCGATAGTAATCCATATTTATTACACCAACCATCCCCAGTAATTCGTCCAAACTGTTAAATTGCCCATTAACTTTAACATCAATATCTATCGGATCGGTTAAAACAATGTTGCCATTTATGGCCAGGCCGAGGTTCGATTTCTGAACCCGGCTGTTTACAATATTGATTCGGTTGTTTTTAACATTCAGGTTCATGATAAGGTTGACCGGATCGTCAGGTGATATTTTAAATCTTCCCTGTTCAAAGTAAGTGACCAACAGTTTCCCGGAGGAACTCGCAGTATAGTCATTTTTATAAAAATTACCCTTCACCGTGTAATTTGGTGCATTTAAAGTAATGGCCGTTTTTTTGAATTTGTTAATGAAATTTATTTTCATCTGCCTGAATTGAATCTGATTCAGAAGAAATGCAAAATGGCTGTCAGCCTCAACCGGAGTTTTGTTTTCAGTAAGTTTTTTTAAGATATCATAATTGCTTTTACCTTCTTTATCGGTTAAAAGATTTACCGAGCCGTTTTGTACATAAGCTTTGTCTATCTCCAGTATGTCATGATACAAAGAAATAAGACTTATAGAAAGGTAAACATCCTGAACATGAATTAACGTGTCCACAAAAGTTTCATCGAATTCTTGCTTATTAAAATCTTTGGACGAAAGCAGGGTCAGATTTTTTAACTGAAGTGTTGCCTCCGGAAATTTCTTTAATAATGAAAAGGTTATTTCGTCAGTAAAAACAGGCACATCTATTTTGCTATTCATAATTTGAACGGCCTTTTGCACTATTTTTTGTTCGAGTAATTTTGACGTAATAAAAAGAATGCCGGCAAAGAGTACCAGAATTAACAAAAGTTTCAGAAAAAATTTAAGCAGTTTACGCATAAACTTATGGTTCCGATATATTAATTATTTAAACTCTCCCACAAATCAGGCGAAAATTCCTTTAACGAATTTATTTTAATATCAGCAATGCAATAGCCGTTCAATGCGCTATTGTACTGATCGGGCACGGCTACAACCTTCATTTTGGCGGCTTTACCAGCCAATACTCCATAAACGGAATCTTCAAAAACCAAACATTCCTCAGGTTTTACGCCCAACCTCAAAGCCGTTTCAAGAAACAC
Source organism: Bacteroidales bacterium (assembly GCA_046704385.1). Lineage (GTDB taxonomy): Bacteria > Bacteroidota > Bacteroidia > Bacteroidales > SZUA-534 > GH45. The sequence goes on along the minus strand of JBJKSB010000098.1, from coordinate 3,911 downwards.
CTCAGGGTGCGGTTTCCCGTATTTCATAAATTCCGCTGATTGAATGACGACAAAAGCATCTTTAAGGTTGATCCGGGTGATTACTTTATCGATTAAATCGTATCCTGAGGCTGAAGCAATGGCAAGAGGCAAGCCTAGATTTTTAAAAAAATTAACGGTTTCTGTTACCCCGGGCAAAGCTTCACCGGTGGTTTCCACCAGGTGACAAACTTCATCCAGGATGTCTTTTGCCATCTTCTCAATATTCAGATTCGCTTCAGGATATATGGCTGACCAATGCCTAACCACTTCATCCACCCGCATTCCTGTAGTTCCCCTGCAATCATCTTCCGAAAGGGAAATATCTTGTTCCCTAAAAATTTTCATTTCACTTTTTCGCCACATGGGTTCCGAATCAATAAGCAACCCATCCATATCGAATATTACTGCTTTTATCATAATAATTTTTTGCAAAAATACTGAAGTGCTAAATTAAGAAGCAAATTAGTACAAAATTAATTTGAGATTTCATATTGCCCGGTAATTAATTTTTCTGTATTGGTGTTAAGGGTGAATTCCTATATCTTTGCTTGCAAAGAAAAAATTGTGAATAAAGGATTGGTAATTAAGTCGACAGGCAGTTGGTACCGCGTAAAAACCGGGGATGGATTGGTAATTGAATGCAAAATACGGGGTAAGTTCCGGTCGAAGGAAATTAAAACTACCAACCCGCTGGCCGTTGGCGATATTGTGGCATTTGAGTCTGACCCAAAAACCAATGTAGGAATTATAACCGCTATTGAACCGCGAAAAAACTACATCATCCGCAAATCGATAAATCTTTCAAAACAAGCTCATATTCTGGCAGCCAATGTCGACCAGGCATTATTGATGGTGACCCTGGTAAAACCCAAAACCTTTCCTGAATTTATAAACCGGTTTCTGGTTTCAGCCGAAGCGTATTCCATTCCTTCAAAACTGATATTCAATAAAACTGATTTATATAATAATGCTAACCAGGGGGAAATGATCCGGTTAATGGATATTTACCGTAACATTGGCTATGAATGCTTTGCGGTTTCGGCAAAAACCAAAGAGGGTATTGATGTAATTTGTAAATTACTGGAAAATAAAATTTCACTAATTGCCGGACATTCAGGAGTAGGTAAGTCAACATTAATTAACGAAATAGAACCCGGGTTAGACTTGAAAACCAAAGAGATATCAGACTATCACGAATCAGGGCAGCATACCACAACGTATCCTGAAATGCATGCTTTACATAACGGGGGCTATATTGTTGATACTCCTGGCATTAAAGGTTTTGGTGTAATAGATATGGACAAAGATGAAATTTCACATTACTTTCCTGAAATATTTGCTGCCAGCGACCAATGTCAATATTACAATTGTACCCATTCACATGAGCCCGGTTGTGCCGTTAAAAAAGCGGTCGAAACCGGGAAAATCAGTTTGATGCGATACAGAAGTTATTTAAATTTACTACAAGGAGATGATGATGAAAAATACAGGACCAATCCTTATTAAATTATTAATTTTTGCGGTGTTTTTAAGCCTGGGTTCCTGCATACAAGGGAAACAACCCAATTCAGACACTTCGAAGGAACAGAAGCAACAAGCCAAAGTTAAAAAGAAGAATCCGGCAAAAAAACAAGCGCACAAGGTAATTCCTTTGACAGATGCCAACGCTGAAAGCCAGCTGTTAAAATATGGCAAAGAAAATCCCGAAACTTTGGTTTTGCTAAAAACCTCAAAAGGAAACATGACCATAAAGCTTTATGAAAACACACCGCTGCACCGTGCAAATTTTATCCGTTTAATCAAAAACCATTTTTATAAAGGAACTGTATTTTACCGAGTGGTTAAGGATTTTATGATACAGGGCGGTGACAACGACGACTGGAGTCGGAAAAGTTTAAAAGATAAAATGGGCAAGTATACCATTCCTGCTGAAATTCGGGTAGAAAACATTCATCAGAAAGGTGCGGTAAGTATGGCCCGCGATTACGAAAACAATCCAGATATGCGTAGTGTTTCGTTTGATTTTTTTATTGTGGAAGGCACCAAATACAATAAAGCTGAATTATTGGGAGCTGAACAACAATATGGGTTGCATATTTCGCCTGAACATAAGAAAATTTACGAAACCATTGGCGGGACTCCTCATCTTGACGGAAAACATACGGTTTTTGGGCAGGTTATTGACGGGCTCAACGTTATCGATTCCATTGCTGCCGTTAAAGTAGATGAGGGCAACTGGCCCATTGATGACATCACCATGGAGTTTCAGATTATAAAGTAATTTGGTAACTTCGGGTGCTAATTTTGAATCGAAAAAAACAAACAATAATGAATCTGTTATTAATAAGTAATTCAACTATGGCTGGTGAGCCATATCTGGATTATCCTAAACATGAAATTGCACAATTCCTAGGCAAAAAACAGGTAAAGGCCTTATTCATACCTTATGCCGGTGTTACCGTATCGTGGAACGATTATGAAGCCAAAGTGAAAGAACGTTTTAACGAGGTTGGGCACGATGTGGTTTCAATCCACCATTTTGATGACCCGGAAAAAGCGGTGCTTGAAGCTGAAGCCATGGTGGTGGGTGGAGGAAATACCTGGAATTTATTGCGGAATATGCACGACAATAAACTAACCGAACCGATCAGGAAAAAAGTGCTGGCCGGAACCCCTTATATTGGTTGGAGTGCCGGGTCGAACATGGCTTGTCCTACCATTAAAACTACTAACGACATGCCCATTATCGATCCAAAAGGTCTGGATGCACTAAATCTGATCCCCTTCCAGATAAATCCTCATTACCTAGATAAAAATCCGGAAGGACATGGCGGTGAAACCCGCGAAGACCGGATTATGGAATTTCTTGAGTTAAATAAAGAAATGACCGTGGTCGGATTGCGCGAAGGATGCATGTTCCGGGTTGAAGACGAAAAGGTTTTTTATATAGGAAAATTGCCATTACGGGTTTTCAAACATGGAACAACACCGATGGAATTAGACCCTAAAGCCGATTTTAACTTTTTGTTTTTTCAGGACTAAAAACAACTATGATTCACTTTCGCTGCCTGACCCGTCCCCGATATTTATTGTTGTCAATTCTGATGGGTTTTGTGCTGAATGTTTCCGGCCAGATCATTATTCCTAAAAAGGATTATGTTCCCAAAATAAGGCAATCGCGCTACAGTTTTGGCATCAGTTTAATTTCGGCAGGTGCCGACGAAATATCGTATGCAATTGTTCGTGAAAATCCGGACAGTACACGCGAATATATTTTTCTTACCAAACAATCATTTCTGCGGCAGGCTTCCGGAAATGAAGATTCAAGGGCCAATCCTGATACAATTAATTACTTTGATGAGTACGGTATTAATCCTAAAATTTTAGATGTTTTGTGGAAACTTAAACACGATGTCAATCCTTACGGAAATGAAACCGGCTGGGGAACAGAGTCTGGCGCACCTTCGGAAGGTCAGTATCAAATGCTGGCGGCTTTTGGCATCCACAACAAATCTGATTATGCTTTCGGCGATAATCTTTGGCGGTTTTTATTAAAAGTAAGCGACCCGGTTTGGGTCGGGCAATATCAAACACGGAAGTAGTTTTACGGATTATGGCTGAATTGAAATAAATTTGGCCTGAATAATATTTTGATGTTCAATAATGGAAAAATGGAATCATGGAATTTCTCTGTCCATTTTCCCAAAAAAGACACCTATTCAATGTTGCTGTAATTCTACAAAGTAATAATAGTTGTATTTAATCATGCGGTGAATTTGCCGATAACTAATCCTTATTCAGGTTAGCCCTTTGATCCAGTAAGATATTGATTTCCTCTTCGGTTAAATTGCCTTGCTTCAGCAATTTGTCGATATCGTCAAGCTCCTGAT
>JBJKSB010000097.1:0-29924 GCA_046704385.1 Bacteroidales bacterium | reverse complement strand
GTGTAATGGTAACACAGCTGGTTTTGGTCCAGCCGTTTAAGGTTCGAATCCTTATGGGTCAACAAAATGCCGGGATTAACCGGCATTTTTTTTGGAAATAACTCAACCCAATCTGACATCTAAAGTTTTTCTTTTAATTTAAAGTTAAAAGCATCAAATTAGCAACGACCTATTCCTCACTTTTCATAAAGGAGGTTAGGAGGGATTGAAATATTAATATATAACCTAACCCACCTCAATAGCCACCGGACAATGATCCGAGCCCATAATGTCACTCAGTATTTCAATTTTTTTAATTCCATTAGTAAACGTTTTGCTTACCAGGAAATAGTCAATTCTCCAGCCTACATTTTTGGCACGGGCTCCGGCGCGGTAACTCCACCAGGTATAAGCTTCCGTTGTATCAGGATAAAAAAGCCTGAAGGTATCCACCAAACTACCTTCGATATAACGATCCATACCATCAATTTCTTCCTGCATATAACCTGCCGATTTATTGTAATTGGGTTTTGGGTGGGCAAGATCAATGGGTTTATGGGCCACATTTAAATCGCCGCAAACCACAACCGGCTTTTTGTTTTCAAGTTTTTTAAGATAATTAAAAAAATCCTGATCCCAGGTTTGCCGGTAATCCAGGCGTTTTAATTCAGCACCCGAATTGGGCACATATACGTTAACCAAGTAAAACTGATCATATTCAAGACACAAAACCCGGCCTTCGTTATCGTGTTCGGCAATCCCAATACCACGGGTTACTCCGATCGGTTTTATTTTTGTTAAAACAGCGGTTCCTGAATAGCCTTTTTTTTCGGCAGAGTTTGAATAAAGATAGTATCCGTCAATAGGTTGTAACACTTCACTTACCTGATCATCCTGAGCCTTGGTTTCCTGTAGGCATAATACATCAGGGTTCATTTTTTTTACATCTGTAAAAAAATCTTTTTTTGCTACCGCCCTGATCCCGTTAACATTCCATGAGATAATTTTCATTATAATAACAAATTTTATAAAGGCAAGATAGCGAATGACTTCAAGAAATTAAATTTTAATGTTTTAAAAATTAATACCGGTAATTTGAATAGCTGATTTTTGGTAAATTATACTAATTTAGTAATTTCTTGGCGATGCCAAATGAAAGCACCTAAAAGGTAATTCATGAAATACCTGAGTCCTGGAAACCAGGAAACTAATTATATCGTTAAAAAGAAATTTCATTCGTATGAACATTAAGTTTATTTACTCCTTTTTTATAGGTTTATTTTTTTCAGGAGTAATCATCGCTCAACCGCAACGATTGGTACAACAGCCTTTTTCAAGTACCGTGGGGACCCTGTTTGTTTGCTTTGATGGAAGCAGGGCGGTTTTTAAATCATATCAAAATGGTAATTGGGAATTGTTTTATTGTGACCGCTCGGGTGATAATAACTGGTCGGAGCCCAAACATGTCGATTTTGAGAACAATGCCTTTACTACAGGGAATCAAATTTTTGATCCCTCGTTAAATGCTATGGGCGATGTAATGTATTTTGCAGCGCAAAATGAAAATTCACAAGGAGGTACGGATATTTATTATTCCCGGTTTAACCAGGGGAAATGGAGCACCCCGGAGAATTTTGCTGTTATAAATTCACCGTTAGATGAATCAGCGCCAATGATTTCAGCCGATGCAAATTATTTTTTCTTTGTGCGTAAAATTCCAGGCGCAAAAGATGATGAATTTACCCATAAAATATTTTACACCCGGCGCGATGAAAATCAAAAATGGAAGAAGCCATTGCCACTGGCAGATAAAATTAATGCATCGGACGAAAATTATCCGTTTTTTTGCGAAGACAACACCCAGTTATATTTTGCCTCAAAGCGTGATAAAGATCCGGAAGGTTATAACTTATACGGTTCTGCAATGTTGGCCGAAAACATATGGTTCGATCCCGAACCGATTACTATTCTTAATACAGATAACGACGATATCAGAATTTCAAAAATCGCTAACACGAATAAATTATTCTATTCACAAATTCTCGAAAAAAGGAAAACGATTGAGGGGGGCATATATTTGGCAGATATTCCGGAAAAGATGCAACCCAAAAAAGTGTTTGAGTTTAAAGGAACCATTACCGATGTTGTTGACAACAAACCTCTCGAAGGAACGGTGATTGTGCGTTATTCTGATAATATGGATCAGGTTGGTGAACAATCAACTCAAATGCCCGATGCGAGTTACCAGTTTTATTTTACCCAGGGACGGGCTCTTGAATTTGAGTTTTTTGCAAAAAATTATTCCCATTATTTTTATGAATATGATGCCGGATTTAATACAGCCATCCCCAAAGAACCGGTGATCAATAATGTTCAGCTTTTTAATTCATCAATATTGCAGTTAAATGTTTTCGATGAGGAAATATTTGAGCCTTTGAAAGGGGAGGTGAAAATTTTTGATGCCAATAACAACGATGTTTCATCAGGCCGGATTGAGAGTAAAGGAAATGGCCGGTACGAATTGAATCTTGATATTGGCACCAACTATACCATTAAAGTCACGGTTCCGAATTATGAAGATTACCAGTTCGATTTTGATTTATCCGGGGTGGTGCAATACAATGAGTTTGAAAAGGATATTGAGCTGACACCTTCAAAAACACCGTTCGAAATTAATATTGCCGATGTTGAAACCGACCAGGCTATTGATGAGGTGGAAATTGTGATTACCAACCTTGAAAAAAACGAAACCATTGTTAAAAAAGTAAGAAAAGACGAAAATGGTAAATTTATTGTCGATTTACGCGATGGTGATAAATATGAAATCAACGTTAACGGACCCAAGGGTTATGCTTTCTACAACACCAAAGTTGATATGGCTTCCACTGAAAATAAAAAACTTGATGTGAAGCTGACTCCGCTTAAAGCCAAGACGAAACTGGTGCTGAATAATATTACTTTTGAGACGAACTCAGCTGAATTAAATGCCAGCTCCTATGAAGAGCTCGACAGGGTGGTAAAACTTTTAATTGATAACCCGGATATTAACATCGAAATTTCAGCCCATACCGACGATGTTGGATCAACCAGCTATAATCAAAAACTTAGTTTAAAGAGGGCTCAGTCTGTGGTTGATTATTTAGTGGGGAATAATTTGTCGGTTGAACGGCTGATTGCCAAGGGATATGGTGAATCAAACCCATTGGTGCCTAACACCTCGGAAGAAAACCGGGCACAAAACCGAAGAGTTGAATTAAAAATTGTGGATATTAACGAAACATCAGGTAGTAATGAATAAGTTCTTTTTAGCAGGAATTTTAATAGCTGCATTAACATACAGTGTAAATTCACAGTCGGTTGAAGAATTAAAATATAAAGATATTTATGAAATTGTTCTCAGCGGGAATAAAAGTAAGGCATTTGAGAATTTGTTAAGCTATCAGAAACAAGACCCCCATCATCCAAACACTTATTACCATTTGGGATACATTGCTTTTGAATTTGCTAAGGAAAAAGACCCTTTGCGTGATTACTCAGATATGTCGTACTTCCTGTATCACAGCAATTTGTTTTACAACCTGTGTTTGAAATATCTGGATGAAAAAGAAGCCCGGAAAAACTGGGAAATGTATAACCATATAAAACCGGCTGATGGCGCAAAAAGGGTTGAATATGAACAACTGGTTAACCATATCAAAAACCAGCTTAGTGAAGTTGCTGATTTTAAGAAAAATATAGAGACTATCAGAGATAATTACTATGGTGCTGTTCGCAATTATACCAATTGCCTGAATACCTTCAAGCAAATTGCAGATAAAAATAATAAGCTAAAAGATATTTACCTTACCGCCAACGAGCAATTAATAAATGAAATAAAAGATATAGGAACCGATTTTGATTCAACCCGTTTTTATTTTGATAACTATAAGAGTGCCATCAAAACATTTCCGATAAAAAATTATAACCAGGATTATAAACTGGTACCCATTGAAACCTATCGTCTTGACGGTTTAACAAAGTCGGATTTTCTGAAAAATGATATATCACTTTGGGATTATCGATCGTGGAGCGATACGGTGTTAGCGGTTATTGAAAAAGATATCAGCAAACTTCGCATGGACATAGAATCGGAAGGGAAGAAAATAGAATCGCTGACTAATTTAATGAACATAACCAAAGATTATAGTTCAAATTATGATTATTACAGCATGGATGTTGAATTTGGGTATCGGGTTGGGCGTTACGATTTTCAACCGCTCATTCTCGATTTGTTCAATTATAATGTAAACCGGCTAAATTTAATGATCGATAGTAAGAACCCAATCAATAATCCGGCCCATACCAATGATTCAACGTTGTCTTTACGCAAAAAACTTCTTTTTTATAAAGATTTGGTAAATCGGAAAATTGAAGCCGACAACGAATTAAAAATCTTAAATAAAAACCTGACCTCATTTAATGTGCTCAAATACCAGTCGTATATTGATGAACAATACAAAGGTGAAAAGGGTCTGAGAAATTATCTGAGTAAAGAACCGTCGAACCTTGAGACTTTGATGGATGCCTCGATGGAAAACCTGAAAAAGAACATTGTCGAAGAACAAAACAGGAAGCATAACAGTCCGGTAGTTATAAAAAATAAAACTTATGAAATTCCGTTGGCTATTTCGGCTCTTAAAACGGATAATCCTGAAACCGGAAAATATTACACTACTTCAGTGGCGATTAACACAAAGGGAGATTATTATATTACAGGATTTTTGGCTAAGACAGAAAATAAAACCACGGCTTTTGTAGCCAAAAGTGACAGTAGTTTTAATATAAAATGGGTTAAGAAAGTTGATTTTTCATCCGGAAAGAAATCCACTTTAATGAATTATGGTGATGTTATTGATGTAACCGATGATGGCTGTATCGTTATTGTTCATACCCGTGATCTGATGGATGGGAATCTTACCATTGCCAATAAATTACTTAGATATAACGGAAAAGGAGAGGAATTAACCAGGCAGCCCATTGGTCCTGGGCTGGTGCCGCGATTAATGATGTTTGATGCTATTAATGAGAAGATTACGGCGGTTTACAAAGGCAAACAACTTCAGGAGAATGCCGATGGTGTCGATACCCTGATGGTTTCCTATTCGGATTCCGTTGGAAGAGCCATCTGGCAAACCCAGTTACAGCTGAACGGTAATGTTGTGAATATTATTCGTTCGAATAAAAATTTGATTTTGGTAGGTAATTATTCTAAACTAATTTTTGACAATAATGAACAATCTTTATCGGGATCAAAAGCCAATGCTTTTTTAAGTGTTTTTAACAGTGAAGGATCAATAATAAGTTTGAAAAAGTACAACGATAATTTCACGTATTACCTGACTCATTCAATTAAACTTGATAGCGAAACGCTTAACCTGGTTGGATTTAAAACCGATGAAACCAATTTAAGTAAAATTGAAAATAAGTCGGATATTAAACTTGAATACATGCTGGTAAATACCAACGGTAATATTTTGTATCAGTATTAAGGAACATCTATAGTACTCACAAAAGCATTCAGCTGGTTTTCATCCAGGTTACCGTAAATGTCAATAACATATTGTTTAAGATATTCAATAATATCGGGTTTAGACATATTTTGTTTTTGTAGCACTGGAATCAACGTCTCCATTTCACTTTTTAATTTAAAAGGATCAATAAAACAAAGGTTAATTTCTGTTATCAGGTTCGACTCGCCAGTGGAAGGATTATATTGATATACGCTTAAATCTTTAATGGTGTCCTGTGTTAAAACTTCACCTTTACTGGCTTTTAGCTTGTCTTCCTCAATACGCAACACCTGGTTATTAAAGCCCACTTTTTTTGAAACTTTGTGGTTGTTAATTTCATAATAAAAAACAATAAACTGCTTATCGTTTAAGGGATAGCGGTTTGAATCCATCGGGATTTCAAGCAATGGGCCAATCACATTAAAATTATCAATGCCAAGGTAAGTTTTAAAATCTTTAACACCGGTGGTACTTACAGCGCCTCGTGTACTAAGCTGTCCTCTGCTCCTTATTGGGCTGAGGGCCAGCTGTGCATTGCTAAAAATATCGGCATCCTGCGATTCGATGGATGGCGTGCGAAGCATGTATTTTTTGTGCATGTCGGAAACTACATAGGCATAGGAGTTTTTCTTGAAATTAAGTTTGTCCTGCCCTTCAAAAGCATTACCCTGGACAAGATTTGTGCTTTGGGTAACATTAAAAATATTTCCATTTATCTGGATAACATTATAAACCGATTCGCCTGTTTGAGCAATAACTGCCAGGTGAAATGTCACGAATATTAAAATCAGAATATTTTTCATTTTTTTAGATTTTCTTGATTCAATTCTCTTAATCCCAAAATTACCGGGTATACAGTAAAAATTCCCCGCCTTCGTTACCTTTTATTTTCAAAGGCCTTCCGATAGGGGTTTGCAGTGCATTGTTTCTTACTTTGAACTTAACATACGAAATTAGTTCAGTAACGGCTATATAATCACGTTGGTTTTCCTGTAACGCTTCAACCAGGTATTTTGCAAACGGACTGCTTTCGCCCTGTGTGCCATCAGCAACATATTCAATATTACCTGATGTAAAACCCCAGCGCGATTTAATTTTATCATTATTGGGTTTGTAAGTCATATCGTCGCTTGAAACAAATAACGATCCTGAAAAGCAGGCATCGGCAATTAAAAAGGTATGTTTTGAATTTATAGAATTTAAAAAGCTGATTAGTGTCGTGTTATCAAGATATTCCTGGGTTGAATCAAGATGGGCATCCACCGGAATCCATGCTCCTTCATCGGTTTTTGTATTATAATCGCCGTGACCCGCATAATAGATAATAACGTCATCATTTTCCGTGAGCTCTCCCTTTATTTTAATCAGGGCATTAATTATGTTGGCTTTGGTTGCATCGCTGTTGTAAAGCTCAAACACATTTTCTTTATTAACCTGATAATGATTTACCAGTACATCTTTAATTTTTTTGGCATCTTCCACGGCACTGTTCAGCTTTGGCCAACTTTGATAATTGTCGATTCCAATAACCAGGAGAAAGTTTTTAGCCCTGGCCTGAGGAGTAAAATCGATATCAACAGTTTCTGAAAAATTTGAACCCGATACTTCAGCAACGGCAGCACCAACGCCGGTGGCGATATTTACCTGCTGCAAATCGGTATATTTACCATTGGTACCTGTAGCAAAAAACCGGATGATGTTGTCTGACCCTTCGGTTCGTTCCATGCCGACGGTGCTGGCATTATTCATCAAATATTTTATAGGTATGGAAATAGTGGTATCCTTACCGGGATTTAATATGGGAATGGTTGTCCGGTTTGCATATGAAAGCATTGGATTCACAAACGGTTCCATCAACCTTATTTCTAAATTCTCAATAGGCGATTGGCCCGAATTTTTCATTGTAACTGCAAGTTCTGCTGTTTCTCCTTTTTTTAATGATGAACCACCATTAGGATATTGCAACTCAAACCCTGTCATTTCATAATCGGGATACACATTATGTTTTTCTTCATTTTCAAGATCGGTAAAATAGGGATCCGTCAATTTCTGGTTTTTTTCAATGTTTTGCAGTAAAACATTAATGGTGTTCATATTTTGATAAGCTCCGAGTTCCTCTGTATTCAATTCAATCGCTCTTTGAAAGTAAGGTTTGGCAGCCTCAAAAAGCGATTTGGCAGTAAGTTCAATGTTTCGCCCTTGTTCTTGGTAGGTATATTGGTAAGGGGTCATTTTTAACAGGTTTTCATTGTATTGTAACGCCCGGTGATAATAATAAGTCCCGACATTATAAATAGCATCAAGAAAATTAGGATTAAGTTCAATGGCCTTCGAGGCTAATTCTATCGATTTCTGGTATTCGCCCTTGTTGTACAGAATTAATGAGAGGTTATAATAATGCTTGGCTTCATAAGGATTAAGATCAATTAATTTCTGAAATTTCTCTTCAGCCGCATCCATTTGGTTGGTTTCGAGATAAATATTCACTTCCTTTTTCACAAAATCCTGGTCATCGGGGAAAAGTTGTTGTGCTTTATCTAATACAACAATTGCTGAATCAATATTTTTCTTTACGTTATAATAAATTTCATACTGCATTTCAATGGCCTTTTTATCCGTTGGGAAATGCTCCAAATAGGCTGATAATTTTTTGAGTGCCGCATCATAATCTCCATATTGATAATAGATCATAATGTCTGCCATCATGATGTCCTTGTCATTAGGATATTTCTGACGGGCCGTTTCTACATACATAACAGCTTTCTGATAATCTTTCTCCACCTCAGTGGCCAGATGAATGGCCTGGTTATAAGCCCTTGCCGATTCATGGTTTAACACCAAAAGCTTGTCAAAACTTTTAAAAAACAACGGATCGTCCTGGGTTTTATAAGCACAATCCAGAATGTAAACATATGCAGTAGTATCGGTAGGTACCAGCTGTGATGCCTTTACGAAATAATTTATGGCTTCAGCGTAATTATTTACAGCATATTCTTCTTTTCCTTGGTTTATCTGCTCCAGCCATTTATCGTTTAGCGTCTGGCTAAACGCAATTCCGAAACAGAAAATCAATGTGCTGACTATTAAGTACTTTTTCATAAAGAATTAACTTTCTAGCTAAGTTAAAATTAGTTGTGGTAGTCAAAGTTATTTACTTTTTGTTTTATTTGAAAAAACCGGCTCTGTTTTATAATTTTATGCCCATAACCAGAATATCGTCTATCTGTTCTGTAGAGCCCCGCCAGTTATCAATTGTTTCATTTAAATAAGTTTCCTGATCTTTCATGGTTTTATCCTGGATATTCAAAAGCATTTCGCGGAATGATTTTGACATAAATTTTCGGTTATCGGGTCCACCAAACTGGTCCACATAACCATCAGAGTACATGTAAAATGTATCGCCGGGTTTAAAATCGATTACATGTGAGGTAAACGATGAATTTGCTTTATCGGAAATACCTATTGGCATTTTGTCTCCTTTGTATTGCAGAATTTCACCGTTGCGGATGAGTACCAACGGGTTGTTAGCTCCGGAGAACTGAAGCCGTTGATTTTTACGGTCGACAATGGTCATGGCAAGGTCCATTCCATCTTTGGTTTCACCAATTTTACCGGTTTGTCGTAACGAAACAATTACATTTTCTCGCAATTTATTTAATAGTGCATCACTTAAAATATCATTTTCCTGTTGAATGATTTCATTCAGGAAAGCCATACCCAGCATACTCATAAAAGCTCCCGGAACGCCATGACCGGTGCAATCGGCTGCCACAATAACGGTTTTTTCATTTTTGTTCGAAACCCAGTAATAATCGCCGCTGACAATATCCCGGGGTTTGTACAACACAAAATAATCAGATAGTAAGTTATCCAACAGGGTATTGGGAGGGAGCAACGCTGTTTGGATTCGTTTGGCATATAAAATGCTATCGGTAATATCCTTTTTCTGTTTGTTTATTTTATCACGCTGCTCTTCAATTGCTTTTTTCTGCTTTTTAAGTAGCTCGTTATCGCGTTTTTTCTGCTTGTAATTTCTGTAAAAATAAATGGCAAAAACAAGCAGAGCCAACGCGCCAATAATAATAAATTTCAATATCAGTTGTTGTCGTTTAATTTCAGCCAGGTGTTTTAATTCCTTTTGCTGTTGTTCAAATTCAATTTCTTTTTTGGTCTGTTCAAACTGATAATTCATTTCCATTTTGGTGAAAAGCCGGGTGTTTTCGTCATTGTTGAGTTTATCGTACATCGATTTGTACAGCACAAAATAATTAAACGCTTCTTTATAATTCCCCAGGTTTTGATATGAAGCACTTATGGCCTGGCTTATTCGTTCAATGTCCTGAACGGAGTTAATTTCCTGGGCAAGTCGGATTGCTTTTTTCAGATAGTCCAGGGCCCGGGTATCATCCCCTTTAAGATTATAGAAAAAACCGATATCTGATAATACCGACGAAATTCCTTTTTTTATCCCTAACTGTTCAAATAATTTAAGAGCCTTGTTATAGTATGACAGGGTTTTCTGATCGTCGCCGGTTTCAAGGTAAACCAGGGCCAGGTTTGAATAGCAATTGGCAACCTCCTGCATATTATGATGGGCAAGGTGCATGTTTAAACTTTTTTCGAAGCATTCAACAGCCTTATTATATTTAAATTGTTCTTTATATACTACTCCTACATTCATGAGTGTTTTTGCCATTCCCACTTCATTGCTGTCTGCTTTATCAATTGCCAGGCTTTTTAAATAATATTCCAGTGCCCTGTCGGTATCGTCCATTTCAAATAATGCATTGCCCATATTGCTGTAGGTGTTTGAAATGCCTTTGGTATCACCGATACTGTCTTTTATGTTCAGGCTTTTAATAAAATAATCGAGTGCTAAAGGAAAATCAGCCTGCGAGATGTAAACCACGCCTAATTTATTATAAGTTTTGGCTAGTTTTTTCGCTTGCTTTTTCTCTGAAAATTCAGCTTCTGCTTTTATCAATTCAATAATTGATTTTTTATAATCCCCTTTTTGAAAATGCAGATCGCCTTTCTGATAGGATATTATCCCGAAATATTTATCTAATTGGTTTTTTTGGATGATAGAGTCGGCCAGCAGAATAATTGATTCATTATCAATAATTTTTGTGGTTCCGCAGGTGTCGATGTAATTTGTTAAATAAGCTGCTTTAGCTTCCGGGGTGTTTACTTGTTTTATAATATCAAAAATAGTTGAATCTGTGGCAGCCAGGGCAAATCCGGCCCATGTAAGACAAATTAAAAACAAGGATAGTTTACGCCTAAGTATTTTCATGGTAAAACTCTTTTTAAATAATGATAAAATTAAAGAGTGGTGTATAACAAAAATAAGTAATTTTTTATGGAAGCCTATCTAAAATCGCCAATTATAAGAACATAAGCTTTGTGACCCTTAAGTGCAATAAACAGGTACTTGTCAATAAAAATCAATGGTTTACAAATATTTAGACAACTTTAAATCTTTATGACGTAAAATTTGTATAGAACATAATTTTTTTACGAAATTTGCTTTACACAAAATCTGTCCAATATGAATTTCGAGTGGAAATCAAAAACAATTTTGATAGCTGAAGACGAACAGGCTAATTATCTATTTATTGAAAAAATTTTACGTCCCACTGAGGTTAATTTAGTAAGAGCTGAAAACGGGAAGGAAGCTTTAAATATAATTCAGGAACGTGAAGACATCGACTTGGTTTTAATGGATATATATATGCCGGGAATGGATGGTTTTGAAACCACCTTGCATATCCGTGAAATCAGACCAGAAATACCCATAATTGCCCAAACTTTTTATCAAAACCAGATTGAAAAAGAAAAAGTTGAGAATGCACATTTTAATGACTTTGTAAGTAAACCCATAAATATCAACAAGTTACTTGTGTTGCTTGAAAAATATTTAAAAGGAACAGTTTCAAAAGTTTAATGCGAATGCGTTATTTTATAACGTCTAGGTATAATATTCGCAATTCAGCAAGTGTTTTTTTAAATCACTTTATCTAATCTTAAGTTAGTAAAGCTTAGTTTTTCATTTTTGCGATATACATAAACAACACCCATTTGCTCTGCCATTTCCCGTTTTTCTTCTGCCGATAAGTTTGAATAATGGTCCTCAACCTCATTCCACACTTTTAAGATTATATCGTCAGCTTTTTCACGTAACACGGCAATTTTTTGCTGCGCTTTGGTATGCGTTTCCTGCAAATGTTTTTGACTTTTATGAGCGCGCATGTAATCTTCGTAATGAACTTTTACTCTGGCTATTGTGGGATTTGTTATTGGAGCCTGGCCTTTGTTGAGGCGCTGTTCTTCGCCCTGGATTAATTTTTCGCCCCATTCAATTACATCTTTTTCTGTATTGAGCTGGGGTAATTTTTTCTCATCAGAGTCTAAGCCAAATAAATTCCGGGTTTCTGATTTTAATTCGCCTCTGATTATGGCAAAATTTAATACCTGGATGAAATGCGAAATATAAAGCCTTGCTTTTTTTAAACTTTCCTGATGAGCTGTGTTTTTTTCAGTTTGCCTGTCAAGCGTTTCTTTTTGATAATTAACCGCCTGTCGGAATTCAGGATAAAAAAATTTCAACTCCTGCAGGGTTGAAACTTTAAATGATAACTTAAACGGAGGAATGCCTTCGCTTTTTTGTATGGCTTTTTGCATGGCTCTTAGCCTTGAGCTATCCGTATTCGGTAATCTTCTATAAGGCATGGCAAAACTGTTGATAAATTGTTTATAAAGTACGAATATAGCACATGAAAATTAAAAAAGCAAGTCATTCGCACAACAAAATTAATTGGACTACAAAATGTTATACATTTATCGTAATTTTACGTTAAATTAACCTTTTGATAAATCATGAAATTTTATTAGATGCAAAAAAATGTTATACAATATCCCTTCGGTTTTAGGCCGTTTTTAGCCGTTGTTTTTTTAATGATTTAAATCAATAATACTTACTTTTGGCTTTTGCGATTTTTTAACTAATGTAAACACTTGATACACTATGAGCAATTTTCTTAGTTCATCCATCGGGAAAAAATTCTTTATGAGTATTACTGGTTTTTTCCTGATGACATTTCTGATGGTGCACCTGACCGTCAATATGCTATTGGTTTTTGACGATACAGGGGCTTTATTTAATGAGGGGGCCCATTTTATGGCAACCAACCCGATAATTAAAATTGTTGAGCCGATACTGGCTCTGGGTTTTATTTTGCATATTTTATATGCATCATTGCTTACCTTGAGCAATATGGCAGCTCGTCCGGTAAAATACCAAAGAGTAAATCAAAAAGATGCCAGTGCATGGGCTTCACGCAACATGTATATTTTGGGAACTTTAATTTTCATCTTTCTGGTACTGCATATAATGAATTTTTACTGGAAATTAAAGGTTTCGCATACCGTTGCACCCGTTATGGTTAGCGGGGTTGAAATGCACGATGCCTATACCCTGGTTTCAGGATTATTTAAGACCAGTCTTGTTTATGACCTGTTGTACATTACAGGAGCCGTATTTTTAGGCCTCCATTTAACCCATGGTTTTTGGTCAGCTTTTCAAACCATTGGATGGAGCGGGAATATATGGAGGAAAAGGTTAGAAGTTGTTGGAAAGATTTTTGCCTTTTTGATCGCCTTAGGCTTTTCAATCATCCCTCTTTATTTCATTATTAAGTTTTAATTAAAATTAGTATAGCAATGACTGTATTAAACTCAAAAATACCGGAAGGACCATTGGCCGAGAAATGGGCCAATCATAAAGCAAAAATTAAAGTAGTTAGTCCGGCAAATAAGCGTAAAATAGATATTATTGTGGTGGGTACCGGTTTGGCCGGAGCATCAGCTGCCGCTTCGCTCGCCGAATTAGGATATAATGTTTCATCGTTCTGTTATCAGGACAGCCCCCGCCGCGCACACTCAATTGCTGCTCAGGGCGGGATTAATGCCGCTAAAAATTATCAGAACGATAACGACAGCGTTTACCGGTTGTTTTACGACACCATAAAAGGCGGTGACTATCGTGCCCGAGAAGCTAATGTGCATCGTTTGGCAGAAGTATCCGGAAATATTATCGATCAGTGTGTGGCACAAGGCGTTCCTTTTGCCCGTGAGTACGGAGGTAATTTGGCCAACCGTTCATTCGGAGGGGTTTTGGTATCGCGTACATTTTACGCTCGCGGACAAACCGGTCAGCAGCTTTTAATAGGAGCCTACAGTGCCCTGAACCGCCAGATTGGTAAAGGGGCTATTAAAATGTATGAGCGTCACGAAATGCTCGACATTGTAAAAATTGATGGTAAAGCACGGGGTATTGTTGCCCGCGACATGGTTACCGGTGAAATCAAAAAGTTTGGTGCTCACGCTGTTGTAATTGCTTCCGGAGGTTATGGAAATACATTTTTCCTTTCAACTAACGCCATGGGATGTAATGGTGGAGCAGCCTGGCAGGCATACAAACGTGGTGCTTACATGAGCAACCCATGTTATGTTCAGATTCACCCAACCTGTATTCCGGTGCATGGCGATCAGCAAAGTAAGCTTACCCTGATGTCGGAATCGTTACGTAACGACGGCCGTATCTGGGTGCCTAAGAAAAAAGAGGATGCTGAAAAATTACAGAAAGGTCAGCTAGGGCCAAATGATATACCGGAAGAAGATCGCGATTTTTATCTTGAAAGAAGATATCCGAGTTACGGAAACCTTGTTCCCCGCGATGTGGCCTCACGTGCTGCCAAAGAGCGTTGTGATGCCGGCTTTGGTGTAAACAATACCGGTTTGGCTGTTTTCCTCGATTTTAAATATTCGATTGAACGCCTTGGACGCGATGTAATTGAAGCCCGTTATGGAAACCTTTTCCAGATGTACGAAAAAATTACCGATACCGATCCTTATAAAGAGCCTATGATGATTTACCCGGCTATTCACTACACAATGGGTGGCACCTGGGTTGATTATAACCTGATGACTTCTGTTCCGGGTTTATATGCTATTGGTGAGGCTAATTTCTCCGATCACGGTGCAAACCGCTTAGGAGCTTCTGCTTTAATGCAGGGATTGGCCGATGGTTATTTTGTTTTACCATATACAATTGGCGACTATTTGGCTGACGAAATTCAGACTCCAAAAATTGATACCAATGCTCCTGAATTTGAGCAGTCGGCTAAAGAAGTACAGGCAAGACTCGATAAACTGATGGGTATTAAAGGATCGAAACCTGCTGATTATTTCCATAAAAAACTGGGTAAAGTTATGTGGGATCATGGGGGTATGAGCCGCAATGATGCCGGTTTGAAAGAAGCCATCAAAATGATTGCCGAAATTAAAGAAGAGTTCTGGAAAGATTTACGCGTAACAGGAGAACAGGGTGAAGTAAACCAGGAACTAGAAAAAGCCGGCCGTGTTGCTGATTTTATTGATCTGGCTGATTTAATTGCACGCGATGCATTGAATCGCGACGAATCTTGTGGTGGACACTTCCGTGAGGAATCGGTTACCGAAGAGGGCGAAGCCAAACGTAACGACGAAACAGGAACCTACGCTTCAGCCTGGGAATTTCAGGGTGAAGGTAAAGAGCCTGTGATGCATAAAGAAGACTTAGTTTTTGAAAATGTAAAACTGATTCAACGGAGTTATAAATAAATTTTAGTATCAAGATAATTAGAATCAAGAATCAAGATTGACAGATGCATAATTTCAGAGAGCTTAAAGTTTGGCAAAAAGCCAGGTATCTATATAAGGATATTTAGCCTAAGGAATTCTAAAAAATAGTTTCTTTAAAAAGTCTTGATACTTAATGCTTGATACTCAATACTTAATACTCAATACTCAATACTTTAAAGTTTTATAAAATGAGCGAAAAAATTCTAAATAACTTAAAAATCAAGGTTTGGCGACAAAAAAATGCCCAGTCGAAAGGTAGTTTTGAAACCTATACCGTTAATGATATTTCAACCGATACTTCATTCCTTGAGATGCTGGATATTTTAAACTACCAGCTGGTTGAGGAAGGAAAAGAGCCGATTGTATTTGATCACGATTGCCGTGAAGGAATTTGTGGCACTTGTAGTTTATTTATCAATGGCCGTGCTCACGGGCCCGATGATGACATTACTACCTGTCAGCTTCACATGCGTAAGTTTAAAAGTGGTGAAACTATTATTATTGAGCCATTCCGTTCAAAAGCTTTTCCGGTTGTTAAAGACTTAATGGTAAATCGTGGAGCCTTTGAGCAAATTTTGCATGCTGGCGGTTTTGTTTCTGTAAATACAGGAGGTGTTCCTGATGGTAATTCCATACCTATTGGCTATGAAGATGCCGAGGCCGCCATGGATGCTGCATCATGTATCGGTTGTGGCGCTTGTGTGGCAACCTGTAAAAATTCTTCGGCCATGCTTTTTGTATCGGCAAAAGTATCGCATCTGGCAAGGTTACCACAAGGTAAAGTGGAAGCTGCCCAGAGAGCCAGAGCAATGGTAGCTAAAATGGACGAGCTGGGTTTTGGTAACTGTACCAACACCGGTGCTTGCGAAGTTGAATGCCCAAAAGGCATCTCAATTGCCAATATTGCTACCCTGAACCGGGAATATTTAAAAGCGAAAATTGCGGAGTAGAATAATATTTTACCGTCAGTTAAGCGATAAAATAGAATTGTTATTTACTGAACCTGTCCTTTGGGGCAGGTTTTTTATTTGCAACGCCGACAAGACCGAAAGGAATGTCGGTAAAATTCACACGGCGTTTAATATAAAATTTGATATTAATACAGAAAATTTTGCATGTTGTATTTTGGTATTATATTATGATAATTCTTTAAACAAAGTTCAGAAAAGCTAATTTTCCAGTTTAAAAACAGGCCGAATTATAATAAATAGTTAAGTATAGGAGTTATTAAGGAAATAATTAACCTTTTTAAACTATACTTTTCTTACCAAATGAAAATTGCCTGTGGTTTTTTTACAGTATTTCTTCTTTTTTCCTGCACCAGGGAAATACCATTTAATGTAAATATTGATACCAAAATAGTTGTAAACAGTATTTATTCAACCGACTCGGTTATTAAATTAAGGATATCCACATCGGGTGCAATTACCGAACCTTACAACGGCAGTTATATACCGTTTAAGGTTTTGGTTTACGAAAACGATCAATTGAAATTCGATTCGTTTGTTTCTTCCAGAATAGTTAACACAAGCATCAGACCGGTTGAATCTAACAAATATAAAATTGAGGTAGCAACAGCTGGTTATAATAGTGTTCAAGCAACCGATAGTGTACCTTCAAAAGTCAGGATTACCAATGCCGATTTTGTTTTCCCCATTGCTGTTGATGAATATGGAGATTACCTGGGTGAAGCACAGGTAACCTTTACCGACCCAGGTGAAGACAAAAACTATTACGAGCTTTTGTTTTTTTTCAAAGACCGGCATTTCTGGACGAATTTTAACGATTACCCGATTACCGACAAGGTTCTGCTCAACGAAGGTAATCTGGATTATTATCCTTCATCTATTTTCTTCTCCGATGAATTAATAAACGGACAAACATATACCATGAAAATAAGAGGGATGGTAGGTGCTACAATTAACTCGGATGGGATTAAACCTACAGGTGAATTATATGCTGAACTACGATCAGTAAGCAAAAACTATTACCTGTACCGGAAATATTTAACCCGGCATTTGTTCAGTAAACAACAACAAGACAAGGATTTTTACGACTATTTATATAATAGTGAGCCTGTTGATATGTATTCAAATATCGAAAACGGCTATGGGATTTTTGCCGGTTATCAAAGCTATGTGAAACAATTACGGCTAAAAAATTAAAAACAATTTATGAAATTTCTTCTGTCTTTTATTGCAAGTATATGTTTATTCAACATTGCCTGGTCGCAATCAACAATTTCAATAAGTGGTTATATTAGTGATTCCCTTTCGGGAGAACGTTTAATTGGTGCCAATATTTATGAAACCGTCAGTTTAAAAGGAACCAGTTCTAATAATTTTGGTTATTATGTTCTCAAGTTGAATAAACGGGATGTCATTCAATTGAATTTTTCGTACGTAGGCTACAAACCACGGCAAATATACCTAAAGACAAATGGCGATACTGTAATTAATATTTCGCTGGTTTCCAATAATAATAATATTGAACAAATCACGGTGAATGGTGAAAAATCGCGCGAGGAATTGACCGAAATAAGTAAAATTACCCTTCTTCCGGCCGTAATAAAAATTGTGCCCAGCCTTACCGGCGAACCGGATTTACTTAAAACTTTTCAACTTATGCCAGGGGTCAACCAGGGTACAGAAGGGACCAGCGGTTTAAATGTCAGGGGAGGGTCGCCCGATCAAAACCTGTTTTTGTTGGATGATGTCCCACTTTACAATGTAATGCATTTGGGAGGGTTGTATTCGGTATTTGATCCATCGGCAATAAAAAGCGTCGATTTATACAAGGGTGGGTTTCCTGCCCGTTATGGCGGGAGGATTTCTTCGATTATAGATATCAGAAACAAGGATGGTAACATTAATCAATATAACATCGAGATTGGGCTGAGCCTGATTCTTTCTAAATTTTTTGTTGAGGGGCCTTTAATTAAGGGAAAAGCATCATTCCTGCTTTCGGCCAGGAGGAGCAATCTCGATATTTATTCCATCTTATTTAATAAATATCTCTCAAATTCAGGCGATTATTATGCCTATTATTTTTATGATGTTAACCTTAAAATGAATTATATTTTAGATGACAGGAACCGGGTTTACGTAGCTTTTTATAAAGGGCTTGATAATTTTTACCATAAATATAGCGAGTCATCCTATACTTCTGGTTTTGAATATAACGGATACTCAGGATTAAAGTGGGGAAATACTGCCCTGTCGTCGCGGTGGCAACATGTTTTTGCCAACCAGGCCACAAATAATCTGACTATTGCCAGTACATTTTATAAGTTTGACAATAAAAATACTTTTACTGCTTTTAATCAAGAACAAAACCTTGGAAGCTCGTCAAACTACAGGCTGACATCCAATATTCATGATCTTATTTTAAAATCCGATCTTCAAATACCGATAAATGCCAGTGATATTAAAACCGGCTTCGAGATAGCTTATCATAACTTTAATCCTTCGGCCATTAATTACAGCTATAATACCATGGACACCCAGGCGACTGATCCTGTAATTGATAATGAAACAGAAGCTTTCAGTGGTTCATTTTATATAGAAAGGATTTTTAATCTGACTGAAAAATTTTCGTCAAATGTTGGGTTCAGGTATAATTTCTTTTATACTGAAAACACTTTTTTCCATTTACCCGAACCCAGGTTAATCATGAATTACAGGATGTTTTCTACCTGGGCCATTAAAGCCTCTTATTGCATGATGTCACAAAATATTCATTTATTGACTAATTCCGGCACCGGGTTGCCAAGCGATTTATGGGTTCCTTCAACCCAACAGGTCCGACCAGAAAAATCGAACCAGTTTACTATTGGACTGACCCACACAAGCTCTTCAAAAAATTACAAAATGTCTGCTGAAGCGTATTATAAAACCTTATCAAATTTAATTGAATACAAAGAAGGAATACTGGTTTATTCCCCGGATTATTCGTGGACTGAGAAAGTTGAAAAAAATGGGAAAGGAAATGCAAAAGGTGTTGAATTGATGATTGAGAAACAAAAAGGCCGGTTCACAGGCTGGGTCAGCTATACACTTTCAAAATCGGAACGGGTTTTTAGCAATATTCAGGATGGAGAGGCTTTTCCTTATAAATACGATCAACGCCATAATATCAGTATTGTTTTGAATTATAATATCAGCGAGCGACTATCAGCATCAGCTGTATGGCAGTATCATACGGGTAATGCAATAACTTTGGCCCAGGGAAAATACGAGGTGCTTATCGAGAATTATTATCGCAATGGGGTACAGCAATTAGAAGAAGTTCATGTTTATTCGAAACGAAACGCCTGCCGGATGCCGGCGTATCATAAGCTTGACCTGGGTTTGAACTACACCCTTACGAAAAAGCGGGGAATCGCCATATGGAATATCGGCTTATTTAATGCCTATAATCATCAAAATGCCTATTTTTTGTTTTTTAAAGAGAACAACGGAATTACCCAATTATACCAACAAAGCATATTCCCACTATTATTAAATTTTGGATATACTTTTAAGTTTTAGAGTAGCATCTAAAAGATTGTTTTTCATTATAAAGGAAAAATCCCATTGAACTTTGCCTGGTCTTTTCTTTATATTAATTTTGCCATCCTAATTCAATAGTATGTGGATTTTTCTTGGCTTAATTTCCTGTTTCTTTCTTGGGGTTTACGATATTTCAAAAAAGGTCTCGTTAAATAATAATGCTGTAATTCCGGTGTTGTTCCTGGCTTCAGCAACAGGAGGAGTTTTATTTATCCCGTTTATTACCTTATCATTCCTGCATATTATTCCCGAAAGCTCCCTGTTTTTTGTGCCGGTTGTAAGCTTAAAAATTCATGGGTTCATTTTTATGAAATCGATGCTGGTAGGTTCTTCGTGGATATTTGCCTACCTGGCTTTAAAAAATCTTCCGATTACTATTGTAACTCCAATCAGGGCTACGGGTCCGGTTTGGACATTATTGGGAGCTCTGGCTATTTATCATGAACACTATAACTTGTTTCAGTGGATTGGGATTTTTACCGTTCTGGGATTTTTCTATTACTTTGCTTTGGCCGGAAATCGCGAAGGCATAAATTTTAAACGAAACAAATGGGTGCTATTCATTATTATAGCAACTCTTTTGGGAAGTATCAGCACATTGTACGACAAATACCTGATAGCCCATTACGATCGCATGGCGGTACAGTCATGGTTTTCGGTATATATGATTCCGGTGTACATTCCATTTATAGCTTTTTTATGGTATCCTCAACGCAAATCTTCAAAATTTGAATGGCGCTGGTCCATCCCGCTTATTGGAATATTACTTACGGTAGCTGACTTTGCTTACTTTTATGCTTTAACTGACAAAGCTGCACTGATTACTATTTTATCGGTATTACGCCGTACCAGTGTGATTATATCATTTGCGCTTGGTGCAGTTATCTTTAAAGAAACCAATTTAAAGCGAAAAGCCTTTGCTTTATTGGGTATTTTGGCTGGTGTTTTTATTATTGTATTTGGAAGTTAATAAAAAGGAGACTGATAATGAAAGGGATTTATCTATGTGTAATCTTTTTTATATTGATGATAGCCGGTTGTAAAACGACAGAGGAAAAACGGGCTGTTAATTTTGAACGGACAGAAAACAGTATTGTTATTAAGCAAATATTGTATCAAAGCCCGCTAACTGAATTCTGCGCAAGCGACAGCATTATAATTCTTAAAAAAATTTATGACTCGGTTTTATCAGAAAAACTGAATGATTTACAGTCCCAATGGGAAATAGAAAATTCCAGGTGGGAACAAGCCCACAATGAATTACAGGCAATTAAAAACCCATTAATGAAAAAAGCGTATGGCAATCGGGTTGATCTTATGGAGCAAGATAAATTAAAGATTGAAAAAATTATTTTAATCTATAAAACAGCACCGGAAAAGACACAACTTTCAAAATATACTGCGCAAAAAGAATTTTACGAACGTGACCCCGATTTTGTATTAGGTTATATATGTACAATGCACTTTGTGGGAAAAGAAGGCGAGTTGCCTGAAAAGCAATTCACCAGGACGTATTTGCTTGATCGTAATAAAAAGTCTGTTTTAGGAATAATCAAATAATTTTTAACTCATTTTTGCTTAGGTTAAATTCCGAAAAATTGAGCAAGATTTTCGAGGTGATATTATCTTGAATCTCTTTTTGGAAAATAAAAAAGTATGAATTTTTCCATTATACTGGAAATATTTGCACTAATTTTTCCAGTAGCTTAATGAACTATTTAAGCATTCCGTCAAGCCAATGAATTATATTTAACAAAAGCTGATAATTTTCAGGAGCAATTTCATTGTTCATTCCCATTTTTATTTTTTGAGGTCCGGCTAACTGCGCGGTGAACATTGCCGCCTCGCCAAACACCACAATTTTTCCTTTTCCAAATTTCCTGTAAGCACCTTGCGACCATCCTTCTACGTTAAGAACAGGAGTTTTTTTATTAAATCTCCAGGCGGTATCGGGCAGCATTATCTCACAGTTTTTATTAAAAATTAAAATAGGGGTAGCGTCATTGGGAATTTTAAAACCCTGACCGGTAAAGGAAGCAACCTGATCAACGGTTTCATTTTCATTTCTTCCTTTGGTAATAAGACTTTCGTTTAGTGTTTTATCTTGTAAGTCAAAAATAATGGGAGCATTGGATCGCTGCCCGTCTTCTCCCAACTCAAATACAAATCCATTGTAAAACTCAAAACCAAATGCTGCTGCTAAATCTATTGCCGCACCAGCCAATGGCATGTGATCAGCTATTAAAAACAAATTTCCGCCGTCATTAACCCAATTTTTGACAACATCAATCTCAGATTTGGTAAAAGCTGATGGAGTGGGTAAAAACCAATCATCCACGTTAATTTTGTTTAAAGCATTTGATATTACCAGAATACTTCCTTTATTTAATTCTGTTCTCTTAAAAAGGTCTTTATAAGCAACAACATTGTACCCGTCTCTCTCTAAAAGATTTGAGAAAGCCTTATAACGGCCATTTTTGGTGTGAAAGTTAAAATGTCCTTCGTCAATGAAAATTACAGGTCCTTTCCCGGGACTGTACGCCGGATCATGAATCGCCGGATTATATTCAGTGTCAGCAACTTGTTGTGAAAACAGAAAACTAGGTAAGGTCAATAAAACAAGTAAGATTATAGTTTTCATAATAAAGATTTGTTAGTTTACTGATCCCATTTTTCCAATAAACAAAAGCATGCCGGTGCTATTATCCCTGATCAGATAAATAAAAGGATGGTCAGCTTTAAATTCTGTTTCGTGAATCATTGCCGATTTTCGTACCATTACCACCCCGGTTGAAGCGGCAGCTTTGGTCCCTTTTTCGTTTATTTCAATTTTTGCTTTGTGGATTACTTTGTCAATTTTAAGTTCATTCATTGGCGACATCAGCGAAAAATCGGCTTGATCTGAAAAAGCTTCCTGCAACCCCATCTTCATTAAAACCTCTTTTAAGTTGACCGAGAATTCAGAAGTAAATTTAGGTATGACAATATTAATAGTATTACTTACCATATCTTTTAATATGTTGTCAACATAATAGTTATCAAAGTTATTTTCAAGCGAGGTAATACCGTTAATTTTGTTAGGTAGCAGGATAATAAAACTCTGTTTGTATCCTTTATATGGGATTGAAATAGCTGAAATCAAGTCGTCAGTATAATATAAATATTTGCCCTTTTGATGCATAAATTCGGCGGCTTGTTTTCCTGAAGGGGCATAAAAAAAATCCTTATTCGTTTTATCCGGATTAAATCCGGTAGCCCACGATCCATAGAACCAAATTGCATTTACAAGTACCAAGCGGGTTTCATCAGTAAGATCATTTTCACCGATTAGTTCTTTTATTTGTTGACCGGTATTCTGTAAAACCCAGTTGTTAATTTGTCCAATTGCTTTTTTCCGGGGCGAAGATTTTTTAAAATTTACATAGTAAATCGGAGCTTCGTATTTTTCGTTTACAAGTTTAAAATAATCGGGATTAAAAGTATAGCCTTTTTGTGCCCACAAACTGTTGGCTGTAATTAACGACACCGAATCAAGGTTCGATTGAAGATTTTTATAGAGTTGTCCAAAATCGTTATTCAACAGGTTGGCGTTTTCAGGGAAATGCAATATCTGTTGAAATTCTGTTTTTGTTTGCGATTGTGCGCCGTTGTATGTCATTGCCAGGGACTGGTAAATACTGTATGGCGAATAAAACAGGTTTTGAGTTTGATCGTTTTTCACAAATTGCTGATATAATTTAAAGCCAAACTGGTTATTTCCATCAATAACATCTGTACTTGTCTGACCAGCAACAAATTGCGATAACAAACAAAAAAACAATAATATTTTTCCCGGATTTACCATGCTGTAATTTTCTGATAAAGTTAAAAAAAGTGCCCCGGATATTTTCCAGGGCACTTCAATATTTCATTTCAAATCAATTTATTTTCCAACCGTATTGCTTACTTCGTCAATGGTAATCGGAACACGTTTGCCCAAAATCCTGCATCCGGTATCGGTAATCAGTAAATCATCTTCAAGACGTACTCCACCAAAATCGCGGTATTGATTCACTTTGTCAAAATTGATAAAATCCGCATTTATTTTTTCGCTTTGCCACTTGTCAATTAAAGCTGGGATAAAATAAATGCCGGGTTCGTTGGTAATTACAAAACCGGGTTCCAGTTTGCGTCCCAAACGCAGATATGCAGTTCCAAACTGATCGATTGGGCGGGTAACTTCATCGTAACCAACATAAATTTGTCCCAGGTCTTCCATGTCGTGAACGTCAAGACCCATCATATGACCCAGACCGTGCGGAAAAAACATGGCATGAGCTCCGGCTTTAACGGCGGCATCCACGTCACCTTTCATTAAACCCACATCTTTAAGCCCCTGGGCAATAACCCGGGCTGCATGTAAATGCACCTCCTGGTAAGTAATCCCCGGTTTGGTCATAGCTGTTGCTGCATTATTGGCATCCAAAACAATCTGGTAAATTTCTTTTTGTTTTTGTGTAAATGTGCCGTTTATAGGTGTAGTTCGTGTAAAATCCGAAGAATAATGCAACAGGGATTCCGCACCGGCATCAGTAATCATCAATCGGCCTTTGGTCAGTGTTCCGCCATGTGTGTGATTATGTAAGGTTTGACCATCCTGCGATAAAATTACAGGAAAGGCGTAATGACCTCCGTATTTTAACGGAATAGCTTCAATGGTTCCTGAAATGTTTTGTTCGGTTTCACCTTCAACAGCCATTCTCATTGCAGTAACGTGCATTTCATAGCCAACTTCGCAAGCTTTTTCAATTTCGGCTATCTCATATTCATCCTTAATGGAGCGAAGCTTAATTACAGCTTTTACCAGGTCCAGCGATCGGTTTTGATTCACCTCCGACGGCCGGATATCCAGCATGTCACCCAACGTTATTTTATTATCACCACGATCGGTAGGAAGAAAATGTACCTGCCGGCCTGATGAAACAGCCTTTTGAACTTCATCAGCCACTTTATTAAAAGGGGCTGTTTTTTCCACCCCAACTTTTTGAGCGCGATCTTTCAGCAAGGGCTGAACACCCATCCAGATAATATCTTCAATATCAACATCGTTACCGAAAATGATTTCGTCGCCACTGTTAAAATCAATAATTGCGGCCAAACCCGGATGATCGAGGCCAAAAAAGTAAAGGAACGAACTATCCTGCCTGAAATGATATGTATTATCCAAATAATTCATTGGTGATTCAACATTTCCCACAAACAGGGCTATCCCGTTGTTAACCAGCTTTTTTAATTCAGCCCGGCGCCTAACATATACATCTTTATGAAACATAGTAATAGTTTTTAAATTCGAAGCGATCAAATTACCATACAAATTTAATATTACCAATTATTACGAATACATTGTTGAACATATTGTATTTTTGTGATGAATTAAACCCATTAATTATGCACGAAATTACTTTTAAAAACAAACGGATTTTTTATGATGATTTAGGTCATGGACCTGTAGTTCTATTATTGCACGGTTATCTTGAAACAAAGGCCGTTTGGAATAGTTTTGCCGAAAAATTATCTGGCCATTTTCGTTTAATTATCCCCGATATTCCCGGTCATGGATTTAGTGAGGTTTTTGGCGAAACCCACAGCATGGGCCTTATGGCAGAAGCCTTGAATTTTCTTCTGGATAGCCTGAATATTGAAAAATGTCATGTAATTGGTCACAGCATGGGCGGTTATGTAATGCTGGCTTTTGCCGATATTTTTCCAGAAAAAATTAATCGGCTGGTGCTTTTTCATAGTTCTATTTATGCCGATAGCGATGAAAAAAAACAAAACCGGCAACGTGAAATCGAGTTGATCCAATCCGGAAAACTTGAGTTAATTATTAACAGCAACCTGCCCAGAACTTTTGCCAACGAAAACCTAAGTAAATTTTCAGTCAGGCTTTCTTCAATGAAAGAGGAGGCCAGGCAACATAATCCAGACGGAGTTTGTGCATTACTGCGAGGAATGATGGACCGGCCCGACAGGCAGGAAATGATTAAAAATCTTGATCGGCCTATGCTATATATTTTTGGGAAAAAGGATAATTATATTGGAATCACGGCAGCTGAAAAAATGATGGCGGTGAACCCAGTGTTGGAAGTTAACTGGCTAGAGAATTCAGGCCATATGGGTTTTGTGGAGGAAGAAAACAAATCGATTGAAATTATCAGGCAATTTTTGTTTTAGTTGCTTGTTTTCAAGAAATCATGTAGGTTTGTGAAACTAGATAATAAGGCATGAAATTCAGCGAAATTATAGGTCAACAAAATATAAAAACACAGCTGCTCAACACGGTTCGGCAAGGGCGGATAAGCCATGCACAATTATTTAACGGTGAGGAAGGATATGGGACTCTTCCATTGGCTTTGTCCTATGCCAAATACATTCTGTGCCAGAATCCCAAAGAAAACGACAGCTGCGGCGAATGTAATTCGTGCCGCAAGGTTGGCAAATATGAACATCCCGATCTGCATTTTGTTTTTCCGGTAGTTCCTACCAAAGATAAAGAGAAACCTGTAAGTGATACTTTTATAAAAGAATGGCGACAATTTCTTCTTAATACTCCGTATGGCAACTATAACGATTGGTTGAATTGCCTTGATGCCGGTAATTCCCAGGCAATTATCAGGGTTGACGAGGGGCGTGAAATTCTTCGTAAATTAAGCATGAAATCATTCGAAGCCGAATACAAAATAATGATTATTTGGTTTCCCGAAAAGATGAATGCTGAAACTGCCAATAAGTTGTTGAAATTAATTGAAGAACCTCCCGTTAAAACGCTGTTCCTGTTAGTATCACAAAATTCTCAGCAAATTATTAGTACCATCCTTTCAAGGACACAACTTGTAAAAATAAACCGGATTGCTGAAGATGAGATATTTACGGGACTAAAACAGAATCATAATCTAAATGATGAAAAAGCCCGGCAAATAAGCAGAATATGCGAGGGCAATTATAACCTGGCGGTTGAATATCTTGAATCATCCATTGATACCCAATGGAATTTTGAACAGTTTGTGCAAATGATGCGTCTAAGCTATTCCGGAAAACTTATTGGAATAATCAAATGGGTTGACGATGTTGCCAAAGCGGGGCGTGAAAAACAAAAAGCATTTTTAAGTTATGCATTGCGGATGGTGCGCGAAAACCTTATCATCAATCAGCAACAAAAAAATATAATCCGGATGGCAGAAAATGAAGAAGCTTTTGCCGAGAAATTCTCAAATTTCATTCATCCGGCCAATTCACCGTATTTACAACAGGAGCTGGATAAAGCTAACGTTCACATTGCCAGGAATGCCAACGCCAAAGTGGTTTTTTTTGATTTATGTGTAAAGTTGAATAGGATATTAAAAATGTAATTTCAGCGTAAAATTCTTTCACTGCGTTTGATCTTTCTGTTTAAAGAATAATTTCATAAAAAATTTCGTCTTGCAAATTGAAAATGTGTTTTTTACTATAATTTTGTGATTAGTAAGGATTCGTTTAAAGAATTTATTAATTTAGTAGCGTTAGATTGGAAATTTAGCAGCGATACTTGTTTATGGTATTAATAAAATTACCTATGATAAAAAAAACACATTTCCTTTTGATTGTCTTGCTGGCAAGTGCTGTTTTTATAAGTTGCAAAAGGGAAGTTCTTCATACCAATCCAAAAATCACGAATTTAACCGATTACGAAAGTAATGATGGTAAGGTTTCCCTGAATATTTCAGGAGGAAAAGCACCTTACGTTATTCAATGGCCAAATGGCAGTGGTGATTCAGCAGTTTCAAATTTGACTGCCGGAACATATTATGTTACCATTGCCGATGCCAAAAAAAGCTTTTTGGTTGATACCATTGAGCTCACACAGCCACCATGGCCTGTTTGCGTTGATATTGATGGGAACAGCTACAAAACAAGGAAAGTTGCTGGCATGACCTGGATGCTTGAAAATTTAAAAGTTACCAAAGATGCCTGGGGAGATAGTGTTGAAAGCCTGGTATATGATAATAATGAAGAAAATGCTGATGTTTATGGCCGGCTATATACATGGAATAGTGCCATGAATGATTCAACATCTGAACAAGCACAAGGCGTTTGTCCCGATGGTTGGCACATTCCTTCCAATGAGGAATGGACTGTACTGATAGACAACATCTCAACGGTTGACAAAGAAATCCCAAATGTTAAGAAAGACCTGAATTTACAATATGCCGGTTTTTATAATAACAGTTTTAATAATATTGACGAATCGGTAAGTTTTTGGACTTCAACCCAGGCAAGCGATAATGCCTGGAAGGTTTATTTCAATAAAAACCTTTCAAAAGCATTCCGTTACCACGAAAAAAGGAGTAATGCTATTTCGGTGCGTTGCGTTAAAAACAAATAGTCTATTTCCCCCTGATTCTTTGTAAATAATCAGTCAAATCACTTTTTACTTCGCCCGACATTATTACCAACCCAACTATGTTTGGAAATGCCATAGTAAGTATCATCATATCGGAGAAATCCATTACAGCTCCCAGTTTACTTGAACTGCCGATAATAATACAGACCAGAAAAATGGAATAATAAAAGACAGAGCTAAGCCTTTCGTTTTTAAAAAATCGCGCAAATAAAAAATTGAACCCTTTCAGCCCGTAATACGACCACGAAATCATGGTTGAAAAAGCAAAAAGGAAAATTGCAATCAGCAACATGAAAGGGAACCAGGGAAAAACAGTTGCAAATGCAGCCGATGTTAGCGGAGCTCCGGAAAGGCCTTGCGGGTTTTGATATAATCCGCTAAAAATAATAACCAGTGCGGTCATTGTGCAAATTATTACCGTATCAACCATGGGTTCAATTAATGATACCAGGCCTTCGCTGATAGGTTCACTTGTTTTGGCTGCCGAGTGCGCAATGGCTGCAGAACCTATGCCAGCCTCGTTTGAAAAAGCTGCACGTTGAACACCCATTATCATTACACCTATGAATCCGCCTTTTATGGCGGGACCATTAAAGGCTCCCTCGAATATCAAACCAATAACCTCGTGAATTTTGCTGATGTTGACTACAATAATTACCAAAGCAACTATAATGTAAAAAAGGGCCATAAACGGTACAATTTTCTCAGTGACCCGTGCAATGCTTTTAATTCCGCCAATGACTACAATACCTACTAATACTGCCATAATCACTCCAAAAAAGAATCCGTAGTTAGAGACAGACGGAACCAATAATGCAAACTGGGCAAAGGCCTGGTTTGCCTGTAACATATTGCCGCCACCCACCGATCCACCAATTACCATAACAGCAAATAAGATACTCAGGATTTTTCCCAGCTTTCCTAAATTTCGTTTTTCCAAACCCATCCTGAGATAATACATCGGACCACCTGAAACCTGACCTTTTTCATCAATCTGCCGGTATTTTACTCCAAGCGAACATTCCACAAATTTTGATGCCATTCCTAATAATCCCATTAAAACCATCCAGAAGGTTGCTCCGGGGCCACCAACGGCAATGGCAATGGCTACGCCGGCAATATTTCCCAGCCCAACCGTTGCAGAAAGAGCTGTTGTAACGGCCTGAAAATGACTTACCTCGCCCGAGCTATTTTCCTCAACACCAATTCTCCCGGCAATAAGTTTTAAACTCAACCCGATACCTTTGAAATTAATAAACTTCATTTTTATAGTAAAAAACAATGCACCGGCAAAAAGCCAGACCACAATTAGCGGCACCCGCATTTTTTTGTGATTGCCGGCCTCATCAAGCACCGGATTGCCCTGGTCATCATACAAATAAGGATCATAAAGTCCAAAAGAGGCAAAGGGATCCCAAAAGAAAACTTTGTCCATAAAATTTACTGCCGGAACAAAAGCGTCGTTTACTTTTTGGCTTATTGTTTTTTCTGTATGCCGGGTTGTATCAGGAGTTTGGGCTTGTAGAGAGAAAACTGTTACAACCAGGAAAAACGAGACAAGGTATTTTAAACGGCTCATAATTATTATTGATTAAAGCAGTTTAAAATACTAAAAAATTTTTATGTCTATCGGGAATCAGTAATAACATTCTTATAATTTATAGAAACTGAAGCTATTAGCAATCTTTCAAATATTTTCTCACCATAGTATCGTCGATTTACTTTGTAGCAAAATTCATCTAA
>JBJKSB010000096.1:0-9816 GCA_046704385.1 Bacteroidales bacterium | reverse complement strand
TCGGCAGTTCTCAGTCGGCAGTTCTCAGTCGGCAGTTCTCAGTCGGCAGTTCTCAGTCGGCAGTTCTCAGTCGGCAGTTCTCAGTCGGCAGTTCTCAGTCGGCAGTTCTCAGTCGGCAGTTCTCAGTCGACAGTTCTCAGTCGACAGTAGGCAGTCTACAGTAGGCAGTCTACAGTAGGCAGAGAGTAAACAGTGGGCAGTCTTTAGTCTTCAGTCTACAGTCTACAGTCTTCAGTTGGCATTGGAGGTACGAGGATTTTTATCCATCCCCCGCCTTCCTTTTTGAAAGGAAGGGGCTGGCCGGTGCTGTGCTTTTGATTGCTGTTTTCATCTTAAAATAATTTAGGCTTTTATTAGTTGCAGTGGCTTGTTTGTTCTCCAAATCAATTCCCTTGTTATCCAAATGACCTCCCTTGTTCTCCAAATCAATTCCCTTGTTCTCCAAATGATCTCCCTTGTTCACCAAATCATGTCCCTTGTTCTCCAACTTAAGTCCCTTGTTATCCAAATGACTGTACATCTTCTCCAACTTAAGTCCCTTGTTATCCAAATGATTGTACATCTTCTCAAAATCAATTCCCTTGTTATCCAAATGACCGTACATCTTCTCAAAGTTGTGTTCCTTGTTGTACATATCATGGAATAAACCCCGCCACGGCCGGACGGGGTTTTAAATTATATAACGCATTTCATTTAAAGGTTGGATATTGATTCGGCCGGGTAATCAAACGGTTGCTTCTTCGGCCGATTTAATGGTGGCTCCTAAACGGGCCAGTACTTTAGTAAAGGTAAACTGCTCTTTTTTCAGCGGTTCGTATTGATAGAATTTTGAAGCTATTTTACAGATACCGATAATCTCATCGTATATAGCATTGAATACCTCAGTGACTTCCTGGGTTATCTCTTTGGTTGATCCTTTCAACGATTCCTGGGCAACATTAGCCTGGCTGAAGGTACTTGCATAACCCATGATATTATCAATAAGTGTGGCACTCATACCTTTTGCGGTTATATCCTGTTTTAAACCCTCAGTCATGCTTTTTTTAAACTGATAGAGCAACTGGATTAATGATTCCTGGTTGTTATCTTGTACCCCTTTAAGGTATTTGGTAAAACCCAGTGTCCGCAATATTTCCTCTTTTTTTGCGGGTTCCTTCTTAAAATCATCGTCGATTTGCGTTTTAAAGAACGATACATCACGTTTGGCCGGAATTTGTATAGCTTCCAACGTTGACGTTGCGTTTCGTAAATCTTTCCTGGCATCGATACCCATATGGGTTTCAATGGCATCGTCGATACGGGAACCCAAAGTGGTTGCATACTCAGGTGTCCAATTGGTACGGATGGCTGAAAGTCCGGTTATGTTTGCCTTAAAACTTTCAGCGATGGTTTTGGATGTCATTAACATTTCGACATCCTTACAACTGTAATTACGGTTTTTTCCCATAATAATTTAGATTTTGGTTATTTAATAAGGTTACGCGTTATATAATGGAAGGTAAATTACGATTATTTTTATAATTTATAATTAAATGGTGGGGAAAAATTGGGTTTTTGTAAAAGATGGTATTTATCCTTCCATTGATTTTGAATATTATTTATAAGGTACGTGTGAAATCTCTATTTTAGGTATCATCTCCTTGTAACAATAGTGAAAAGATGCTAGCCATTCACTTAATTTATCCACTTTAGGGCCTAAGGTAATTTGTGATACTATATTTTTTATAGAAACCAGCTCTATGTATACCCTAGGCGAGCTTACATCCATATTGTATTTCTTTGGAAACTCTATTCCTTTTAAAACAAGCCGCACTTCATTTTCATTTTTGTAGGAATCACTTTTAAATAAAAATGCAATACGGTTCAGATATTTCTCTAAAGCCGAACTCTCTTTTACTTTGCTTTTGAAATCCTCTAATTTAACTTTAAGTTTTTCCATCAAATTTTCCAATTCCTTACTTTTATTTAATTTATGAATATAAAACTTATTAGGGCCATTCTGTGATACATAAACCACGCGATAAAAGTTTATATCACTCTCATTGTCCAAACGGGCATCTTTATCTTTTTCGTTTGATAAAAAGTCCTTGATATTGTCAATAAAATTCTGCTTACTCAAGGTTATAGCACATCCTTTAGCCTCCACCCCTTTTTCTTTTCCATAAAACCGCCACATATCTAAATTATCATACCTATCCATAGTCACAAAACTACCAATAAATGGTTTGGGTGAAAAAGTTTTGATAAAGGAACTATTATTGCGTGAAGTATAAGGCTTATATTTCAGAAATTTGAAAAACTCTTTTCCTTCCGATGGATCATTCATAAAATTTCCCTCGGATATTCTAAATTTACTGTCGTCAAATATTAAACTTTCAAGTACTGATAAACTGGTATAATGAGTGACACATTTTCCGTTAATTCGTAATATATTTTTAATATCATTAACTAGCTTAGCAATAATCCACAATTCAGGATTTTTGATCTGCTCTCTAAGTTCACCAATATAATCATATGCATACTTGCTACCAATATCTTTCTCGTCAGTTGTAAGTTTTAGATATTTTTCAAAATCAATTTTGATTTCATTTAAGTAAAATTTTATTTCGTTTAAGTCAACTTTATTTCGCCTTTTTTCTATTTTTTGTTTTCTTGCTAGCCCCCTGTAATAATAAGCTTTTGCAAGATTTGACTCAATTTCGATAGCTTTGGTATATTCAGCAATTGCTTTATCATATTGTTTTTTGATTGTCCTTATGATATTTCCTCTACTAACGTATGCAACTGCATAATCTGCATCTATATTTATGACTCTAGTATAATCTGCTATAGCTTTATTATATTCTTTTTTTATAACCCATACAGCTCCTCTATTATAGAATGCTAATTCATAATCTGGATTTATATCTATGGCTAAGTTATAATCAGCCATTGCACCATCATAATCTTTCATAGAATACCGTGCATTTCCCCTCCATATATATAATTCCTCAACTTTATCCTTTTCTTTTTCCAATACTTCAGGAGTAAGCAATGCTATAATTTTTTCAAACTTTTTCTTATTGGAAAGTTTTTCTAATTTTTTTTGAAGGTTGTTATTGTTTTCTTCCATAATTAAGTCAGGTTGTAGATGAGAAATACCTTTGTATGAATTAATTAGTGGCATTAAAAATTCATAACCTTTTTCTTTTTCTCTAACACGATTTTTTTATTGAGTTTTGCAATATCACAAAAATATTCATTGACAACTAATGGGTCTCCCAGAGGATTTTCATTTGCATTTCGAACCATACACATAGTACAAAACTCTTTATCCGGACATTGAATGCATTTGGAGAAGTCCCTCTTACGTAAGTTTCTTAAATATTGCACTTTTTCAGAATTATCCCAGATATCATTGAGAGTGGTTTTTTTCATATTACCTACAACATAATCCTGCCAGCCAGCACAAGGATATACATCTCCATTATCTGCTATACAAATAGAGGAATTACAAACACTACAAACATAATCGTCAGATTTAATATTTTTATTTTTCTCGGCCTCCATTTCCATTTGTTTCAAATATGTTGAATCATTTGCAGTTTTGTCATTAATCACTTCTTTAATTTCATCAATTGATAAACGACAACTCAAGTTTTTCGTTGTATGATTATATCTTGCAATGATGACATAATCATCTCCAG
Organism: Bacteroidales bacterium; assembly: GCA_046704385.1. Taxonomy (GTDB): domain Bacteria; phylum Bacteroidota; class Bacteroidia; order Bacteroidales; family SZUA-534; genus GH45. The sequence continues at coordinate 6,130 of JBJKSB010000096.1, read as the reverse complement.
CATAAACACCAAGTTTTTTCGCCCATTTAATTACATCATTGTAGCAATTTTTATTTTTCTTCATTATTGGGCAGCTTATTTGTACTGGGATATCGTTTTCAATCAGTTTTAAAATTGCTTTTTTTGTTTTTTCAAAACTCCCTTTCATTTGGGTTATCTCATCGTGGATATTAGCGTTCATTGAGTATAATGAAACTTGAACACCTAAAAGGGGGTTCGCCTTCATCTCTTTGATAATCTCATCATTAAGCAGTGTTAAATTACTAAGCACATTTACTGAAAAATCATATTCTCTGCATTTTCGTAAAAAATCACATAAGTTTTTGTGCAACATTGGTTCACCCCCGCTCAATGTTAAATGCAATAACCTCATATCTTTACATTGTGTCAAAACATCATAGAACATTTTTGGCTCTATATGATTGATTTTGCTTTCATGAGGGATATAACAATGTATGCACCTTTCGTTGCACTTGCTTGTGATTTCTATATGCAAGTTTGTTAGCTGAGGTTTACCTTTAAAGTATTCTTCTAAAAAATCCTGTGTAGATTTTTCAGGATGTGTAATTGTTGAAGAATTATCTTTTTTTACCTCAGGTTTTAATGTTTTGTATGAGAATCCCGGATCTTTTTCATTGCACTCCTTAATTGTTTTTCCTGACACAATGAAACCAGACTGTTCCAACATGCGATAAAATTCTCTGGCATCGTTTCTTAATGTTCTAAGGTCAACATCATTAAATTGGTTATCTATTTTTCTTACAAGCTCATCAAGAGTTTGTGGTTTTCTACCCAGAATGGAAAAAAATATAGCCCCACTTTCTGATAAAATTTTATCACCGATATAATTTTCGTTATTATTCAACTGTTTATATCCGAAATTCCTGTTGTCCGTTATATATCCGAAAGACTCATAGTCTCTGAATATAACATTAGATTTTTGCTTGAAATACATAAAATGTCTTTTTAGTAATCAGACGACGAGAAATAAAATTATAACTCGTCGTCTGATTGAATTTTCAGTTACTTACCTCCACGTGGTCCTGGCGGATCACAAGGTCTTCCACTTGGTCTGCTGTTAGGACGACAATCTGCCATCTGCACAGTACTTTGAGCCAAAATTTTAGGTTTTGTGTAAGCCATTTAATTCACACCTCCTTTCTTTAGAATTATTAATTAGAATTAGGTTATTTTAAAAGGTAACCAAAGATTCAGTATATACAAAATAGGCGATTGGAGGTTTCGTTTTTCATTCTCCAATGAAAACCTTTTATGGCAAACTATCTAAATTATTACTAAAATGTAATTGAATTAGATAAGACTTTATTATGCCCCGTTTATTATTTCCTGAGTTTTCATTAAAAATAATTCGTCATTTCCAAATGTTTTATAAAAATGTGAATTCTTAATAAAGAAGTTAAATAACCTCAATTTGAAAAATTTATGAACTCCAAATGAATCCTTGAAAATAAAACTTATACCCACACTAATAGTTAGCAAACCAAATGATGTAAGGATGCTTATTTTTTCATTTCCTGAAATTATTTTAACAACCCAACCAATTATAATATAAACAATAAACTCAGTAGCATATGCAAGTTTGATTGATAATTTAAACCTTTTAATTAATCTATGAATTGCTCTATCAAGAGCATCCTTGTATTTCGTATCTCCTTTTTTTGCTTCCCACAATTCCTTATCAATTTTACCTTTGGCAAATTCATTAAAAGTAGAAACCTTATTATATTTTGTAACCTCCTCGTGCGTGGCTTTATATTTTGTGTCAGAATACGCTTTTAAAATTGATGTAAGCTCATTAATATCTGAGGTTACATCACGAATTTCTTCAACAAATCTTAATACTTCTGAACCATTAAATTTGAACTCAGTAGTCCTTTTCTTAATGAATTTTACGAATTGTTTTATATCATTTTCATCTTTTTCAATAGAGGAATTATGAAGTAAGAATAACTGAGAAGGAAGGATTGTTTCTGGTACATTTTTTTTATCTTTCATTGAAAGAACCTTATTTAATGTTCGATCAGTTGTTAGATAAAAGGAACGTATATCATTATAGTTGTAATCATTATTACCTCGCAAATACCTAACATATAGAACATTTACTGCATCAATTTTCGCTGCAGTCTTAGTATATCTAACGCTAAATTCATCTTTCTTTGCTGTATGCAATGCATTGGCTAACTCGTTAATTTTTAATCCATCCAATTTTGAAGTTAGAGATTCTCCTTTGAGGGAGTACTTATCTTTAATTTTTTGATATCCAACTTTTAGGTACAATTCATAACTATTTATGCTTTTTACCTTACCTGATATTCGTAATTTTGCATAATGTGATTCAAAGTCTTGATTAAGACCAATTTCTTCAGATAATTTTTGTAATATAGAAATAGAATGCAAATCGCTTTTTTGCCTTAAATTTTCGCATCTCTCCTCCAACTTATTTCTTAGTTCCTTTTCAGTCGAATATGACACTTCGAATTTAATTCCTTCATGTATACATGAATCTAGGAGTTTTTCAACAGTAGTTTGTCTCTCTTTTCCTCCAACCCCCAAAAGACGAATTATTATATTAGTATCAAGATAGTAGGTCTTGTTATTAAAAATATCCTTTGAAATATCCTTTACACCTCTACCTGATGTCAAAATAGCAAACTCAACCGCTTTTAAGAAAGTTGAATAAATAGCATTATTTTTAGCTATATTATCATAATCAATAAATTCATTATAAACGTCTATTTCAACCTGAGAAAACTCTTCAGAACAATTTTCAGTAAGTATAGTTTTAATATTTTCAGTTGAAAACACCAATATGTTCTCATAAAGAGAATTAGCTAGAAGTTGAATTACTTTTTCTGAAAGTCCCTCATCATATCCTTTTTTTAATATAAACCTATTTATATGATATTCAAGTGAATTATTTGCGATATTATCGTTTATTTCTTTGAATTTATTAGGAATTAATTTTATTAATACATCATCATCAGTGGGATATTTTTCAAGTTGCTTATTCCTTTCAATAAGGTTATTGTAGAACTCTTCGTCAAGATTAATCGATAGGTTGTCCCTTATATTTGTATATATCTCACTTACTAAAGTTTCTTTGTTGTCTTTTGAATATAAATAATCATAAATTAGGGAAGCAATTGAGTTTGAGAAATTATTACTATCAAGATCATCTAACCAACAGTTTATTCTAAATATATTGAAATTTGTCTGCATAATTCTCTATTTAAATTAGACATACTTGTCTATAAATCAACTTATCCATTATTACTTATAAACTTTAAGTAAACGGTTAACCTGGTTTACATAACTAAAGTACATAGTTAAAACCGTAATGGCAATTATTGTTGATAAAAATTTGTAATTTGTTGGGAAGTAGGGGGTTGAGTTCTCAGTCGGCAGTTCTCAGTCGGCAGTTCTCAGTCGGCAGTTCTCAGTCGGCAGTCGGCAGTCGGCAGTCGGCAGTCTTTAGTCTTTAGTCTTCAGTTGGCAGTGGAGGTACGGGGATTTTTATCCATCCCCCGCCTTCCTTTTTGAAAGGAAGGGGCTGGCCGGTACTATGTTTTGGATTGCTGTGGTACATCAAAATGGTACAATATTTTACTATTGGCAGAGGTCTGTTCCCTCCTTGAAAAAGGAGGGTTAGGGTGGATTGAAGCTCCTCGCAGCAAGCTGACGGGGAATGCGCTCACAGGATTCAATGTGATTTATTTTTATCCATCCCCCGCCACTTCGACAGGCTTAGTGACCAGGGAATGGGCGGCGAAACTCACTTACGATTATCTGCAATACTGAATTACATAATTCTCTGCTTTTTTGTCACCTAATGAGGCCCCTTTTTTAAAGTCGGAACAAGCACTGGTCTTTTCGTCGAGCTTAATTTTGGCTAACCCACGGTTAATATAGTTGTTGGTTTTTCCGGGGTCCAGTTCAATGGCCCTGTCATAATCAGGAATTGAACCTTTATAGTCCTTAATTTCACATTTTGCATTTCCCCTGTTGTAAAATGCCGATGAATATTTAGGGTTTATTTCAATTGATTTACTAAAATCCTGAATAGAAAGGTTAAATTCCTTAAGGTCATAATTAGCTATACCTCTGTTAAAATAAGCCTCTGAATCGGTTGGTTTAAGTTCAATAGCTTTATTGAAATCCGATATTGAACCTTTGTAATCTTTGGTTTTATATTTTGCCAATCCTCTTTCAAAATAAATTTCGGCTTTTTTAAAGCCATACCCAATCGCTTTATTAAAATCAGGTATTGAACCCGCATTATCTCCCAGATTGACTTTTGCCAATCCCCGGTAATAATAAACTGTAGTATTATCGGGCTTAATATCAACAACCTTGTTATAGTCTTTTAATGCATCCGAAAATTTTCCAAGGTCAGCTTCTGCTACTCCCCGGTTAAGATATACATCCGAAATATTGGGTTTCAATTCAACCGACTTAGTAAAATCGTTTATGGCAGATGCATTATCTTTAAGGTACATTTTTGCCAAAGCCCGGTTATAATAAGCGTCAGCGTTACCAGGGTTCAGCTCAATCGCTTTGTCATAATCGGGTATTGCATTTGAGTAGTCTTCGAGTTTGTACTTTACCAACCCTCTGTAATAATATGCATCCTGATTGCCTGGTTCTGTTTCAATGGTTTTATTAAAATCCTGCAAGGCACCTGCAAAATCCTCCAGCAGCGTTTTGGCTGTCCCCCTGTATGAATAGGCTTCAGCATTTTTGGGTTTTTGCTCTATGGCTTTGGTGTAATCCATAATGGCACCGTTATAATCCTGAATATTGAATTTTGCTATTCCCCTGTTCATAAATGCTTCGGCATTGTTCGATTTCAGGTCAATCGATTGGTTGTAATCAGTTATTGCCCCTTTAAAATCGGAAAGGTTAGCTTTTACAATGGCCCGGTGAAAATAAACATCGGATGTAACAAAATTCAAATCAATGGCCTTGTTATAATCTTTTAATGCGCTCTTATTGTCCTTAAGAAATGCTTTAGCTACTCCCCGCCTGTAATAAGCTTCTGCATTATTATTATCTATTTTAATGGCCTGGTTATAATCAAGAATTGCTCCTGCATAATCCTGGATACCGGCTTTGGCAACTCCCCTAAATACATAAACAGTACCAAACCGGGGATCAATTTCCACAAAGCTGTCAAAGTCAGCTATTGCTCCCTTATAATCTTTAATATTAAATTTGGCTATACCCCGGTTGTAAAAGGCATCTTTATTTTTTGATTCAATTGCCAATGAACTGTTGTATTCTGTTATAGCACCTTTAAAGTCCTTTTTATCAAACAGATCATTTCCTTTATTGTAATGTTCCTTTGCAGATTGACTATAAACGTTTAAAGTCAGGAGCAAAGTTCCGATTATGATTAAGTGTATTTTCATATATGCGTAATTTTTAGGTCAATCTATATTAATTTAGTATATACCTGTTTTTTAAGAGACTTTCCTTTATTTATAAGTGATAAATAAAGGAACCCTTTAATCCGGATTACATCATCCTTTGCTCAAAATACCGGGAATCCCAACCTGGCCGGAAGTCAGATTTCAGCAATTCAGAGCAGAAAAAAGGAACCCTGAGACAGACCCCAGGGAGTTCTTCGGCTTAAAAGTATATAATCAAAATCACAACTCCTATTATTGTTAATAAGTATTTTATATACTGTTTGTTGAGAGTGAATGGTTATTGGTTATTGTGTGAAAAAACCGGGGAGTCGCGGGTGCATGGAGTAATTAAATTATCCATCCCTCGCCCACTTCGGCAAGCTTAGTGACCAGTCGGCAGTTTTCAGTCGGCAGTTTTCAGTTGGCAGTTCTCAGTCTACAGTAGGCAGAGAGTAAACAGTGGGCAGTCTTTAGTCTTTAGTCTTCAGTTGGCAGTGGAGGTGCGGGGATTTTTATCCATCCCCCGCCTTCCCTACCTTAGGCAGGCAGGCTTTATAAAGGAAGGAGCTGGCCGTTACTATGCTTTGGATTGCTGTTTTCATCTTAAAATAATTTAGGCATTTATTAGTAATATAGGCCTGTTTCCTCCTTTTCAAGGAGGGTTAGGGAGGATACAAGGGTTAATTTTTTATCCATCTCCC
>JBJKSB010000095.1:0-50262 GCA_046704385.1 Bacteroidales bacterium | reverse complement strand
AAGTACAGTAAACGAACTACTTCCACGAAGTGTAACATTACCATCAATATCAACCTTAACCGAAGGTATATTTTCCAGAATATCGACAGCAGTACCTGATTTTGCAGTCAGTTGTTGACTTACATTCACAACTTTTCTGTCAATTTTATATTGCACTGAAGCCTGATCGGCAACCACATCAACACCTTCAATTTCATGAACGTTTCGTTCAAGGAATATTTTGTTCAGCTCTATCTCACGGGAATCAGGCGTAATTTTAATACTTGGAACCGTCTGAGTTTGATAACCCATAAAAGTTACAGTCAAATAATAATTACCTTCAGGGTTGCTTTTCAATCGGAAAAATCCTTCACTATCAGATATTCCTCCTGTTACCAACTGGTCGCCATCCTTTTTATACAAAGCTATGGTGGCATATTCAACCGGACGTTTATCAGCATTATCGATAATGGTACCCGTTATATCTCCTTTTTTATTGGAATTTGTTTTATCAGTTTCTGTGGCAATTCCCTTAAGGGAAATCAGCATTATTACTACACAAAGAATTTTCTTCACATTCATAAATTTAGGTTACTCTAACATTAATTATTCTTACTTAAAATTCAATTTGGAACTTACACACTAAGTCCATTATTTACAGCTTGTTCCAGATAAAATAAAGATATTTTCTACCTTATTCCTTTTACTCAGACGACAAACTATTTATTAACTTGCGCAAAATGGGGAAAAAAAATTCCCATTAACAGCACAATTTTTCACATTATCAAAAGTCGTGTGCAAACTAAAATAGTTACATATTGACGTGATTGTTTACTAGGAGAATAAAGAAAATTTATAATTTTTCAGAGGGGCTCAATGTTTATCAACTTAAATGATACTCGGTAACTAAATTATTATTTTCAAATTGATACACGTTGCTTAGTTTATTGCCAGCTAAAACAAATTTAATGTCAGGCCAAAATAGCATCATGGCATTAATCACCTCAATATCAAAGCTATGGTTGTAATCAGGCAAATTATCAATAAACAAAAGAGGAGATGGATCTTTACCTAATAGCTGTTCCATATAACCTGACATTGAGGCAATAAGTAACTTAATATCCGGATTATTGCTTAAAGTTTCATTGAGATTTGCAATCCCCCTTTTGCTTAATTCACAGGTTAAAATTGAAATTAAATTTCTAATTCCCTTTAAGCCAATAGGGTAAAAAAATACAGGCATCTTTGTTGCTAATTTACTGGCTATGGTTTGCAAAAACAATGTTTTGCCAATACCTTTCCTGCCTGAAATATATAAAGCCTTAACATTCGGTATTAATTCAAGTACTTCGCTAACTTCATTGTTCCTGCCTTCTAAAAACGGCAAGTCAGGAGGTAAGCTTAAAAACGATAAATCATTTGATTGAAATAGCTCAGCTTTTTCTGCTTTAACCAACTTAAAACAATCGTTTCGTTTACCTTCAGCCTCAATAATATCTGATAAAATTAATTGTTTTATCCGGTTTTGGGCTGTACGTGTTTTAAGTTTAATGGCTTTTTCAAAATCTAACCGTGTAAAAACCGAATCTTCATTTTCAGTTAAAAATAAAGCAATTCTGCGTTTTTCAATGGGCTCAATTCGGGGCATTGCCTCATTAATTTTTTGATGGTATTCACTATTCAAATCAGAATTAATATTTATGCTTTGCGGCAATGTACTTTTAATACTATTTTGTGGTTTTGAATATTTATCGAGATTCTGAACAAAATATTTTTCTATATCTGCGACAAAACTTTCGGGGCTTTCAAAACTTTTAGCCCTGATAATTGAAGTATCAATAGCAATTCTTAAAGCCCTGAAGTTGCCAGGCCAACTGCGTTCCCATACAATAAGGCTTAATTTTTCAGATGCAAGTTTTGCAATGGTTTTTACTTCATCAAGATTTACAAATGCACTATTATTAATATTTAAATTATCAATTTCAGTTCTGAAAATTTTATTGATCACATTGGTTCTATCAATTCTTTTGGCCAGCGCATATTGGGTATTAAAATAAATAGCGCCTGGTACATCCTCTTTGCGATCATCGAGGCTGGGTATTTCCAGCTGTGCACCCAAACGGTTCAGTAGCGGTTCCTGAATCTTAAATGGTTTGTCGGTTGCTGTTAGTATTAATATATCAGCGGTTGAATAGGTGTCGTTTTTATCACCACCCAATGGCCTGGCCTCCTGTATACCTAAATCAACAGCCCGTAGCAACATGGCTTGTACTTCACCAGATAATTCACCAATTTCATCAAGGAATAAAACACCGCCTTTAGCTTCCTTAAAAAGTCCGTCCTTATTTTGAGTAGCACCGGTAAAAGCGCCTTTTTTATGACCAAACAGTTCGCTAACAGCCATTTCGTTACTTAAACCAGCACAATTATGCGAAATAAAATGACCTGTCAAGTGGTTATGTTCCTTTATAATTTCGTAGTATTTAAGTGCTGCAAATTCTTTTCCAACACCCGTATCGCCCAAAAAAATGCAGGGATATTTTTGGGCGGCATAATCATTTATCTCAAGTATTAATTCTTTCATTACCATGCTCTTATATTTGAACATTGGTTTTGAAGTTGGTTTATTCATTTTAATTCAATTTCAGATAATCGGTTTGAAAAGCAATTTAACATTTTTTATTTTTTAACATAGGTTCTTTGAATTATTTAACCTGATATCTAATAAATATACACAAATTCGAATAACAACCCGAAACCTGAAGCTTGACACGACACTAATTTAGTTTTAAGACCGTTCTTCTCTCGCATTTTTCCGTAGGATATCTTCAATAAATACCTTTCTCATTTTCGACGAAAGAATCTTCTTTTCCCATGATGAAAAATCTGAATTGGGAACAAGCTTTTTCTGACAAATAGCCAATTCATTGGTTATGTAGGTTAAAGCATAATACATCCGGTTTTTGTCGATACTGTTTATTAAAAGTTGTATAAGAGGATTTTCGATACTAATGCCAAGCATAATTTCAGTTTTATTTTTGTTAAAATGCTTTGGCTTATGTTCATTCGTAACATTTACTGGTTTTTTAAACTCAAAATAGTTCGAAATAATTTTGTGATCAATAGGCATACCATTGTTTGTAAATAAGCCGGTAGGCACGTGGCATTTTTCATCATCCATGGCAAAAAAGGCGGTTTTGATATTATCGATGGGCATTCTTATAGTATCCGAAAAAATATACCTGATGGCCTCTTCACTAACAAGTTCTTCTATTTCCCTGGCAAAAATCTTTTGTTTGTCCGACAGTCTTAAATATTCAATAATCTGGAATTTAGGCGTTAAGGCTGATTGCTCAATAATGTCGCGCTCAACCAGTTCTGCTATTTTTGAATGATTATTAGCAATGGTATCCAAATTTACAACATCATCAAAAGCATTTTTAAAAATACGTTTGTAAAACTCATCGAAATTGTTGTGTTCAAGGCATTCTTCCGGCAAAACAATAAAATCGTGCTTGAATTCACCGCCCAACCATCGAAGGTTTTCTTTTTTTTCTGAATAAAACAATGGTAGGTTTTCACTTTTCATGTGATAAATTTCACTTAGCGAATACTTGCCCGATTTACCGCTAATATTATATACTTTCGCTTCAGCCAGTAGTTTAGTCAGCTTCAATAGTCTTTCATCAGTAAACGACTTGTTGAGAAGGTAATCGCTGATTTCGTAATCAAAAATATACTGATTGGCCAGAATTAACTGGGGGTCGTGGCTTTTACTTAACTCATGTATTAGTTTTTCAACCATTACATGGATAACATCATTGACCATATCAGTAAAAGCCGAATCTATATAAAAACCATCGCGGCTTATGGTCAGGCCAAGATTGTTATTGTTTACAACAAGTTCAAAATCTTTAATATAAGGCATTCCTTTGCTTCGGTAGTCGATTAAGTCGTTTCGGGTGTTGTGGCTGCCTTTGAAAAAAGTATCGAACGAAGTACTCATAATGTACTCGTATTTACACAAAATATCAACTTTGTTGCCATAGTATGTGCGGCTGTTTTCTTTAATGATGCCGTGCGTTTTTTCAGTCTGAAAAATTGTGTCGTTGTGCTTTTTTGAAGTACTCCAAATTGAAGTAAGCTTTTCATTGTCAATTTTTACCCGGCATGGGTAATACCAAAGATACTGACGGGCGTTGTCGAGACATAGGTCAACAGAATTACTATAATTGAAAAATATTTCGATTTTTGTGCTAAAGTCGGTTTTTGTATTTAAAACTTCGGCCGAAATATGAGGTCTTTTTTCGGGATTGGTCACCGCAAAATTTATTTTTACCACCTGACCTTCGCATAAGGTTGTGACCTCAACTTTTTTTGTTTCCAACCTGGGGTCAAAAATTGAATAAAACCCGATACCAAACTGGCCAATTTTGCCATTATTATCGGCCTTATCGGTGCCACCAAGAGTAAGCAACAGATTAATTCGCTCACTATCCAGTCCTTCGCCATAGTCGATAATGGCAATTGATTTTCCTGATGTTATAATTTGACCTTTTCTTTTTTCAAAAGGAATTCCCAAAGGATAACTGTCGATTAAGTTCTGGATTAATTCATTGAATCCTCGTCCGATTTGACCACCAAACTGGCGGCTGATAAGTTTTTTCCAACCTTGGTCAATTTCAATATCAAGGCCATTTGGTAAGGTAAAATTGCTTATGTAATCAAGTGCGTTTTTCATGATTGCGTGTATTTTATTGTTTGTAAATCAATTTTGTAATTGCAGTTTCGTTGAGACGCATGGCTGTGCGTCTTTACAGTTCAATAAATAAAATTATTTTCAAGTTTATCCTATAAAGTATTTAGTGAGTTGTTCCCCCTTCCCTCAACTAATCTTTTTGATCTAAATTAAATCTTAGTTTGACAGCCTGCCCCGCAAAGGGCGGGGGCTATGACCCCAGGGGAAGACTTCCCCGCGTTATCGGAGTAAATTCTTCCTTGGGGCAGAATCCACCAGCTGGCTGAAGAGAGGGATTTGTGATATCAATTCAATCCCAAATTATACTGATCTGATCGGTTAAAATGCTGGCCTAAAAGGTTCATAAAGTTTTCGTATTTTTTTCGGTCAGCTTTTTCTTTATTGACACCAAAAGTCAACTTAATCATGGCATCAATTAGCAGTAAGTCTTCTTTTGAATCATAGGGGTAATGCGAAAGAATTTCATTGCTTTCGGTTATGCATATTGCCATTACCCAGTGACTGGCCAACGAGGGCGCATATTTAAATAAATCGAGCATTTGTTTAATTTCGGGGTGGTTAAGGTTAAGTATAACTGTACTGTTACTAATCATATATTTATGGGTGGTGCACGGTGTAACCCCATCTTTGCCCACTAAATGGCTCAATCGCCAGCTTACCGATTTAAGTACCTGCGATGCTTCGTTTATTTCGTCAACAACACGTTGATATTTAGCTTTATGCGATTCATTATTTGAACTTATTTTGGTGTCAGATTTGCCATTTCTTGTATCTATCAGGCGCAAGGCATCGGGATCAAAAAACAACGATTTTTCAAATTCCTTTTCCAAATCGCTTAGGTTGTTATTTGAGGGCGCTTCAATAATAACATCGTTAAGTGAAAGATTGATAAGTTTGTTGCCCAGCAAATCTTTAATCAGTTTAAGTCCTCCCGGTGCTTGATTTTGAAGGATAACCGGACTGTTAAATACGGCATAATCAATGCCCGAGGCCTGGTTATCTTCTAAATAAACAGTAAGCTTTCGGTACATAAAATCATGTACTTGCTTTACAGAAATGTATTTATTTGGATACAACCTGAAAACAGGCATCGTGAACCAGGGTTTACTATAATCGGTGATGTTGTTAATTAATGCTATCGTTAATTCATGAAAACGGTTTTTATTAAACCGGACCTCTTCAGCGATTTCTCTTTCAGTGAGCATTGCCAGGTGTAAATAGTAATCGGGCAGGTATTTATCCTGTATTTGTTCGGCAATAAAGGGAAAATCGCTTTCATTGCTTATACAATGACGGCCAAAAGGAAGTTCAAAATCAGCACTTTCCAGCTTAACATTTATAAACGGAATACTGTTCGACGATTTATAATCCTGGTTCAGCAAATTGTATTTATTGGTAATAAAAACCCTTTTCTGATATATATCATGAACCGATGATCCGATACTAAGAACTAGCTCGTAATTTTTATTCCGATGCGTAAATTTGTAGGTTTTTGCAAAGTCGCCTAATCCGCCAGCCCAGCTTTCATTAATTGTTATGGGATGCTCCGGAACGTTTTCCTCCACCGGTATCTTAACAATGATATCCATTGGTATATAGCGAACATAACGTTTTAGAACGTTGGATAGATTTCGTATTTCGGCCGCTAAATGAGAATTACTCTCAAAACTGATATCGAACCTGGTACCTTGTGGGCGAACCTGTTTAAGCTGATTAATTACAATGGGCTTGTCATCCAATAAATTATCGGTTTCGGTTTGCCAGCTTTCTATACCATTTGAAGTAGTAAGGGCAAATTTTTTAAACCCGGGTATGGCTGCAACACTTAGCTTACCAATACCATGCATACCAATAGCATTTTGTTCGTTCCCGTCTTTGTTTGACCGATAAAGCATAAAAAAATTTTTTAGTTGCTGTTTGTTCATCCCGATACCGTTATCAATAACTGATATGGTTATAATATTATCAGTTTGTTCACCCGTTACTTTGCAAAAACCAGCTTTGGCATCATAGGCATTTATTACATATTCCCTTATCCATTCGCGATAATCGGTAAACTGTGCACACATGTCACTTTTTAAATGTTTCCTGTCAGCTTGAAAGCCCTGGTCGATAATATCACCCAGTTTCTTTTTAAGTTCATCTACATTGTCTGAATTCATGGCTACAACGTTTTAAGTTTAAATAATCATATCAATGACTCCTGACTTATAAGCCAAATTCTGTACCATTCTTGTATCGAACTATATATCAATTAAATACAATTAAATAGAATTTTAAGTTACACGAAAATTGCGTGAAAATGGAATGGTTGGTATGAAGAATTTCGTATTGAATATATATTTTTTAACTTAGCCCTATCTTATTGCTAAATACCAAAATAACCACCTAAAATAAGTTGCATGGAATTATTAAAAGAGTTTTACCACGCCATTATTAATGATCCGCATAGTGTAAAAATTTGGAAATTAATTTTAGCGGCATTATGGGGAATTACAAACGCATCTATACTGGCCCGTTATCTTATCGATAAAAAAAACAAAGGAGCTTTCAATTCCTTTCTAATTTTTCTGGCTTTAATGATTTGGTGGGCCATACACGATTTTAAAGCCGGACTAAATCCGTTGCCAGGCACATCGGCAGTATTAATTTCCATTTTATTCAGCAAGGGGCAAATAAAATATCTGAAAAAAAATGCGATGAACAGCTGCTTGTTTTTTAAAACCCGGCAAGATGTGTACGATGTTTTTATTAGCTATAAAAGCAAAGATGCCAATATAGTGCGCAGGGTAGTGGATGTTTTAAAAGCCAATGGCTTAAAAGTTTGGTTTGCCGAATGGAATATTTTACTGGTTAATTATGAGGATTTTCAGAATGAGATTGAGGAAGGGATTGAACGATCGAACAGTGCGCTAATTTTTACAAACCAGGATTGGTTCGATTCGGAGCATTGCAACTTTGAGATGCGGATGATTGAGAAAAAGCACAAGCGCATTGAGATGCATCTTTACCAAGTTAGAACAGGAAATATTGAAAATGTTGGAACAAAATTTCCGTTACTTGATAATGATCGATTATCGTTTGAATTTGCAGGTGATTATAACAAGCTGTTTGATTTTATTCAAACATGTTTAAATACTGAATTGCAGTTGTTTGAAGCTGATTTAAATGAAAAGGCCATTACGATGCAAAACGACGAAATTACTGTGAATATGAGTTTGTATGCCAGCAATGCCATAAAACAGGAGCGTTTTTACGGAAAAGAGAAATCATTAATTGGGGCTTATCAACTGGAAGGGTTGACTGAAAGTTCGTTTATTGAAACTTACATGTTTGCCTATTATTTTGGTAAGTCGGAAGTATTGCCCGAAAATGCCAGTTTTAATATCACATCGAATGATGACCGGGAATTATATAATCATTACCGGGGATACGCCGAAAAATGGATGAAGCAATACAAGTACTTTAAACTGGGGCTGCATTTATTTCATTTTAAAAATAGCAGTCATTTTGCTCTCACTTACACGTATCCATCTGGCAAGAAAAATATGAGGGTTATTGAAAAACGGTATGTTATAAATACCAATACCAACCCTGATGGACAGGTCGAGGAACTTCATGTGTTTTTCCCGGTATATTTTGATAACCGTTATCATGAAACCGAAATGCTGGAAATAATGCACAACGTATCACCACTTTTTGAAGATATGGTGAATACTATCGAAATAAAAAAACTAATTTAAAAACCAGAAGTAATGAAGATCAAGAGACTTTTAAGAGCATACCATTTGTATTTATTAAACTAGAATTCTGGTTATGGAAAATTTACGAATGGAAGGAACACGGGATACGCCCCAAATTGATTTTAACTGCCAAACCGGGGTTTTGGAATTTGCCGGAAATTTTTGTGCCATTGATGTTAAAAAAACTTTATGGCCCATAGTTGATTGGATTAAGGAATATGCTAAAAACCCGAAAGAACAAACTGTTTTAAAAATGTACCTGAATATTGCTTGTACCAGCAGCAGTAAAGGTATTTTGGATATTTTAAAAGCCACAAGTAATATAAAAAATGCACATGTGGAATGGTATTACGAAGAGGATGACACTGATATGCTGGAAGTAGGCGAAGATTATAGTTTGTTAACCAGTTTATTGTTCAAATTTATTGGAATTAGTGAAGAGGAATGGAAGACTAAAATGCCGTTTTGTTATAAAGTTTAAAGCACAGATTCTAAAAAAGAATTCCAGTTGTTTTGCTTCTAATTATTTTTTGTGAGAAAATCTGTATATTAAATTATCTTTATGCTTTACACGCAAAACTAATCCAATGAATTTCGATGATGCCGTAAAAATTGTTACTGATTTTTTAAAAAATAAAAAAAAGGCTACGAACTCCAGTTTAATTGACTTATTGGATGGTGATGAGGTACTTTTTAAGAAAGTCAGGGAAGAGTTGATTTTTAATGACATTGCAGATGACAAGAAAGGTGTTGGGCTGATATATATTGAGCAGGAGGATGATGAGGTGGATGATTCCAAAGACTATGAGGAATCCAGGAGTATCGTTGAATTTAATGATCGATCAGGAAAAACTGAAAACCCCAAGCGAATTTTTATTAGCTATGGACGAAAAGATGCAGAGCTGCCGGCTCACAAACTTGCTGAAGATTTAACGAAGCGAGGACATGAAGTTTGGATAGATAAAGAGCAAATAAAAACAGGAAAGTCCTGGGAGGAGCAGATTGAAAATGCAATTCTTGAATCCGATATTTTTATTTCACTTTTATCGCCCCATGCAGTGCGGAGACCCGACGGAGTGTGTCTTGATGAGATAAGTATGGCCCGATATAACAGTCGAAAGATTATTCCTTTGATGGTTATCAATTGCAGGCCACCTTTAGGAATTTATCGGCTGGATTGGCTCGATTTTCAGGATTGGAATAATCCGGTTAATTACCAGGCTATACTAGAAAAAATTGGAAACCTGTTTCAATCAGAGGAAGTAAAGGTTGAAGGGACTTTTGCCAATATTTTTGCCTCACTTCGTCCCATTGACTTTAAGCTTGATATCTATAAACATGTTAAAGATTTTATTGGCAGGACATGGCTTATTAAGGATATTGAACATTGGTTAAAAGAAAAGAGCAGCAGGTTAATGTTCATCACCGGAAATCCGGGAACAGGAAAGACTGCTTTAATGGCTAAGCTGATACACATATTTCCTCATGTTGCAGCTTATCACTTTTGTATATCAAAGTATGAAATAAGCTTGGTTCCTGAGCGCTTTATACAGTCAATAGCAGCACAACTTGCCACACAGATAGAGCCATATCGCGAGGTAATATCGCATCTAAATATTGAATCAATTACTTCGCTTGATACCAGCAGTATGTTCAAATTATTGCTTATTGAACCTCTGTCGAAAATTAGTGTTGATAACGATCATATTATTATTATTGACGGGTTGGATGAGGCACTGTATTATGGTAGCAATAATATTGTAAAACTATTGCATGAATGGCTGGATGAACTGCCAGGTTGGATAAAGCTTGTGATAACATCCCGAAAAGTAATCAGCATTTTATCCTTATTTGATTTCTACAAGCCTTATGAGATAGAAGTTAATAGAACAGATAATAGGAAGGATATAAAAGATTACGCACTTGTCATGTTACAGCAGTATTCCGGTGATGTTTATACAAATGACAGGCTTAATGAAGTTGCTAAAGAAATTGCTGATCGTTCGGAAGGAATCTTTCTTTATGTTAAAACGGTTGTTCAAAGTATTATCTCCGGAAATATACAAATTGAAGAATTGAACAGTATGCCACCAGGTTTGGGAGGTATGTATCTTTCAAATTTTATGCGTTTATATCCTGACAAACCATCATTTAATGAGATTCGTCCAATCCTTCAGGTTATTCTTGCAGCTTATGATGCATTGGATGCCCGAAAGATATGTGATTATCTCGGAATTTCGGAGCTGGAAGTGAAGCAAAGCTTAGCGAAAATCAATGAGTTTTTTCCTGAGAAAGACGGAACCTATTCAAGTTTTCATAAATCGATAGCCGATTGGCTTACCGCATATGGTTATCAGGATCATCCGTATTTATGTGATTTAGTGGAAGGGCATTCAAGGATACTACAAAGTTTGGAGAGACAATGGGAACAAAAGGAGATATCGGATTATCTCTTGTATTATCTTCCGAAGCACATGTATTATTCTGACAAAAAAGAAAATCTAAAAAAGCTACTAACCGATTTTGATTTTTTAGAAAAACGCTGTTCAGTGCAGGGAATTTATGGATTACTTGAAGATTACAAATTACTTGATTCGGATGAGGTTAACGGAACTTCTGGTTCGGGTTTATCATTTTGGGATGAGCATATGCGGCAGAAGGAAATCAGTACTTTTCATAGAGATATTAATATGGATAAAAAGGTCCGGATCGTTAAAGAGTTTGTATTCAGAAATGCAGAATTTTTACAATTATACGGTGATGTTTCCGGGTTTTTCAGGCAACAGGTTTATAACCAGGGCATAAACGATGTTGTTTATAATGGTGCTGATTTTAAATTATCAGAGGATAGCCTGGTCTTAGATGATTCTTTCAGGGATACCTATGATCTGTTCCCGGCCGTGAACAAGACCTTGTATGAACATAAACTCGGGATCGCTGATTTATCATTAACTTCAGATGGAAAGAAATTAGTATCGGCGAGTTTTGATAATACGGTTAAACTTTGGAATTTAAAGAATGGTGAGTGCATAAGGACGGTTAAGTATAATAAAACTCCCGAATCGGTAACCATTGCTTCTGATGGAAGTTTTGTTGCTGTGGCCGGACTTCCGGAAGATTTTGCAGTGCTTGTTTATGATGAGAATTTAGAGTTGCTTTTGTTAAAGCTTGAAAATCATACCGAAAGAGTTCGTAAAATCAAACTTAGCGGTGACAACAAGTTTTTGGTGTCCTGCGGAAGCGATGGCAAAGTATTATTATGGGATCTCCGTACACGGGAAATAGTTTTTGAAAGGCAATATGCAAGCAAAGTACTGGGTTGTGATCTTTCGGCTGATGGCAATATGATCGCTCTTGTTACAGGCGAGAATCTTGTTGAAGTCTGGAATGTTGAGTTCGATTCTTTAGTGTTCAGCAAATCATTTAATAAAGGTGAATTTAGGGTTGTTATGCTTTCTAAATCCTGCAAAGAACTGGTTATTGGTGGAGGTAATGATAAAACAACAGAGATTTGGGACATTGTGAATGATAATCAATTGTATACAATTGAAGGCCATGGTACGATAACCTATGATTTATTCCTGGATGCTGCTGATAAAATATTGGTGACATCAGGAAAAGATAAGTACTTAAAAGTATGGGACTTTAAAACAGGAACTTTATTAAAAACTTTTGAAGGACATTCGAGGATTACACGGAGAATTGCCGGAACAAGCGATCTTTCAACAATAGTAACCGGTGGCGGATGGAATTCTGATTATCAGATTAAAATTTGGGATGTCTTCAGAAGCAAAGGGATAGTTGATTCAGGCTGGTCTTCACTGGCGGTTTCAAGAATAATCCCAATTTCGAACAAGATTAGTTACCTGGTATTGAACAGAAAGAGTTTGATTGAGTTTGATTTAGAAATTGGGAAACAGAACATTATAAAAGAGAAATTAGCTGTTCAGCATTCCGAATTAACTCAGGATGCCTTGTACCTATGTTCCCAGGATGGAAGTGTTTTTGAGTATCACCTGATATCTCATAGCTGGAAAGAATTTTACAGGCATACACAAATGGTTACTGCTTTCTGCAAGGATGACACAGGTACTTGTTTGTTAGGGGATTGGAAAGGGAATCTTGTGGTACTAAAAGAAGGTCAAAAAGTATTTGAGCAAAACCTGTTCAAACAAAAGATCACGCATATTGGGAACATTGCTTCCGGATATATGATTTATACATTCACAGATGAGTTTGTTTATTTTAATTTGGAGAACCTGAAATTCGATCAGCATTATTCACATCCTGAAAGAATTACTACTAATTTACTTCGTATTGGAAACCATGTTTGTTTTGGAGATGTTAGCGGAAATTTGGTGCTTTTTAATCCTGCCACAGCTGAAATAAAGGTTCGAAAGCAGGATAAAAATATTGAATTTACTGTTTTGGCTGTTGATGAAAGATATAAGCGAATTATTGTTGGAACAGAGAATGGTTTGATTCAGATATGGTCACAAGACCTTTCCCAAATACTTATTGAGATATCAGCGCATAACAGCAGTGTCAAGTATATTGAACTTCATGGTGAGGAAAGTTTTATTAGTATTCCTGGTAATTATTATGCAGATCCAAGGATCAATAACAATTATATTCAGGATAATGCCATGACAAAATGGGATATCGTAAGTGGCAAATGTCTTGCAGTGTATCCTTTAGAAGAGATTGTTACTGCAATAACAAAGAAAGACAACGGGTTTGTTTTGGGATTAAGAAACGGAGTGCTGCTTAAGTTTAAATAAGTTGTAATTAATTTTCGTTAATTTCAAACAATTCAACTGGGAATCGTACTAACTCTTGTAGATACTCACCTTCATTCATTACTTCTTCATCATCTTCCTGATAATACCATTTACTTAAAACTTCTTTGCCTTTTTTGAAATATTCATCAAGTTTTCTGAAAATTTCTAATATCTTTTTTGAGCCAGACGAGTTAAAATATGTAAGTTTCACTTCACAGAGAATTGAATCCGATTCATCGAAATGATTGTCAATAAAGCGCAGTATGGGGTCGAAAAATTCATCAGTGTTTTCGAGAGATACGATACCCGAAATTATAATGATACCATTTTTAGCATCCAGAAAAACAGATGGTGATAATGATGTACCTTCAACAGAAAATATTGGTTTATTCATAATTGTATTTTACAGCGTTGAATTTAAGAGGTAAAATTGAGCAAGGCAATATAACAAATTAAAAACCAGGCAAAAACCATAACGTTCAAAAAAATTGCTGGTTTTTATGTGAATTAAGTAAATATGTATAAATTAGGTATCTAAACTCATTTGAACGAATAGCTGAATAGAAACAAAATAAAGTATCAGAATCTTCAGTTGATTTGAGTGAAGTTGTTTATCAAAGTACCGACCAAAGTGGGCCAAATACCTATGAGGTTTATACGGGTCCAATTGCAGAAAGGGCTAAAGAATTTTTAAAAACAAAACTGTTACCAAGGGGCTTTATTTTATAGAAGTTGAGACTCCTAAAGGCAACTATGGTAAAGACAAGGATGGGATTTATAAAGAGTAGCATAAAATTACATATCGTTAATAAAAATAGCACTATCACTTTACTAACTAAGCAAAAAGGTGACAGTTAAGAAATCAATATGGAAATAACACTAACAAATAATGCAACAGTTGATCAGCTCATAGCCTTCGATTTTAGGAATTATCCGGAGGAACCTGATTTTGGGACTATATTGCATCAATTAACTAATATAATAGATGAGCAGGTAGTATTATTGCAGGATTTATTTAACAAAACAAGAGCCGATAAGTTAACATTTAGCCTTGAGCAGGTTAGTGAAAATGATGAAAATACGCTTGCATGTTTTTTACCGGAATTAAGTACGAAAAATGAACTGCGATTTTCCATATATTATCCTTCAATTGTTGGTTTATGCCTTGATCAGCTTGATAAGACAGATACCAATACAATTAATGTAAAAAACACAATTATCCATGAATTGATACATGCTTTAGATCAGGAAATTCTTGCACGCGATATAGACCTAAATAAGCAAAATAATATTCAAGTGTATGAAACACAATATAATTCGTTAATAAATACCAATTCAAAAATATCAAAAGAATTATTGAATGTTCAGCAGGTATTTTTTTCTTTCCTAAGAATATTCAGAAATGAAGGAATTGCCATACTAGGGCAAAAAATTCTTGGAAACAATATTCAAAAAAGCTTTACACGGGAAGATGCATTTACATGTTACCGAATTGATTTGAATCACATTTTTCAAATAGGTGAAAACCTTTGTTTTTTTAACTCAGGAATAACAGACAATATCCTGGCAGAAATAAAATCAATTGGATTACATGCCTACTTTTATGCTGATATAATTTTATTATATGCACTTAAAAACCGGATCTCGGATTTTATAAATGTTGAGGAGCTGCATGAAAAATTACTTACAAACCAAAATATTGAGTTTATTTCAAAAAAAGATAAGATAAAGCTTGTAGAAAAAATGATTGCATTCGACCATTCTGATTATATTCAGGAGGTACTTAGGTTAAAAAATTATGATAACGAATATATTGTTGATCAAAATGCATTTTACAGTTATTGTGGTATTATGCAATCAGATCAGGATGAAGAAAATATTACAGCTTTTCTTAATGGAATTCTATATGCAGGACTAAACAATGATCCGCATAAATATTTGGAGACCTTAAAAACACTTCTTGGCTATCCAATGGAAATTGAAGAAATTGAAAGACTATTTGCTGAATTCAAACAAGAAAAACATTACCAGGATATTGTTGAGGAAATAATAAAACTGGCTGAGATTTTATTGGTTGAGTTAAAAACAAACAAATCAGAAATAGCCAAGTGGGCACTTACATACTTTTTAGATGAAGAAGATTTGATTCATGATGATATTCCATATGTTGGATTCCAGGATGATTGGATTGTTATGAATGCAGCTTACAGTTTGTTATAATAAATTTGAAGATTTTCGATCGTATATTTCTATAATGTACCAATTTAACATTGGATCGTTATCAGCAGATATTATTAAACCATTTTTTTGCCAGGCTGTATGTTTGTTACCCTGCCTGTCTTGAATATATCCATCGGGTTTTCCAAGTAAAGTATATATTTCATGTTTTAAGCTAATTCGTCTCTTTCAAATACATGCAATTTGCCAGTTTCATCACCGCAGGCAATGTACTTATCATCAAAACTTACAGCACAAGATCCAAGTGCATTCTTTATTTGTGCACTTGCTATTATTGTACCGCTTTGACTATCCCATATTATGAGCTTACCATCACTACAAACAGATACAATAAAACTGCCATCGTGAGAGAATACACAGTCTTCAACCATTCCACTATGACCTGATAACATCCCTTTCATTTTTTCTGTTTTAGAATCCCAAAGTTTTAGGTACCTATCATCGGAAGCTGAAAGAATAAGTGTTCCATCAGGGGAGTAAATTGATACTGTAACAATGTCTGTATGTGCCTTAAATTTTGACTTAAGTTTTCCAGTTCTACTGTTATTTATCAGTAAATATCCTTCCTCATTTCCAGCAACAATGGTTTCTCCATCTGGAGAAAATCCGCAGGACCAGAGTCTTTTGGTATCGGCAGTATACTTCCATAACTCAGATGAAGTTGTAGTATCCCAGAGCCGAAGTGTTTTATCGTAGCTTGCAGAAACAAGGAACTTTCCATCTGCAGAAAGGCTGCATTTCTGTACTGAATCGCTATGCCCCAAAAAAGAACCTTCTTCAATAAAATTTTCGGTATTCCATAAGCGCAGACAATCTGCTCCACTGGAAATAACATGATCCATATCCGGATGAATTACAAAATATGATACATGGCCATGATGATCAGAAAAAGTTCCCAATTGGCTTCTTGCTTTAATATCCCAAATTTTCAATTCCATGGATCGTCCACCAGTTACAATTTTCGAATCCCCCCGCATAAATCCACAGCACCACAACTCGTCTGTATGGGCATTGATCGTAAACAAATGTTTAAGATTATTAGCCTTAATATGATTCTGAATTTCTGAAAAATAATTGTGAATCTTATGAATAAATCGATTGGTATGGTTTTCCGGTTCGTCCTTATTATCCACCACAAATTCATTCAACCTCAACTTGCCATAGCACATCGGGCAAGCTATTTCTTTACCAGGCATATCTTCTGTTACAATAAATCTATTAGCACAGAATGGGCAGAGAAGGGTTAGATTCTCATCCCACATTCCGGTGTTTCTATTATTACCAGACAGCCAGATTCTAACAGCAGTTACAACAGGTATGTCTACATTAGCACCAAGCAGTTTGAAAAAATAAACAATGCCGCTAACATCACCGCAAGCTATGGTTGTTCCGTCCAAAGAGATACTACAGGTAGAAATTTCTGATTCAACATTGAGAGTAGTAATTTCATCTCCTGTATCTGCGTCCCATATTTTAAGGGTTTTATCGTAACTTGCTGATATAATCTTTTTTCCATCCGGGCTGAAGGTGCAGGAAGTTACCCAATCCCTATGCCCAGCGAGCGTAGTTATTTCATCCCCAGTATCTGCATCCCATATTTTAAGGGATTTATCTATACTTGCAGATACAATCTTTTTTCCGTCCGGGCTGAAGGCACAAGAGGTTATACGTTCACTATGCCCTGTGAGACAAGTTACTTCATTACCTGTTTCTGCGCTCCATATCTTAAGAGTTTTATCCTGACTTGCGGATACAATCTTTTTTCCGTCTGGGCTAAACGCGCAGGAGTGCACCGCTCTATGATGCCCAGTGAGAACAGTTATTTTCTCCCCGGCATCTGCGTTCCAGATTTTAAGAGTGTAATCCATACTTGCAGAAACAATTTTTTTCCCATCCGGACTGAAGACGCAGGAGGTTACTTCGCTACTATGCCCGGAGAGAGTAGTTATTTCATTCCCTGTTTCTGCATTCCAGATTTGAATGGTGCTTTCCATACTTGCAGATACAATCTTTTTTCCGTCTGGACTAAACGCACAGAAATTTAAGCTATAACGATGTTCGATAAGAGTTGTCATTTCATAACCTGTTTCTCTGTCCCAAATTTTAAGGGTTTTATCGTCACTTGCAGATACAATCTTTTTTCCATTCGGGCTAAATGTGCAGGAGTTTACCCTATTACTGTGGCCGGTGAGATAAGTTATTTCATCACTTGTTTCTGCGTCCCATATATTAAGTGTTTCATCAGAACTTCCAGATAAAATTTTTGTTCCGTCAGGGCTAAAGGCGCAGGAGTTTACCGTTTTATGATGCCCGGTGAGAGCTGTTATTTCATCCCCTGTAGCTGCATCCCATATTTTAAGGGTATTATCAGTACTTGCTGATACAATTTTTTTTCCGTCCGGGCTGACCGCGCAGGAATTTACAGATTCACTATGTCCGGTAAGAGTAGTTATTTCATCCCCTGTATCGACTTTCCATATTTTAAGGGTTTTATCATAACTTGCCGATACAATCATTTTTCCTTCCGAGCTGAAGGTGCAGGATTTTACTTCCCAAGAATGCCCGGTGAGCGTTGTTATTTCATGTCCTGTTTCTGCATCCCAGATTTTAAGGGTTTTATCAGCACTTCCAGATAAAATTTTTGTTCCATCTGGGCTGAAGGTGCAGAAGTTTATATAGTAGCTATGACTGGTTAGATCCATTATTTCATCACCTGTTTCTGCGTCCCATATTTTAAGGGTATTATCAAAACTTGCGGATACTATCATTTTCCCGTCAGGGCTGAAGGCGCAGGATTTTACTGTGTGACCATGCCCGGTGAGAGTAGTTATCTCTTCCCCTGTTTCTGCGTCCCATATTTTAAGAGTTTCATCAGTACTTCCAGATACAATTTTTGTTCCGTCAGGACTAAAGGCGCAGGAGTTTACGGATTTACTATGTCCTGTGAGAGCCATTATTTCATCACCTGTTTCTGCGTCCCATATTTTTAATTCTCCTGATCTACGTCCACCAAAAGAATAGTCACCGTCCCCACCTGCAGAAATAATTTTTTTCCCGTCAGGGCTGAAGGCGCAGGATCTTATCTGGCAATTATGTCCGGTGAGAGTCATAATAAGTTGTGACATTTTTATTTCAGGTACACGGTACTGGTGCAGAAACCTTTTCCCATGTTTTAAAAAGCTCTTTCTCGATTCTTCTGCAAGTTCTTTTGTTTTTCCTATTTTCCACTGCAGTTCGTTGTAAAGGGTTTGGAAAGTAAGTGCTGGATACTCTCTTAACAAATGTTTTTTAAGTAGAAAAGTTTGATTATAGTCTTTTACACATTTTTTATTTTTACCTTCCGGTATTAAATCAAGTACCTTCTTATAATCAGACTGCATTTCATTTAATAGATCAGTATTTGCCCTGCCTTCAATAAAAAAAACATCACAAAGTGTTTCTGTTACTTCATTCCACATCTCAGCTTTGGTTTGTTGTAAAGGCTGCTCAACCAACTTTCTAACATTAGGTTCTTTTTCCTCTTTATTATCCAAATAAAGAGGTCTGCTCATATAATATTTAGCAATATTTTCATGATATTTTTTAGCAACTGAATTCATAATTATATCTACTTATTTAATCCAGTCCATACCTTTCCCTCAATACCTCAACAAATTGTCTGTGGAAAAAGGTAATAATAGGTATTCCATGAGCATCGCGCTCGGTTAAAAAGGGTTCTAAATCAAGGTAAAGGCGCGACCAGACTACAATAGGAATTTTTGTTACTCCTTCCAGTTCTTTTCGGTGGTCGGGGTGGGTTTTACTTAAAAATATTTTCCAGTATTCCTTGTCAAATACCAGTATTTCAAGAATTTCATTCTCGGTTAGTCCCTGGTACCTTCCGCTAAGCATATAGCAAACGGTGTTTCGTACAAATTCTTCGGTATGTTCTTTCTCCAAAAACTCGAAAAAATTATTAATAATGCCTTTTACATTGGTACTTACGTTGGTGTCTTTATCGTATGAATGCCAGTGCTTCGATCGTTCAAAAGCCAGTTTCAGGTAAATAGGTAAGCCATTTTCATTGAATTTATCCAGTATCTCCTTGCTTTGATCTGTGGTTAATTTTCTTTTATTTACGGCTAACCAGCGCTCTAAAATTTGTTCGGCATCATTGGCTGGCAATATGGGGAGTTGAAAAGTTTTAGTATCCTGTAATTTCGATTCCAGTATTGGTAAAGCTGAAACTATCATTTTTGAATGATCGGGTAATTCAGTTGGTATCCATGTAAAAGCGTTACCTTCTTCGTGATCGGAAAACTGATCCAAAGCATCAATAAACAATATCAACGGTTTTTCATCAGACGATAAAGCCAGGCATTTTTTAAAAATTTCGGTGATACCATTAATCTCATGAATATCTTTTTCTTTGCCTTCGCCAGCCAACTGTTCAAGCGTGGTGTTATATTCCCGGGCAATTTGGCCGCAGATATTAATTAAAAATGACAATACATTTGAAGTTTGCGAACTGGTACCAATAAAACGATAAATGGGTTTGCCATTAATTTCACAATTTTTAATGGCCTGTGCCATCAGGCTCGATTTACCCGAACCCGAATCGCCGATAATGGACAGTACTTTTTTCTCTGATGCATCATCCAAATATTCTGTTATTTGTTTAATGGAATCATGCCGGCCGACAAAGTTTTCCGTTAAGCGGATTTTAAATTCGTCATGCAATCTTATTTCATGTTGAATTTCATCGCTGCTGATTATTTCTTTCGATTGTTCGGTTAATATGGCTTCCAAATCATTGTAAACCTTGTCGGCAAAGTTTTTTAAATCCGTTTTTCCGTCTTTGATATCGTCCCATTCGGTATTATAGGTATAGTAATTATCTTTTAATATATCTTTCAATTCCGTTTTTAAATGGCTCAATTGATTTTGGCAATACTTATCCTGTTTTCCATCAGTCAGATCAACAAAACCCCGGGCTGAACTATCAGCAGGCAGGTTATTTATGTTTCGCACATAGGCAAAAACATGTTCTTCGGGGTGAGCAATATCTTTAGGTGGATTCAGTGCCCCGTTAATAATTTCCTGGTGGGTAGCCGAGGTAAAGTATTTTATTTTTTGCTCTTCTGTGAAATTCAATTTTTCAATAGCCGAGCGTAATGTAATTCTAATTTCCGTTTCAATCTTTTCCCAGTTGTTATAGTCCTGGTATTCATTTTCGCGGGGTTGAAGTACGTATTCTCCGGGTACAGCATTTTCGTCAAGCTTATACCAACTGGCTAAAATTTCAATATCCTTATTGTCAAGTATATTTAAAATTTCTTCCATTTCGGTGGCCGGAATTTTGACCGGAATGGGCTGCCAGCCATAACGGTCGCCTAACAGAATAATAAAATTTGGTTTTGGAGAAATTCGCTGACAACGGGCAATTTCACCCAGGCAAATATCCATGGTTTTTTGGTCGAGTTGCGACTCTTCGTTAACGCCCCAGCGTAAATCAACGGCCTGGAATTTAGCGCCTTTACTTTCACAAAGTTTTTCAAGTTTCGGAAATACTTCTTTTTGCAGAATGCTACGTTCAGCCCTCATGTCGCTGAATGTTGAGCTTACAAATAAGCGGAATGTTTTGGTTTGTTGTGGCATGTTTATTTCTTTATCGTTTTATTTGGTATTTAATCAACAAGCGTACCGCTTTTATAAACTACTCATATTCAATATTATACAAAATTCTCCAAAAAAACATTTGCGCGAAATTTTCATAAAAATGGTACGATAAATTCATATTGGCAACAATAATTAATAACTTATTTTGGTCTGGCGTATGAGAAAAATTTTCAATTGTTTCTCAAATTAGATAAAACTAAATTTGTATTCAAATTTTTTTTACTTTTATCCACATCCGAACTAATATCTATCATGTTTTTACAATCCGATAATTCATTTAGCGCTTATTATAACCTGTCGCTGCAATTAAAAAATAAACCGCGCAAAGGTTACGGAACCATGTTCAGGCACCAGCTTGAAACTTTTGCTATTTTAATGGAGTACGGTTTTACCGATATGGTATTGTTAAAAGCATCGTTAATACATGATTTGGTTGAAGATGTGCCTGGTTTTGATAAGAATGAAATTGTAAAAATCGATAAAGAGGGAAAACAGGTTTTGGAACTGGTAAAAGAAGTTACCAAAAGGCAAAATAATGGCATCAATGAACCCAAAGACGATTTTTTACTTCGCATTATGAATGAAGGTTCGCCAATGGCAAAAGTTTTAAAACTGGCCGATCGTATCTCCAATGTGGCATCACTAGCCCATTCTAATGACCTTGATTTTATTAAAAAATATATATCGGAAACGAGGACCTGTATTTTACCTTATGCCAAAGATATCAATGAGCATATGTTCAATGAGCTTGTAACAAATATAGAACGTATTGAAAAAACATATAATCTCTAATATTACTCGTTATGCCAAATATTCCAATCGAAATTCAGAAAAAACATATTGAAACATTTATAAAAGCGCGCCCAACTTACCAGGAGTATGCTAAAAAGCTTGAGCAAGTTTTGCAAAAAGCCGCTAATATGTATGCACCATTTGGTATTGTACAGGCCCGGGCAAAAACGGTGAATAGTTTTTCCGAAAAAATTATCCGTAAAGACAAGTATAAAAACCCGATGGTTGATATGACCGATTTATGCGGTGCCAGGGTTATTACGCACTTTTCTGATCAGGTGGTTGCCATAAGCCATTTTCTTGAAGAAAATTTTGAAGTGGATTGGGAAAATAGTGTCGATGTTAAGACACGTTTGGATATTAGTGAGTTTGGATATCGTTCGATTCATTATATTTTATCGCCTAAAAAAGAGGAAGTTTTGGGCGTAGCGTTTCCTGATAAGTTAAAGAGTTTAAAAGCTGAAATCCAGGTTCGTACTTTCCATGAGCATATTTGGGCCGACATTTGTCACGACCGCATTTATAAATCAACTATTAAGGTAAGCGATGAATGGAAGCGCGAATCGGCACGCCTGGCCGCAATTCTAGAACAAGCCGATAATTCATTTGCCGAAATGTCAGGGGTTATCGATAACCTTACCATTAGCAACCTTCCTACACCCCATCCGGCTGTTATTGAGAAAGAAACTGAAGTGCTGAAAACCTTAATTAAGATGCAACCGCAAATGGATGCCGATAACCTGAAATTACGATTAAAACTGGCATCTATTTATAATTCAACCGATAGTTGGGATTTGGCAATTGAATTGCTTGAGCCTTTTTTGGCTGCTACTGATAAGTTTGATATTCTTGAGCAAGCTAACCTGAACCGGGAGATTGGTTTTGCATTGCTTAACTCAGGTAAAACCAAAGAGGGTATTGCGCTAATTGAACAGGCCAAAGAAGAATACCTTAAATTCGGCACAAAAGAGAAAGAATTGGCTTTATGTTATGCCTATTTAGCCGGAACTAAAGAAACCAATGTGCTTGAAAATATTTCATTGGCACATAAACATGCACCTGGCAGCCCATATTATTTTACCGATTTTTTGATTGAAGAAGTTACCATTGGGGGAAATGGAGCGAATAAGGTATTGAATTTATTGCATACCAAAATTAAGGAAACCCTAAAGCAGTGTGAAAACCATGTTGAATTGGGTATTGAAGTGGTAAAATCGTATGCTGCTATTGGCAAATTGGAATTTTTACTGGGTAATAATACGCAAAGCCTTGATGCGTACCTGTCGTTAATGAGGGTAGTAAAAAAGGATGAAAACATTTTTTCAAAGAAATTTTTAATTAACGAGGTTGAAAAGATTGAAAAACTGGAGAGTTTTAACTCACTGCAGTCCACCATTATTTTAGGGTTGTTGCATCATTTAATGTGGGACAAATATAAATATGCAAAATCGAAAGAATTCCTTTCGACATTTGTGGGTAAAAAAATCGATAACAACAAAAAAGTACTTATAATTTGTGGAAACTCCGGTAACCTTGATAGTGACACGGAAAAAGAATACGATGCCTATATTCATGAAGCCTTACTTGACTTTAACGGCACGGTAATATCTGGTGGAACAGCAGCAGGTATTCCTGGCATCACAGGTAAAATTGCCGAATTGCTTAGGAAAAGCGATGACAAATCATTTACCTTATTGGGTTACCTTCCGAAAACCAAAAAAACAGATGATTGTTACGACGATTTCGTACTAACGGATAATGATAAATACTCGGTACTTGAAGCAATTAAGTATTGGGCTGATATCGTTCTAAGTGATATTTCTCCCGCGCAAATAATGGTTTTGGGCATTCATGGCGGAAAAATTTCATCGGCTGAATTCAGGCTGGCATTAATTTTAGGTGCACGGGTTTGCCTGGTAAGCAAATTGGGTGGCAGCGCGCAGACTGTTGCGAATGATCCGGCGTGGAATAAAATGCCGAACCTGGTTAATGTACCAAACGACCCATATACAGTATGGGCATTGGTTAACCAGGATAAAAAGGGTCAGTTATCGCAAAGCGAAATTGAAACACTGGCACCGATCATGCATGAATACTACCGTGAAAAGAGAAGGATAAGTCTTAATCCTGTAAAAGAAATGGATATTAATAAATACCGTGTGGTGATGAAATGGGACAAGCTTGCGCCCGATTTACAGCAATCGAACAAACGCCAGGTTGCATTTATGGAACACATTTTAAACAGGGGAGGTCTGCAAATACAAAAATCTGATAATCCAAAACTTATTTCTATTGATGATAAAATAAAAACATTGCCAACAATGGGTAAACTGGAACATGGCCGTTGGAATGCCGAACGTTTACTCGATGGTTGGCATTTAGGACCCAAAGATGTAATTAAAAAAGCCACGCCTTACCTTGTTGCATGGGACGAATTGGATGACGATATTAAAACCTACGATTTTGATCCGATAAAGAATTTTCCTGAGATATTAATAAAAATTGGGTATGAGATAGTTGTTGGGAAGTAATTTGCTATTATTGTTTTTTATTACTTTTGAAAATATTCAATCAACAAAAACAATAGAAGTGAAAATCCCGGAATCATTAATTACCAGTCCTAAACTTTCAAGCGAAAATTTATTGCAACTGGAAAAAGATTTTGTTGAAGCTCTGGTTAATAGAGATATTGAAGAAGCAGATGCGTATTTGATTCTAAATTGCATTGTACCTTTATTTAATAACCAAAAAATTAAACTCCGCAAATATAAAAAGTACTGTCGTTCATGCATTATTACCGATGCCCAGGTCGATGAAATGGCTTCAATGCTTTATTTGTCGTGGTTAAAGGATAAAAAACAGGATGAAGATGAGCATTATCCCGCCTCGTTTGAGGAATTAAACAAAACGGATAAAAAACGATTTTACGAGTTAATTTTTATTATTCCTGTTGCATTTAAAAAGCTGGGGTTTGAGTTATATCGTGAGGCCGAAGATGCTTTTATAAACGAGGCATTAGCCGAACATTTGGCAAGGATAATTCATTCGCGATTTAATAAGCACATGCTCGACGAAACAAATGCCGATGTTTACAATAGATTGTACCTCGTTTCGGGCAGCAAAGACATTTATGAAAAAGAATTTGATGAACTGCCCGATGATATTAAGGAAGCTAATATCGACAATGCCTACCATATCCCGACCAAATTGTTGTCAATTGGTTATCAAATGCAGCCCGTTGAGGAAGGTGTTTTACCACCTTTGTTAAAATTAACAGACAACCAGGTTGAAATCATGTCTATGATGGAGCATGACCGTTGGGGTTGGGAACGTAGGTTAAATGGCTGGACTTATAACATGATCAGGAACAATGAACTAAAGCACCATAATTGTTTAATGCCATATGATGAACTACCACCTTACGAGCAGGAAAAGGATCGGATAATGGTGCGTTTTATCCCGGCATTGCTGGTCGATATCGGTTACAAAGCAGTAAAAGTTTCACCTGAACTTGCCAACGAAATTTCATATATCAACCAGCAGTCGGGTTATATTTACGAAGCAGAAACTCAAATAAGAAATTTGCATGCTTTGTTGATCCATCAAAACGATGAGATTCAAGACCAATTTGATAAAAGATTTGGTGATATTGAATCCATCAATGAATTGAAAGATCAAATAAAATCATTTCATAAGTATTTGAGCAAACAATATTTACATTCATCGTTACAACGGATAGAAACAACCAATGAACTGCTAAAAAATATAAAAGGGGCTTTTAAAAGCGGAAAGAATATTCAACGGACATTTATGCCTAATGCATTTGATTTGAAAGAATATTTTCCTGAAAGTTTTGTGCTGTTTAAACCAAAAGATGTGGTTAGCGGCGATTTTTACTTTATAGCTAAACAAAACAACATGGTTATTTTTTGTGCTGCCGATTGTACTGGTCATGGTATTTCAGGATCAATTTTATCGGGAATTTGTTATAACTATTTGCATGAAGCTGTTTATGATAAAGCTTTTGAACACCCTATTGATATTTTAAGCTATACCATGCCTAAAGTTCGCGAAATGCTAAAACATTCAAATTCACTGGTACATGGCAATAGTGAAATGGAATTAGCCTTGTGTGGTATAAACAGTGATACTCAAGAACTTGAAGTGGCCAGTTATGGCAGGCCAGTGTATGCTTTTTTAAATGGTGAACTAACTCAACTAGGAAAAGGTTGCAAACTTAACGATACTAAAGAACAAGATGGATTCTATTTTCAACAAGTAAAATTACATAAAGGTGATACCGTATATACTTGTTCCGATGGTTATGCCGACCAATTAGGTGGCCCTGATGGCCGAAAATTTATGACTAAGCATCTTAAAGAACTTCTTAGCGACATCCAGCCTCTCAAAATGTATGAACAGTGCCAGGTGTTAAACAATGAAATTGATGACTGGCGTATGTGCGAGGGAAAATATCAAGGCAACCCAAACTCCGTACAGGAAGATCAGACCGATGATATAAGCATAGTAGCGGTTCGGATATAAATGCAAATTAAGGGTCATTAATTATTTGCGAATTTTAGGTAATAATCTGTTTGCTGATTGTAGTTTAATATATTTGCAAAAACTATTTAACCATGCAACATTTCAAGGTCACCCTGATAGGTGCCGGAAACCTGGCGACCCACCTGGCAAAAGCATTGTTCAATGCCGATATTTCGGTGCACCAAATCTTTAGCCGCATATTGCAACCTGCTGAAGAACTTGCACAATTGGTCAATTCATCTGCAATTACGGATATAACTGCAATTGACCCAACAGTTGATATTATTTTCATTTGTGTCTCTGATTCAGCCATTGAAAATATTATTCAAAGCATAACCTTCCAACCCAGGCTGATTGTCCATACAGCCGGAAGCATTCCCATGGATGTTTTGAAAAAGTTTGAGAATTTTGGCGTTCTTTATCCATTACAAACCTTTTCGAAAAAAATAGATTTGGTTTTCCAAAATGTTCCTGTTTGCCTCGAAGCTAATAGTCAGGAAAATATTGAAATTCTTGCGAAAGTGGCTGAGAAAATAACCAAATCAGTTTATCAGTTATCAACCGAACAACGCTTATATTGCCACCTGGCAGCAGTGTTTGCCAATAATTTTACAAATCACATGTTTGCCATAGCCGAACAGATTCTGGTACAAAACGATATTTCATTCGATATTCTGAAACCTATTATCCGGGAAACTGTTCGTAAAATTTCAAACAACTCACCCGTTGAATCACAAACAGGTCCGGCAGCTCGTAACGATAAACTGACCATGAATAAACATATTGAACTATTAAATTCATCGGTTTTGGAAAAAATATATAGTTTTGTGTCGCAAAATATTAGTGAATTTAAAACGGGTGAAGTCCCCAATTTCAAATAAAAATGAGCAATTTTAAAGAAGATCTAAAAAGAGTTAAAGCCTTTGTTTTCGATGTCGATGGTGTATTTACCGACAACAAATTATATTGTATGGCCGATGGCGAACAGGTCCGCGCATTTAATGCCAAAGATGGTTTTGCTGTACGATACGCACAAAAGATGGGTTTCCCCGTTGGCATTATAAGTGCCGGA
Organism: Bacteroidales bacterium; assembly: GCA_046704385.1. Classification (GTDB taxonomy): domain Bacteria; phylum Bacteroidota; class Bacteroidia; order Bacteroidales; family SZUA-534; genus GH45. The sequence continues at coordinate 22,695 of JBJKSB010000095.1, read as the reverse complement.
GGTAATAATACTGGTGCAGTTAAAAGGCTTCAATACCTTGATATTAAGGATCTTTACATGGGTTCGTTCGAAAAAACAGAAGCCATGAATGTATTTTGTAAAAAGCATGCTTTAAGCCCTGATAATGTGTTATATATGGGAGACGACATCCCTGACTTCCCTGTTCTGAAAATGGTTGGAATTCCTACCTGTCCGGGTGATGCATCGGTTGAGGTTAAACACATTTCAAAATACATTTCAAATGTTGATGGCGGCCGGGGTTGTGTTCGTGATGTAATTGAGCAGGTTCTGCGCGCCCAGGGTAAATGGGTAAGCCTGAATCTGGAAAAGCTGGATATTCTATAACAACTTTTTTTGTAAAAACAGGTTAGGTAACCTGATACTAAAATATTATTTTAGTCGGGATTATTTCAAAACAGGTCGGATCATTTTTAAACCAGCTTAGTCTAATGATAAAGTACCTTAAACTTGTACGTCTCCCGAACCTTCTCATGGTACCTTTTACCATGTATCTGTTGCGGTATGGAATTATTAAACCTGCACTAAAATACAGCTACTCGCCAGCCATAGGACATGAAGTAGTTACTCAGTTTCCCGACAAATTATTCCTGATCCTGGTACTCATTAATATTTTACTCGGAGCCGCCGGATATGTCATTAATGATTATTTCGATCGTAAAATCGACTCCATTAATCGTCCCCAAAGAGTAATCATCGGAAATACCATCCACCGGAGGTTTGCCATTATTTTGCATTTCACCCTGAACAGTGTTGCTGTTTTATTGGGCGGGTACCTTTCCTGGCATTTTAAAAAACCGGTTATTGCAATTGCTTATTTAATGATTGCCGGAATTTTCTGGCTTTACTCAACTACCTATAAAAAACAATTCTTAATCGGTAATATCATAGTAGCGCTGGGCACAGCCATGATTCCACTGCAAGTTGCATATTTCGAATTATTGACATTAAATGCAACGTATGCTGATTTACTCATTGCCAATAATATTTCGTTTAAGATTCTTTTTTACTGGATTGCGGCTTTTGCATTTTTCGCATTCTTAACCAACCTGTTACGCGAGATTGTAAAAGACATCGAAGATTTTGAAGGTGATCTGAGCTACGGAAGAAGCACCCTGCCTGTCATTGCCGGTATAAAAATTTCAAAAATTGTAACCATAGTGTTGATTTTCTTTATTATCTGGCTGTTAAGTTTCTTCTATTTTAAATTTTTAAATGATAATCTCTCTAAGTGGTATTTTGCCATTGCCGTTATCCTACCCCTGTTAATAAGCGCCTTTTTGTTGGTCAGGGCCTCCATCGAAAAGCATTATCACAGAATAAGCTGGCTCATCAAAGTTATTATGCTAACCGGCGTTTTGTATGCTGCTGTGGCAGGATATATTATGCAAACAAGTGTTTAAAATCAACATGAATTTTCTTTATAATTTAGACAAGTACCGGATTATTCTCGCATCCCAGTCGCCGAGAAGGCAAAAACTCCTGAAAGAATTAAACATCGATTTTGAAATAAAAATTAAAGAGGTGGATGAAATATGCCCTTCCCATCTCAAAAGAGAAGAAATTGCCCTTTACCTTGCCGAACTAAAGGCTTCGGCTTTTAATGAAGAACTGGATGATAACGATTTTTTAATAACTGCCGATACCATTGTTTGGTTAAATGAAACCTTGCTGGGCAAACCTGAAAATTATAACCATGCGGTTACCATGCTCGAAACCTTATCGGGTAACAAACATACTGTTTATACCGGTGTCTGTTTAAAAAGCCGGGAAAAAACAAAATTATTTTCAGCCAGTACTGATGTTTATTTCAGGAAACTGAGCGCTGAAGAAATCAGGTACTACCTGGAAACTTACAAACCATTTGACAAAGCAGGTTCATACGGAATACAGGAATGGATAGGCTTTGTCGGAATTGAACGGATAAATGGATCATATTTTAATGTAATGGGCTTACCTATTCAGAAATTATACGACGAATTAAAAAGATTTTAATTTAAACTCGACTATTATGATATTAAAACGGATTCTGATTCTATCAATAATCGCTTTTTACACTTCCACCCTTTGGGCAAATGATGGGATGTGGCTTCCCATCCTGTTAAAAAAATACAATATCGAACAAATGCAACAGCAAGGTTTTAAGCTTACTGCCGAAGATATTTATGATGTTAATAATGCCTGTCTTAAAGATGCTGTTGTCGGCCTGGTAAGACTAAATAATCCATTCCGCCATTTTTGTACCGGTAACGTGATTTCGAACCAGGGACTGGTTCTAACAAACCATCACTGTGGATTCGGATCCATTCAAAGTCACAGCTCTGTTGAAAACGATTACCTGACCAATGGTTTTTGGGCCCAAAGTATTGATGAAGAATTGAGCAATGACAACCTTGGCGTTTGCTTCCTGAAACGTATGGAAGATGTTACCGACCAGGTGATGGAAAATATTACCGAATTGACGGGTGAATTACAGAGAGATTCTATTATACAGGCTAATATCGATTCCATCGAACACCGGGCAGTGGTTAATACAGTGTACCAGGCTAAGGTAAAACCATTCTTTTCAGGAAATCAGTATTTTTTGTCAGTGTACGAAATATTTCGCGATGTCCGTTTGGTTGGGGCTCCACCATCAGCCATCGGTAAATTCGGAGGCGATACCGATAACTGGATGTGGCCCCGTCATACAGGCGACTTTTCGATGTTCCGCATCTATGCCAATAAAGATAACCAGCCGGCCGACTATTCTGAGGACAATGTTCCTTATAAACCGATTAACTATTTCAAAATAAATATTGATGGTATAAAAAAAGGCGATTTTACCATGGTAATGGGTTACCCGGGAACCACCAACGAATATTTACCTTCATACGCCGTAAAAATGCATATGGAAGTAATTAATCCCACCCGGATCAATATCAGAACCAGGGCCCTTGAAATAATGAAAGCCGATATGAATTCCAATCCTGAAGTGCGCATAAAATACGCATCAAAAGCAGCAGGTATAGCAAATGGATGGAAAAAATGGATTGGCGAAAATAAAGGATTAAACCTGAATAATGCCATGCAGGTAAAAGCAAATTCTGAAAAAGATTTTATGACCTGGGTTAACCAGGACGAAAGCCGAAAAGCACAGTATGGCAATATTCTGGCAGAGTACAAGAAATTGTACGAAAATATAACACCCTTTGAAAGGGCTGCTACTTATTTCAGCGAAACATTATTTGAAGCCGAATTAATAAGATATGCAGGAAGTTTCAGGAAATTGTTCGATATAACAAAAGAAACAAAACCGGGAAAAGCAGATGCTATTAAAAACAACCTTAAAAGCAGAACCCAAACCTTATTTAAAGATTACAACCTGCCTACTGACAAAAAGCTTTTTGCGGCCTATATAACCTTTTTTGTTAACGATATGCCCAAAGAATATCACCCTGAAATATTGAGTTTAATCGACACCAAATTTAAAGGCGATATAAATAAATTTACCAATTATATCTATACAAAATCAATTTTCACCGACTCTGTAAAAGTTAATAAACTGCTGGGGAGCTATTCCACCACTGACGCTAAAAAAATCAGGAAAGACCCGGTTTATCAGTTATATGAACAAAGCTGGTTGGTTTATCTTAAAAATATTCTCCCGACACTTAGGGCAAATGATTCAAAACTGGCAAAACTCGACCGTACTTACATGAAAGGATTGCTTGAATTTAACAAAGACAAAAGCCTATTCCCCGATGCTAATTCCACCTTGCGCATAGCTTATGGTAAAATTGATGATTATATACCCCGCGATGCCGTTCAGTATGAATATCAAACTACTTTAAAAGGCATTATGGAAAAAGATAATCCCGAAATTTACGATTATGCTGTTCCGCAAAAACTTAAGGAGCTATATAAAAATAAAGATTATGGTATTTATGGTAAGAACGATTCCGTAATGCCCGTTTGTTTTCTGGCTTCGAATCATACCACGGGAGGAAATTCAGGCAGCCCGGTATTAAATGCCAATGGCCAGCTTATCGGTATAAACTTCGACCGCAACTGGGAAGGTACCATGAGCGACATTATTTACGACCCCAACATTTGCCGCAACATTTCGCTCGATATCAGGTATGTACTGTTCTTAATCGACAAATTTGCCGAAGATCACCGCCTGGTTGATGAAATGGATATTGTGAAGGAAGGGAAAACTTTGTAATTTTTCCTTCAAGTAGCAAAACAGGTAATTTACCGTCTGCTTTAGCTGATGGATTATAGCGGTATATCCTATTATGGGCTTTGGCCGGTTGTAACAATGCTGTGTTAAATTGTGGGCTAAAGCCCGGAACTAGTCGTAGTTATACAGACCGTTGGCTATAGCCAACGGCAAAATTTGATAAATGTGTTTTTAGTACTTTTTGTTTTAAAATTATGTATCCTCTCTCCGCTCTCCTTTTGAAGGAGAGAACTGGGCACTACAAATAACTAAATGCTGCCATCTAAAATCAGCACTGGTTAATTCCACTTTTTCCAGAAAAAGCCAAAAAATAGCACTAGCCAGTTCTCCGAATTAATTTCGGAGCGGGGCAGAGATAAAAAAATTACCTGCCACATTTTTCTTTTGTGAACGCCGATCTAGCCTGCTCAGATAAAGTCGGAGTCTTCGTACCTCAGACGATGTCGGGTTAATTTGTATAAATTTTAGTGATATTATCCTCCCTAAGAACAACTAAGAAACTTAAACCCTATGCATCAGCCAGCTCGGGGATAGATAATTAATATTCCGGCCCTTCAAATAACACGACTTCGTCCGACGAAGGAGGTCAAGTCGTCGTTATGTAGTTTGAATAGAAACAAATATTAGTTATTTAACAACCGACCCTCATCCCAAACGGATTTCGCAGTTTCCCATCAAAACCATTCCATTCGTACCAATTCGTTTCCGTTAGTGACTAAAAACCAACACACAAGCTTAAATTATCTGCCCATACCGCTGCCATTAATCACGCTTTAACCTGTCAAATGTCATTACCTGTACCGGGCCTATTCCATAATTTTACATCACACACAACTCATTAAAGATCTGAAAAACAATTAATCATAGTTAAACCAAAGGAGGACTTTTTCATGACAGATGTTCAAACACTAGTTAAAGAACTGGCGGACAAACACGGTCGAAACCGGGAAAGCTTGTTACCTATACTCCAGGGAGTTGTCAATCGCGACAGATTTATAAGTGAATATGCAATGGTGGAAATTGCCCGTGAATTGGATATTTCGACAGCCCAGGTATTTGGTACGGCAACATTTTATTCATTTCTTGATACCAAAGCCCGTGGAAAGTATGTGATCCGTGTTTGTAAAACCATAACATGTTCAATGAAAGGTAAAAACCAGATATTACTTGCCATTGAAGATAGTTTAAAAATTAAGGTCGGGGATACCACTGTCGATAAGCGATTTACCTTACTCGAAACCAATTGTCTGGGTTGGTGCCATAAGGCACCAGCTATGCTTATAAACGATGATGTTTTTACCGAGCTTACTCCTGAAAGCGTTCGTCAGATACTTGAAGAGTATAAAAAAAGGGACATTACCGTTCATTAGTCTGATTAACTGGTATAAGGTTCATAAGTAACACAAAACTCATCGGATGACTAAGCTGGTGATTCATAAATAAGTCATCCGATGAGTATTACACAGAACCTTACAAACATACTACTTGTATCATTTCAAACCATTAAAATTTTAAGACATGGCAAAAAAACAACTCCGACGCGTTGATCTGATCTTCACCAACGAAGACGATTTTAAGGATATACTGGGAATGACCCTGAAAAAACCAGATAATGAAATCATTGATGAAATGATCGATTCGGGTCTTAAAGGCCGGGGCGGTGCCGGATTCCCAACCGGATTAAAATGGAAACTTACCGCCGAAACCAAATCAAAAGAAAAATATGTGATCTGTAATGGTGATGAAGGCGAGCCTGGAACCTTTAAAGATCGGGAGATTTTAACCCAGGTTCCCTTCAAAGTACTTACCGGGATGGCCGTTTGTGCCAAAATAATTGGAGCTAAAAAAGGTTTTATTTACTTACGTGGCGAGTATAAATTTTTAGTTCCTCTACTTGAAAAAGAAATTGAATATTTTCACAAAATATGTAAGGAAAACGGACTTGAATTTAAAGTGCAAATATTTCTGGGTAGTGGCGCCTATATCTGTGGTGAGGAAAGTGCCCTGATGGAATCGATGGAAGGAAAACGCGGCGAGCCCCGCAACAAACCACCCTTCCCTACCGAATGTGGCTATATGGATAAACCCACGGTTGTTAATAATGTAGAAACACTGGCACACACTTACACAATCTTTAAACATGGTGCTAAAAAATTCCGTGATCTTGGTGTCCAGGATTCCCGGGGTTCGAAACTCTTTTCAGTATCAGGCGACACTCCCACTCCCGGAATTTATGAATTGGAACTGGGCATGACTGTTCAGGATTTTGTTGATGACTTTGGCGATGGGGATTGCAAAGCAGTACAGGTTGGCGGTGCCTCAGGATTCCTGGTACCACGCAAACGCTTTGCTGAAACCACCATAGGTTACCAGGGAAAACTTACAGGAATTTCCTTACCCACTGGTGGTTCCATGATGTTATTCAATAGTTCAAGGTCAATGTATAACGTGCTTAATAATTATCTTGAATTTTTCCAGGAGGAATCATGCGGACAATGTACACCATGCCGGGTTGGTTGCCAGCAGCTGGTAAGAGGAATTGAAGCCGTAAAACGGGGTGAAAAACCAGCCTCCTATCTCGACATGTTACTGAAACTCACCAATACCATGAAGGTAACTGCCAAATGTGGACTGGGACAATCAGTAGCCAATTCATTCCAGAGTATTGTTGAAAATTTCAGAGAAGAAATGATTTATTAAAACTAAATCAACCATAGTAAAAACCTGAAAATTTAAAATCATGTCAAATAAAGTAAATTTAAATATAAACGGAATAGCTGTCAGTATCGATAAAGGGAAAACCGTTCTTGAAGCAGCCGCTAAACTAAATATCAAAATTCCAACCCTATGTTACCACAAAGACCTTTGCATAGCAGGAAATTGCAGGGTTTGTGTGGTAGAACAAATTGGAGCAAAAAAACTGGTACCCGCTTGTGCAACACCAGTTCAGGAGGGCATGGAAATTCAAACCAACAGCCTTGTGGTACGGAATTCGCGTAAGCATATTATTGAATTGCTACTTTCGGAACATAATGCTGCCTGCACCAAATGTTATAAAAATGGTAACTGTGAATTACAGGTACTTGCATCGGAATACAAAATTACCAATCCCGATTTCATCGACCTGGTTCCCTATAAAAACTATGCCTTTGATAACCGTTCACCTTCAATTGTAAAAGATGACAGCAAATGCATCCGGTGTCAGCGATGCGTTCGTACCTGTTCCGACATACAACATTTGGCTGCTTTGAGCGTGGCATACAAAGGCTCCGACATGAAAATATCTACCTTTGCAGAGAAACCCATACGAGAAGTAGCCTGTTCAAATTGTGGGCAATGTGTTATTCACTGCCCGACAGGAGCCTTAACTGAAAGAAATTACATTGAGCGGGTTTGGGATGCTTTGGCTCACCCTAATAAACATGTTGTAGTACAAACAGCTCCGGCCGTGAGAGTGGGGCTGGGCGAAGAATTCAACACCAATTCCGACGGTAGGGTTACCGGAAAAATGGTGGCTGCCCTAAAACGGCTGGGATTTAATTCAGTACTCGACACTGATTTCACTGCCGACCTTACCATTTTGGAAGAAGGTACGGAATTATTAACCCGACTAAAAAAGGCCCTGGTTGATAAGGATAAAAATGTAAAACTCCCCATGTTCACCTCCTGCTCACCCGGATGGATCAAGTTTATTGAACATACCAGGGTATCAATGCTGGACAATTTATCGACTTGCAAATCGCCTCAACAGATGTTTGGTGCGTTGGCCAAGACTTATTATGCTCAGAAAAAAAATATCGCTCCCGAGAATATTGTGTCCGTATCTATTATGCCATGTACGGCGAAAAAGTTTGAAGCCAAACGCCCCGAAATGCGTGACAGCGGATACCAGGATGTTGATATTGTACTAACCACCCGTGAGTTGGCTGTGATGATTAAACAGGCCGGTATCGATTTCCCTAACCTGGAACCTGAAAAATTTGACAGCCTGATGGGAGAATCAACCGGTGCAGCGGTAATATTCGGCGCAACCGGTGGTGTAATGGAAGCTGCTTTACGTACTGCCTACGAATTGGTTACCGGACGAGAAGTACCTTTTAAAAATTTAAATATTAAACCAGTACGTGGTTTTGATGGTATAAAAGAGGCATCTGTTTTAATTGAAAATGCATTACCCGACTGGAACTTCCTTAACGGTGTGGAATTAAAATGTGCTATTGCTCATGGATTGGCTAATGCACAACAGGTTCTGAAAGATATAAAATCCGGAAAGGCAAATTATCATTTTGTAGAATTTATGGCCTGCCCGGGTGGATGCCTTGGAGGCGGAGGCCAACCCATACCCACGAGTCCTGAAATCAGGAAAAGGCGTATGGAAGCTATTTACGCTGAGGACGGCGATATGCCACTCCGAAAATCGCATGAAAATCCTGAGGTGATACAAATTTACAAGGAATTCCTTGGTAAGCCGCTGGGCGAACGTTCACATAAATTATTACATACGCATTATACACCTCGCGAGAGATTTTAATAAGCTAGGTGTATAACTTTCAGAGTTACAGTTATAGGATTAGGTTAATTATAAAATAATAGTTGTAGTTTCTTATAAAACCGATTAAGTCTGAATTAAATTATTAAAAAGGGGCTTTTAAAAAAGCCCCTTTTTAACTCAATTTAAGTACTTATGAAACAATGTTAATCAGATATCATTATTTCGAAACAATATAGGATTCAAATGTCTCCAAATCACTGATCTTTACTACATATAAACCAGTTGGCAAATTAAATGGCAAACATATTTCATCATCATTTACCGAATTTACTTTAAAAAGCAATTTACCCATCATATCATACACTTCCACATTTTGATCACTTTTTAGATTGTCAATATGTAAAACATCCATAACAGGATTAGGATATAACTTTATCCTGTTTTCCACTTTATTACTTTTTACCGCTACCACCTTATTAATCTTAACCCTAAATGTTGACTGAGTTATGGCATGTGTTTTATTTTCAATTAATTCAATTACGATATAAACATTACCTTTAGTATTTTTAGGTGTTAGCTCAAAACTATATTGATTTACAGAATCGGTAGAATTTATCTCACTTACAGGTAAACTAACCGGTTGACTTGAATAATAATTAAGAGTAATATCTTTATCTAAAGGATTATCAACCTTAAACTTTATTTCCTTAATTTCATCACCATTCATTTCTATGTCATCCAATGCCTGAATTTTTATGTCGGAACCGTTGTTAAGATAATCCAGACTTCTAAACATTACACCACTGAAAGTTTTATAATTAATCGTATGAAAAACACCAGGATCAAGAATAAGATTTATATTTCCCTGATGGCGTTTTAGACTGTCATATACCATCAACACGGGTATTAATCTGTCATCGTTTGTGCCAATTGATATTACGGTTGGCATATCTGAATCGAAATTGTATATTGTTGGCCATGCTAAAGTGACATACGGAGCCCATGGAAAAATACCTTTAAATGGAAAAATACCTTTTAAACCCTGACGTAATATATATTCACCATTGCAGGACATGCCAGTTAAGAAAACCTCATCCCTATCAATATTATACTTTGCACAGGCTGTATCTACCAATATTCCAAACATATTAGTATCCTTATTTGGAACCTGTAGTGAAAGATAATCAGGACAGGCAACTATCATTCCTAAGCTATCAGTAAGTTGCTGTAATGCTATACGATACTCGGCAGCGTTTCCACCACAATAATGTAACCCAATTACTAATGAATAAGTGCTATCCGGATTATAATTATCAGGAATTGAAAATAATAGGTTCCGGGTTACGCTGTTAACAATCATTGAATCCTCTGTAAAGACAGCCGCTGAACTGGTCATTGCCAACAAAAAAAATGATGATAGAAAAAGTAATTTGTTTTTCATAGTTGAGATATTTATATAGTTATAAACTTATGACCGTTTAATGAAGAAATACCCTTTTTATCAACAACATTTTTTTCAAATATTTTTTGTTTTCGGTTATATATTATAACAAATTACAAGCCTCAACTTTCATTATAACACAATTTGGTATTGAATTCAAAAACAAGCACCTTTAACTATGGAAGGGCAATAATTGTAAATAAAAAACAAAATTATTGTATAGTCACAATTATGCCATTAACATATAAAATTAAATGAAAATCAATTGTTTACCCAACATCCACCAACTGGCGGAAGCAATTGATTTTCTCTACTCCCTTTAGGTCCGGGGTAAATAGAGAAAATTAATTGCGTATACAGGTATAATAGTGACGAATCATTTAAATTTCTTAAACCTATTAAGTCTGAAAAGGGGCTTTAAAAAGCCCCTTTTTAACTCAATTTTAGTACTTAAGAAACAATGTTAATCAGATCATTGTTTTGAAACAATATAGGATCCAAATGTCTTCGAATCACTGATTTTTACTACATATAAACCAGTTGGCAAATTAAATGGCAAACATATTTCATCATCATTTACCGAATTTACTTTAAAAAGCAATTTACCCATCATATCATACACTTCCACATTTTGGTCACTTTTTAGATTGTCAATATGTAGAACATCCATAACAGGATTAGGATATACTTTTATCCTGTTTTCCACTTTATTACTTTTCACCGTTACCACCTTATTAATCTTAACCCTAAATGTTGACTGAGTTATGGCATGAGTTTTATTTTCAATTAATTCAATTACGATATAAATATTACCTGTTATATTTTTAGGAGTCAGCTCAAAACTATACTCATTTTCAGAATCGGTGGAATTTATTTCAGTTACGGGTAAACTAACCGGTTGACTTGAATAATAATTTAGTGTAATATCCTTTTTTAAAGGATTATCAACCTTAAACTTTATTTCCTTAATTTCATCACCGTTCATTTCAATGTCATCCAATGCCTGAATTTTTATGTCGGAACCATTGTTAATATAATCGATACTTCTAAGCATTACTCCACCAAACGTGGCAAAATTAAGTGTATGAAAAACACCAGGATCCAGGATAATATTTACATTTTTTTGATGATGTTTTAAACTATCATATACCTGCAACACAGGTATTAATCTGTCATCGTTAGTGCCAACTGATAATACGGTAGGCATATTCGACTCGAAGTTGTATGTTATTGGTGATGCTAAATTTACAAATGGTGCCCATGGAAAAATGCCTTTAAAAGGATAAACCCCTTTTAAACCATGACGCAATAAATATTCACCATTGCAGGACATGCCGGTTAAAAAAACATCGTCCCTATCAATATTATACAGTGCACAGGCTGTATCCACCAATATTCCGAACATATTGGTATCTTTTTCCGGGACCTGCAGTGATAAATAGTCAGGACAAGCAACTATCATTCCTAAGCTGTCAGTTAGTTCCTGTAATGCTATTCGATATTGGCCGGCATTTCCGCCACAATAATGTAATCCTATTACGAATGAATATGTACTATCCGGATTATAATTATCAGGAATTGAAAATAGTATATTCCGGGTTACACTATTAACAATCATTGAGTCCTCCGTAAATACTGCTGCTGAACTGGCCATAGCCAGCAAGAAAATGGATGATGCTAAAAGTAATTTGTTTTTCATAGTTGAAATATTAATTGGTTAATATAAGTTACGACAATACTAAATGGGATTACCCCCATTTATATACTATAATTTTTTAGGATTTTTGGTTTTAGGCAATTAATTATAGCAAATTGTAATTAATTATAAGTCAAAACTTTCATTATAACACAATTTGGTCTTGAATTCAAAAGTAAACAATTTTAACCATGTAATGGCAATAATTGTAAATAAAAAACAAATTTCAATTCTATTTATAGCTTAATAGCCCCATCCGGATTTTTTAATAATAGTTGAAAAGTATGAAAAGGCCTAAATCGGATCGCTTGAAAATTCAGGCAAAAAAAAACGTATTTTTCAATACGTTTTTGCTTTATTTTTTGAGTATTTTATCAGGCAACCTTAAGCCGCTTCAAATCCGATCGGGTTAGCTTATTTTTAGCATATTCAAGCGTAATTGTAAGCTCTTTTACATCTTCTGATGGTAATTCAAACATGGCATCATTAACAATAATTTCGCAGATTGAACGCAGCCCCCTGGCACCTAATTTAAATTCCACAGCTTTATCAACAATGTACTCGAACGCTTCGTCATCAAATTTCAGATGTATACCGTCAAGTTCAAATAGCTTGATATATTGTTTAATTATGGCGTTTTTAGGTTCGGTTAAAATACTGCGAAGTACTTTCCGGTCAAGCGGATTCAAGTAAGTAAGTACTGGCAAACGACCTATAATTTCGGGTATCAGGCCAAAGCTTTTTAAATCCTGTGGTGCAATATACTGGAGAATATTTTTACGATCCACGCGATCGCGTTCCTCAGAACCTCCGAAACCAACCACCTGGGTATTCAATCGTTGTGATATCTTCCGCTCAATACCATCAAATGCCCCACCACAAACAAATAAAATATTTTTGGTATTTACAGGTATCATCTTTTGTTCCGGATGTTTACGTCCACCCTGTGGCGGAACATTTATCACAGAACCTTCGAGCAACTTGAGCAAACCCTGCTGAACCCCTTCGCCCGAAACATCGCGGGTAATGGAAGGATTATCGCCTTTGCGTGCAATTTTATCAATTTCATCAATAAAAACTATTCCCCGTTCAGCCGCACTAACATCATAATCAGCAGCCTGCAACAAGCGGGTTAAAATACTTTCGATATCCTCTCCTACATATCCAGCCTCGGTTAATACGGTGGCATCAACAATAGTGAAAGGAACATGAAGCATTTTAGCAATAGTGCGGGCTAGTAGAGTTTTTCCGGTTCCTGTTTCACCAACAAGAATGATATTTGATTTTTCAATTTCAACATCATCGGTGGCAACTTTATTTTGGGCCAGCCTTTTGTAATGATTGTAAACGGCAACCGAGAGGTATTTTTTGGCATCATCCTGGCCAATCACATACTGATCGAGAAAAGCCTTTATTTCTTTTGGTTTTAATAGTTTAATCTTTTTAATATCAAAATCACTGGACGATTTCAGCTCCTCATCAACAATTTCGTGAGCCTGCATAATACAGCTATCGCATATGTGACCTGATATACCTGCAATAAGCAAGTTTACTTCCTTTTTTTCCCTTCCACAAAACGAGCATTTCTCCATATCAAATTCAATTTACTCTTCAGATGCTTTTAACCAACAATTGGTTGGTTTGATAAAATAAAAATAGATTCCTGTGCAAATATCAGGAATCTATTTATTATATGAAACAGTTTTAGTAATATCTGCTATTTCTTGCGTTCCAAAATCTCATCAATCATGCCATATTCCTTAGCCTCAGCTGCGGTCATCCAGTAATCGCGGTCAGAGTCTTTTTCAATGGTTTTGAAAGGTTTGCCTGAATGGTGAGCAATAATTTCGTACAATTCGGTTTTCAATTTTTTGATCTCGCGGGCAGTAATCTCAATATCAGATGCCTGACCCTGTGCTCCACCCATAGGCTGATGTATCATAATACGTGAATGTGGCAATGCAGAGCGTTTGCCAGTGGTACCCGCTGTCAATAACACCGCACCCATTGAAGCTGCCATACCTGTACATATTGTATTAATTTCAGGAGCAATGTACTGCATGGTGTCATAAATACCTAATCCGGCATAAACCGAACCACCAGGGGTATTGAAGTAAATTGAAATATCTTTTTCAGGATCAACTGATTCTAAAAACAGCAACTGAGCCTGGATAATATTTGCTACATCATCATCAATAGGAACTCCCAGGAATATGATGCGATCCATCATTAAACGCGAAAACACGTCCATTGATGCCACATTTAACTGGCGCTCTTCAATGATATTTGGTGTAATATAACTGCTTTGGATGCGTGAATACTGGTCGTAAACATTACTGTTAATACCCGCATGCCTGGTAGCGTACTTTTTGAATTCGTCTTTTGGAAACATAGTAGTAATTTTAAGTTTTTAAATCGTATTTCAGTCGTCAGTAACCATATCCAAAATTTTGCTCCAAGTCCGCTTTTAATCGTACTTCAGACTGATTACTTAAAACTTAATTTTTAAACAAATCGTTAAATTCTTCAGTGGTTACCTCTTTTGGCTCAATCTTAACCGTCTCTTTTAAGTATTCAATAATTTTCTCTTCATACTTACGATCAATCATCTTCCGTCTTTCATCTTCGTTTTCCAAAGATTGTTTAGCATAGGTTTCCAACTGTTCATCGGGAATATTCATCAAACCATATTGCTGAAATTGCATCAACACTGATTTTTTAGCGAAATCAAGTATTTCAAAGTCTTCCACTTTTAATTCCTGCTCCTCGATGATGTTATTTTTTATCAATTGCCATGCCAGATCCTTTTGCAAGCCTTCGTAATCTTTTTCAACCACCTCTTCTGTCAGGTCTTTGTTAACTGCTACCAACCAGCGTTTTAAAAATTCATCAGGTAATGTCATTTTGGCTTTCTCAACCAATTTATCTTTGGCATCAATCAATAATTTATAATCACTTGAAGATACAAAGCTTTCTTTAATTTCAGAAACTATTTTTTCACGGTATTCTTTCTCATCTTTAATATTGCCTTCGCCATAAATAGCATCAAAAAGCTCCTGGTTAACTTCAGCTGGTGTATGACGGGTAATTGACTGAACGGTAAAACGGAAATTACCTGCCAATTCTTCAGCTATGGATTTATCAATGCGTAACATCGAAGCTAAATCGGTTGTGTTTGTAAAGGCCTTTTTAATATCAAAATCAATGATATCATCCTTTTTCGCTCCCAGTACCATTGCCTGAATTGATTTTTCTTCGATACGATCAACTGCAAATAATGAATCTTCAGTAACTATACCATCTTCAAGAATATTGTTATCCTGATCGAGTTGCTCAAATTTACCCTTAACCAAATCTTTTTCCTGAACCTCCTCAACTTCGTCAGTTTTGCCATTGCGGGAAGTGTGGCTTTCAATGGTTTGGTTAATCATTTCATCATCCACTTTGATTTCGTAATAAGTCAATTTGTCGCGTTTGCTCAGCTTTAATTCGTAAGTTGGAGCAAATGCTATATCAAAGGCAAATTCAAAATCTTCTTTATTATCGAAATCAAGATCAGATTCAACTTTGATGCTTGGAAGCGGTTCACCCAAAATGTTTAATTTTTCATCAATCAGGTGTTTTGTGAGGCTATCGGAAACAACTTTATTTACCTCGTCGAGTAAAATTGCTTTTCCGTACAATTTCTTTACCATGCCCATTGGCACCATTCCCGGACGAAATCCTTTTACGGATACCTTTTTGCGATAGTCTTTTAAAACTTTTTCAACTTCGCCGGCATAATCATCCTTTACAATCTTCACCTTTAAAACGGCATTCAACTCATCAATGTTCTCTCTTGTAATGTTCATCTGATCAGACTTTAAGATAAATTTACTAAAACTCAAAAAACCGCCAGACAGTTATCCCGAATGGCGGCTTACTTTATCATGCATCGGTGCGGATGAAGGGACTCGAACCCCCACGCCTCACGGCACTAGATCCTAAGTCTAGCTCGGCTACCAATTACGACACATCCGCTCAAAAATTGGTGGTGCAAATATACGGTTCTTTTCCTTACATGCAAATGGAACAAAAGTTTTTTTTGGCAATTCCTCCACTCCTCAGTTTATGTAATTAATTTACTGATAATTAAACACCAAAATTTAGTCCTTTTTTACACAATTTTACTTAAAAACCTACGATAGTTTAATTAGAATTTTAAACAAATATTTCTTAATCTGATATCTCCCCTGAATTTTCTTGCTCCAATTTCCAAAGTCCGGGTTTTCTACTGTACATTAAAAGTACAGCACCCATTATTAAAATATTGGCAATTCCCAGTAGTCCCCATGCATCAAAAAGGATTGACATATGCCGGCCAATTACTTCAATGGAATTACCTTCGTACATAATCATGAGTAATACAAAAATGCCAATCCATACAGGTTTTTTATTATTCCGCAGTTGTAAAATCAAAATGGCAATTAAAGGTAAGGTAAACTGAAAATGTTCCTTATCGGTAATGAGCATGCTTGGAGCAAGAGCTATCAATAATAAAATATGCAGTAATATTGAACGGTTCCGACTTTTGTTGCTGATGAAATCTTTATTTCTAATATCTATCTGCCAAAAAACTCCCAGCGAAATTATTCCAACAATTGCGTATAAAATAATATACCATTTTGGAGCAACTGAAATCCCAAAATAATATCTGAGAAGTTTAAAAACCGTATTATAGCTGGTTAAATAACTATTGTGGTCGGCCATAGCTGTAAACCATTCCGGGTAAAGTTCAAAACTTTTTTTAATGCCAATTAGAATAGCAGATATCAACACATACCCCAGCATCGACAAGCCGGTGCTAAAAATAAGCTTCCATTTACGGTGCAGTAACAATGGCAAAAGTGCCACGGCAAAATATGGTTTGGTTAACACCACAATTGCCCATAACAATCCTGATTTAACCGGGTTATCTTCCAACATATTTTTCAGTGCCAACATGGAAATCAACAATAAAATCATGTTAGTATTACCCAGATAGAGTTCGCGTTCCATGTGCAACAAAATGCAGAAAAGCATTAAAAACAAGGTAATGAAAGTTTTAGGCAGGCCGGAAAACAAGTATTTTGATATAAGCTGCTCAACCAATACAACCGTAGAAATTATAGCTGCCTCAATTACAAAAAAATGCATAATAGCAGCTGCCTTAAAAGGCAAAACAGTATAAGGGACAAAAAAAAGTAATGTGAAAGGTGAATATTTGTAAAAACCGGAATCTAATCCGAAGTGAACTCCATATACCTGTTGGTGATTTAAAAGCGATTTAGCTGCCAGATACATCACCTTTAAATCGTTCATTACAAAACGATGGTTAATCAGGTTCAAAACCAGCATGAGCGTCAGAACAGATATGGCAATGATGCTGAATTTTCGAACTTCTTTGTCTTTAAAAAAAGTAAAGCGCATTTAAAGTCTTTTAAAAATCAAGACAAAAATAAATATTTGCGGGAAGTTTTTTCAATAATATGGGGATGATCTGCAATTTAGTTCTTGTTGGAAAGATGGGAATATATTTGATTGTTTAAGTGTTAAAATGTTGTGAGATACGAATCTGGAGTTATGGGAAACAGGAAAGTTGGAATGATTGGGATTTGGAATAATGGAATTATGGAAAGCTAATAAGTTGGGTATATGGAAATCGACTATTGAAATCATGCTCCTTTCCGAATTAATTCATGCATCACCACTTCATTATCAGTAACTACAGAAACATCATATTCACCGTCCGCGCAGTGCGATAAATCAAGGACTGCACGGTTGTTAATAATAGCTTTATGTAATACCAGTTTACCATCAGCATCTTTTACAAAAGCTTTTGAAATATCAGAAAAATCACCTTCGATAAAGAATTTGCCTTTTGAGGGAGTGGGATAAATTGTCATAACAACTGTTTTATATTACAATGTTACTAACAATTTATGTAATAATTTAATGTTGGCAAGGTAGTTTTTATTAACAAATGAAAGTTGATAATCGTATTTAAGAACTTGATTTTTTTGTAATATTGCATTTCAAATTTATAAAAAGTCAGGTTTATACCAAAATGTGCGTATTTGATTTCCCTCTCTCCCAGGAGAGAACACATTTTAATTTAAATTTGACCTAGAAATATTGATTCTTCTGGAGAGATGCCGGAGTGGTCGAACGGGGCGGTCTCGAAAACCGTTGTCCGCTTATGCGGACCGGGGGTTCGAATCCCTTTCTCTCCGCTGAATAAAATTAATACAAAGCCCTGCAAATTGCAGGGTTTTGTTGTTTTATAGCCATTTCAGATTTGAAACTCCTCGCAGCAAGCTAACGAGAAATCTTCGATCCTTTTTAATTACTTTTTGCATTCGCTTACCCCGCAGTGCTCCGTCGCAAATGCATTGTCTCAAGCGACAAGCTGACGGGGAATGCGCTCTCAGGATTCAAATGAAGAATATTCGGGCTGTAAAGAACGGTAAGCCTGTAATCAGGCTTGAAATAATTACGGTTCGGATTATAAAAATATCCGGTAGGAGTTATCTTGTTAAAAAGAACAATGAGCTAATTGCTACAACTCCCCATAGAACAATTCCCAGCGCAAAACTTCTGGGCCCTGATTTTCTTATTTCACTAATTGTGATATTTGAACCTATCAGGAACAAGGCGATAACCATACCGCGTTTACCTAACCAACTAAAGTGGGCGTAACTTGACTGAAAGTTGGGAAATATATTGGCAAATACAATGGCAAGCACGAATAACAAAATAAACCAGGGAAATTTGATTGACTTCTTTTTGCCGTTTTTATTCATAAATGCAATAACTATCGATAGCGGTATAATCCACAAGGCACGAATAAGTTTTACTGTTGTGGCAACCTGAAGAGCTTTTGTTCCGTACATTGCCCCGGCACCAACTACCGAGCTGGTATCGTGAATGGCTATTGCAGCCCAGTTGCCAAATGTTACCTGACTTAGTCCTAACTTATGTCCGATAAACGGGAACAAAAACAAGGCAACAGCATTCAGCACAAAAACTACAATAAGTGCAAAAGAGTTTTGATAGTTTTTACTGTTAAGGATTGGGGCAACGGCTGCTATGGCGCTGCCACCACAAATAGCTGTTCCGGAGGCAATAAGCAGTGAAATATTCTTCTCAACTTTAAAAAGTTTCCCTAGCAAAATGCCAAGCAACATAACCGTGCTTACAGAGATTACGGTTTCCATGAAACCGGTTTCTGATGATGAAATTACAGCACTCAAACTCATTCCAAACCCCATTAAAACAATTGACGCCTGGAGAACTTTTGATGTAAATTTATGAATGTTTTCGTGCCTTATTCCCAAAAGAGAAAGCACTAAGCCAATAAATAGTGCAATTGCCGGTGATATAAACGGCATAAAACACAAACCAATAATAAATGTATAGAGCCAGTTGAAATTATTAAACTTCTTTTCGATACCAACAATATTTTTAAGAGCTTTTAATCTTTTCATAGTAATATTTTTAGGGCAAAAATATTACTGCGGCATAATTAAAGCAAATACCGAATTGTTATTATGTATAACTATATATTATAATCAGACAAGAAGTTTTCAAACATTTCAACCTGCCTGCTTATATGTCCCATTTTATAAGCGATGCGGAATTTACGTGAGATATTAAAGCCTGTTACTTTTATTTCCACAAGTGTTTTCAAATACAATTCAGTTTTAACAGCTTGTTCCGACACAATTGCCAATCCGTCAAAATCAAGCAGAAAATTCTTAATCGATTCGGTACTACCAAGGTGAATAGGCACATTTAGATTCTTGAAATCCATATTGTGCCTGAAAAATGCCTCTTTTATTACTTCTAATGTACCTGAGCCTTTTTCTCTTAATACAATAGGGATTTGAAGCAAATCATTTTTGCTTATTGATTTATGTTTTGAATATAAACTACTACCGCCAGTTACTATAATAAGTTCATCGTCAAGAAAGTTTTTATATCGGATACCAGATTGTGAAGAATAGTTTTCAACTAATGCAATATCAACTTTGCTTTTTAGTAAAAGCTGCTCCATTTCAAAAGAATTTCCATTCATCAGGTGAATGTTAATATCAGGATAGGATTTATGAAACGATGCAATTATTTTTGGGATAAGATACTGAGATATCGTTGAACTTGCTCCAATAATAAAACTTCCGGAGATATTATTATTTAACTGGCTTATTTCAAATTTAAGGTCGCGGTATTTCTGTTCAATTTGTTTGTACGAATTATATACAATTTTGCCCTTACGGGTAAGATATATTTTATTCCCTTTACGTTCAAATAAACTGGTATTAAACTTAATTTCTAATTCTTTTATATGTTTTGTTACAGCAGGCTGGCTAATATTTAAATCATTAGCAGCTTTTGAAAAACTCAGATTTTCAGCAACGGCAATAAATACTAAATCTCGATAATCCATTTTTATTTTTATAATATTTTTTTACACGTATTGCTAACGGTGAGCCGTAGTGAAATGCAAGGTATTTCAAAACTTTTGCTTTCCGGTTTTCAAGCCGATTTATAAAAGTTATGTCGTTCAAATATAGAACTTTTGGTCCTATATTCTATTTCGTGTTAGCTAAAGTATTTCACTCTTCTCCCGACATAGGTCGGAATCTCATCTAAAATCAAGGGAGAAAAAGCGGAACATCAAGGTGCTCCGTCACTGAAGCCTTGTTTGCCGACAGGCAGCTTTAGCGCAAAAGACAAGCCTACGGGGAATTCTTTTAATTAATAGTGATATCAGAACGTTGAGACCATTTTCTACCTGTCCTGTTTAGGGTTGAGCAAAGCTAAATAAAAATTATTATAAATGAACCGGTTTATATGAAGGTACTATAATAAAAGCCAAAGCTTTTGTTTTCGAATTGTTTTCTATAATTTTTATATCTTTCTGGTTTAGATTAAGATGAAGATACATGTAAGATATAATCTCTATAGTAGCTATTTGAATTGGAATAGTTATTTTTTACACAAAGGTCGATAGTTATTTTGATGAATAATTTATTTATAATAGGTATTGCCCAGGCCCTGTTTTTTAGCCTTTTTCTATTTACCAAAAAGGAAAATCAGATGGCTAACCACCTACTTGCTGTTTTACTTGTTTTAATAAGCTTTTCTCTTTTCTTAAATTATGCCTATTCTACAAATCTTATTTTGAAGATTCCCTTTTTAATTGGAACGGATACAGTATTCCCGTTTATTTATGGTCCAATTCTGTATTTATATACAAGGATATTGGTTTCAAAGAAGCATAGACTCAATTATAAAGATACGGTCCATTTAATTCCTTTTGCAGTTTATTTTATATACGTCTTTTTAAATTTCTATGTAAAAAGTAGTTCTTATAAATTGGAATATCTTTATTCCCTTCGAAACCTTAAAGTGCCCACTGACTTAATCATTGCAAATTATTTGAAAATCCTGCAAGCTGTTATATACTTAATATTTACATTGAAAATAGTTGGAAAACATCAGGTTTCCATTAAGAGTGAATTTTCGTATACAGAGAAAATTAATTTGAATTGGTTAAAAATACTGGCTTATAGCCTGATAAGTATTTATGGTATAAAATTCTTTGGAATTGTATTATCTACCCTTGTTAAAACAGTTAGCACAGGTGAGATAGAAATGCTGACTGATTTATCCATAATCCTGTTTATTTATATTATTGCTTTTTGGGGAATTAAACAACCTGAAATTTTTAAAAAATGGCATCAGGTACAAAACCGGAATTCAGAAAACAGAAATATTGGTACGTTAGAAAAAAATCAATCGGTAAATGAAATTCCAAAATATAGCGGTTCATCCTTATCAGCTGAAGAAAGCAGGAAGCTTTTGGTAAAACTTGAGAATTTAATGGAAGAAACAAAAGTGTTTTTACAAAGTGAGTTGACCATTAAAGAAATTGCGGATAAACTTGATATAAATACAAAATACTTGTCGCAGGTTATCAACGAACAACTGGGGAAAAACTTTTTCAATTTTATTAATACTTACCGGGTTGAAGAAGTTAAAAAACGATTAGCAGACAAAAAATATAAACATCTTTCCATATTAGGTATAGCATTGGATTGTGGCTTTAATTCAAAATCATCATTTAACAGTATTTTTAAACAAGCCACAGGACTGACTCCAAGTAGTTATATTTCAACAAATTCTTAAAGTCGGACTTCAAAAGAAAATTTAAAAATTTACTTTATTATACCCCTCTCCCTCGCCAGAGGCGAGGTATCTCCCCTAAAATAAGCTAATCTTTATATACATTTTTTCTGCTCAGATAAAATTATCATAAGAGAATATAATAAAATATTAAATGAAAAGAATATTTATTCTTATGTTGATCTGAGGAGAATTTCGTCGCAAAAATATATAGCTTTTCATTGTAAAAGTGTACTTGCGACGAATCTGTTTAACTATATAATACCCAGGGTGTCACTCGGTATCACCTCGTTTACCCTGGGCTAAAATAGGTAAGCCTTACAGGCTTATAATTCAGGCTGAAAGTCTGATATATTTCAGCCCAGGGCAAATGAAACGTAGTGGAATGGCGCCCTGGGTACATTGTATAGAAATGAAATCGGCGCAAGTAGCATGCTAAAATAAATGTGATTAACTATTCATGCGCCGAAATATTCATAAAATATTTGTGTATAAGTTTTAATTTTTCAAAAACGTAAATAAAATTAACGTTTTTTATTTCCTATGCAACAAGCCCTAATTCAGAAGTAATAATACTTACCGCATCATCTATCATTGAATAGGCCTGTTCTGTTTTT
>JBJKSB010000094.1:0-3311 GCA_046704385.1 Bacteroidales bacterium | reverse complement strand
TTTTTTTTTTTTTACATTTGATTCATAACACAATTTGGCCAAAGAAGTTTTTAACAAAATTCAATTTATTATTAACAAAAAAGGATGGTTCTAAGCATCCGGTTTATGTCCTTCGAAAAACGTCAACTGAATATTGCTTATACCATCCCGTATTAAAACAGTTTAAAATTATGAAAAAATTATTAGTATTTGGAATTGCTTTGGTAGCAATAAGTTTAAGTTTAAAAGCCCAGATTGAAATGAATGCTTCTGGTGATGTTACAATAAAGGAGAATTCACACGGATATATTAAAATGGACAACACAGGATTTTATTATACTCCTGCAATACATTCCTGGAATAATAGCCTGGACGTAGGGACTTCTGCCTATGCTTGTCATCAAATGACAGCCTATGCATTTGTAAACCCTTCCGATAAAAGGCAAAAAGAGAATATATCAGATATAAAAAATGCGCTTGATATTATTTTAGCATTGAAAGGAATAAAATATGACATTAAAAAGGAGTATGCCTATAATGAGGATATGGATGAAAAACTGAAGGAAAAACTGGATTTAGAAAGGAAAAACCAGCTAGGGTTTCTTGCCCAGGATGTCGAAAGAATTTTGCCAGAGGTTGTTGATTATGATAGTATTACGGATATTTATGCAATTAATTATATAAGAATAATTCCGGTGTTGGTTGAAGCTATTAAAGAACAACAACTTCTAATTGATGACCTGCTTAAAGAGAAAAGTACTCAAAAAAGTGCAACTTTAGGGATAGGTGATGTTAGTAATGAAAGTGAAAATAAACTTTTTCAAAACGCACCCAATCCCTTTACTACAAACACTGTTATTAAATACACCCTAAAAAAAACCACACAACAAGCCATGTTAAATATTTACAATATGAATGGCTCGCAACTCATGAGCATACCCATTACCCAAACAGGCAACGGTACCATAACAATAAATGGCAGCGAATTTGGGCCGGGTATGTATATGTACGCCCTGATTACCGACGGGCAGATTATTGACACCAAACAAATGATTTTAACCGATTAGTTATGAAATAGCCATAGGCAATAAATTTGTGTACAAGCTGCAATGATTATTTATGGCGTATTCCATCTGACCATTAAAAATAAATTATAAACAGATGAAAAAGATATTGTTATTTTATTTGAATCTTTTATGTGTTTCATTGGTCTATTCACAGGAATGTGACTTTGCACCACTGGGCGCTACCTGGTATTTTGACCGGCAGGAAATGCTGGAATATGATGCCCGGGGTTATATGCAATATACTGTGGTAAAAGATTCATTAATAAATTCAAAATTGTTTAAAGTTATTTCAGCAAAGGAGTACTATTTTAATGGAACGGAGAAATTATGGGATACTGTTTATATTTATTGTGAAAACAACAAAGTGTTTCAATTAACAGATAATGAATTAACACTTGTTTTTGACTATAAATTAAATATTGGAGATACCCTGAAAGTTGATATTTTAAAAGATGGTTTATGCGATTCAGTTACCTCGCCAATACTTGATTCAATTGGGACCATAGAAGCTGATGGTGGCCAACTTTTAGCCCAATATTTTTCATATAATGAAAGATTTTTTTCGGGAGATGATCCTTTTACAAAGGCAGATTATACAGTAGTCGAAAAATTGGGCACAACTTGTGAATTTTTGGAAATGCCTTCATGCTTATACGAAAGCTCAGAGACAAACCGCTGCTTAAGGTGTTATATTGATAGTGAAATCCGTTACAAGGCTCCATGGTGGGGAAAATTATATCCTGGTAAAAAATGTGATGCTTTAATTAATGGAAAAGTTACTGTGAATGAGAATAGTAATATAGGTGATATTTATATTTATCCCAACCCGGCAAGTGATATTCTTCATATAGAATACAATGAAGCATTAACTCAACATGCCTTAATTGAGATTTTTAATATTTTCGGTATAGAAGTTTTCAGGCAGGATATATCTGGGGACATTAATATCTCTGAATTAACTTCGGGGGTATATTTTGTATCTGCGTATTCAGATCATACTTATCTTAATTATACCAAAATAATAAAGAAATAATTGTTATAAAGCGGTAACAGTTCAATCCATTTCGTAAACAAACCGGCTATTCCGGCTTCACCGTTTTTAAAAACAATTCGTCCAACTGAGCCTGGGCAATTTTCGAAGGTGAATCAATCATCACATCACGTCCTGAGTTATTTTTTGGGAAAGCCTTTCTTTCACCTGACTTATAAGTATGTGAGTATCCAATTTCATATAAAAGTGCACGATTTTTAAGTATCTTTGTAAATAAATACAATGATTATGAAAACATTAACATTTCAAATCCCCGATACCGTTAATGAAAAAGATTTTAAGATGCAGTTAGCTGCGCAACTTTATTCAACGGGAATTATGTCTTCAGGGCAGGCTGCTGATTTGGTTGGAATTTCAAAGCGGGAATTTATTGAAACGGTTGGTAATTATGGAGTATCCATATTTGGGGAAAGTATTGATGATTTAGAAAAAATCATTAATGAATAAAATTATCATTTCTGATACAAGCTGCCTGATTGCATTAACTAAAATTGAGAAACTTGATTTACTTCAAAGTTTGTATCAGGAGATTGTTATAACCAAAGAAGTTTATGCTGAATTTGGTGGGACTTTGCCAAAATGGATAATCATTACTGAAGTAAAAAATAAAAGCAAACAAAAAGAATTGGAAAACCGTCTCGATTTAGGAGAGGCAAGTTCTATTGCATTGGCACTTGAGAATAAGAATACCACTTTAATTATTGATGAAATAAAAGGAAGGAAAATAGCTCAGTCGTTAAATATTGATATTATCGGCACCATAGGTGTAATTCTGCTTTCTGAAAAGCACGGATTAATAAAGGATGTAACCGGCACCCTGCTAAGATTAGTAAATAGGGGATTTCGGGTGTCGAATAAATTACTGGATAAAATAATTGAGAAGTATGGTAAGAAATAGCTGTATTTCTGCCCTTAACATTTGAATTTTAATGACTCTCAGGAACATAAAAAGGGGCTGTCTCAAAAGTATTAAAATGAATATAAAGCCATAAAACCACAAAGACCAAGAAATACAAGGCGTTAAAAATTAATACCTTATAAATTCGTGAATTTTAGTGCCTTTGCGTCTTAGTGGTAAAAAAATTATTTTTGAGACAGCCCCTTTTTTGTAGGAGTCGAAAATGCGCTCCGAAGTCGCACTTACCTCAGTTGTGCGGCTGGTAACAATCAAATTTTTAGTCATAAACAAACATTTTATGTCAGCACCGTGTACG
>JBJKSB010000093.1:0-41951 GCA_046704385.1 Bacteroidales bacterium | reverse complement strand
AATTCAAAACAATTTGGTTAAGAGCTGGTTAAAAACTGTTAAGAATTAGTTAAAAAAAGTTAAAACAGGGTTTCTTTTTATATTTTTGAAGCATGAACAAACAAAAATTCACCGGTATCATTTTTTTAATGGCAATATCATTGCTTGGAATTATCGCGGTCCAGATATTCTGGATGAAAAAAGCCATTTCCATTAAAGAACAACAGTTCGATCAGCAGGTGAATCAGGCATTGAGCTGGGCATCGATGCGAATTGAACGGAACCAGAATGCCAATTTTTACTATATGCGTAACGCAGCAGCTCAGTTTCAACTACGGCAAGCTTATAATTCAAATGCACTTAACAATTTAGATGATTCAGTTCAGGCTGAATTCAATAATTTTTGGAAAGACAATTCAAATACGGTTCATGTTTCAAAAAACGATAAAAATGTTAAGGTCCAAAAAACCGAAGAAAATGGGATTGTAACCATCAATTATGTATTTGATACGGTAATTGCTGATGGAAACAGCACCCAACGGATACAATCTTATTCCCAGTTTTCGCAACCCAAAAATTCTGACGATTCCAAATTTCCGGCTCAAATACAATCCGATAATGAGAAAAACAAGCTTAAGCAAGATAAATGGACAGAGACAATGGATCAAATGTACCTGGAATTCTCATTCAGGAATATTCCCCTGGAAGAACGCCTGAACAATTCAATTATTGGCCCAACTGTTGAATACGAGTTGCGAAATATGAATATCCCGTTGAAATTTGAATATGCTGTAGCCAACCACCAGGGTACCTATTATAATAAGCTGAAATCAAAAGGGTTCAAACCTAAAAAAGCACAAAAGGCTTACAAGACTTCAATTTTCCCGAGTGATATAAATACATCGGGCGATCACCTGGTAATTTATTTTCCGGCAAAACAAAATTACCTGATAAACAATATGATGTGGCCATTTGCCGGTTCGTTGATCTTTACGCTTATAATTTTGTTTACCTTTTATTTTACGCTGCGCATCATCTATAATCAGAAAAAAGTATCGGAAATTAAAACCGATTTCATTAATAATATGACGCATGAGTTTAAAACACCCATTGCCACCATATCGCTTGCTGCCGATGCTATAGGCAATCAAAATATTTTAAATTTTCCTGAAAAAGTAAGCCATTTTATCGGAATTATTAAAGATGAAAACCGCCGGATGAACCGCCAGGTGGAAAGTGTACTTAAAATGGCGCTTATTGATAAAAAAGATTTTAACCTGAACCTTAAAGAAACCAATGTTCATGCGCTGATAGAGCAGGCAATCAAAAACATCAGCCTGCAGGTGGAACAAAAGGGCGGAACTATTGAAATGAATTTAACTGCCGAAAATGATTTGCTAAGAATTGATGAAACACATTTCGGAAACCTGGTATTTAACCTGCTCGACAATGCCAATAAATATTCATTGGAAGCTCCGTCTGAAATTAAAGTAAGCACCTATAACGCCAATCAGAGTTTTTACCTTTCAATAGCTGATAAAGGCATTGGCATGGATAAGGATACCCAGGAACGCATATTTGAGAAATTTTACCGGGTACCTACGGGAAACATTCATACGGTGAAGGGATTTGGCCTGGGGTTAAGTTATGTAAAAGCCATTGTGATGCAATTTAAAGGCGATATTGCAGTTGAAAGTCAAAAGGAAAAAGGAAGTACCTTTACTATTAGAATCCCGTTAAAACGGGTTTAAAATGGAGTTAATTAGTACAAATGATCGTAACTTTGAAATGAATTTATTGGAATTAAAATGATTCGTAACTATAGTACTATTTTCACATTCCTAACCTTCCCGATCTTTGTTCCTCATCGGGACAGGCTCCTCAAGGGTATGATCGTAAAGCCAAGATTTAATTAAAAAGTAATATTAAAAAATGATGAAGACTTCGTTATTATGCTTTTTTCCCTCTCTGAGGGAAAATCCCGATGACCTGTCCCGAACTTGTTTCGGGAGGGAAAAGGGTGAAAAAGAACTGAACAAATTTATTTTGTATATGTACCCTTCTCCCGACAATTGTCGGGATCACCCTAACCAGGGGAGAACGAAGAAGTTAAAGGCTATACTCAACAAACAAAATTCGCTAAATATTTTGTTGATTGATGTCTATACCTATTGATTTATAAATTCTTAACTACCCATATTTAAAATACAACTGCCATGATAAAAAAGCAAAAAATATTTTTAGTTGAAGATGATCTTAATTTTGGCTCTGTAATGAGGTCATATCTTGAGATAAACGATTTTGACGTGGTTTGGGTAAACGATGGAAAAGATGCCGTATCAACATTTAAACGCGGGCATTTTGATTTATGTATCCTGGATGTGATGCTGCCCCATGTAGACGGGTTTACCATTGGCACCGACATAAAAACCATAAAACCCGAAATGCCCATAATTTTCCTTACGGCCAAAACCATGAAGGAAGATATGATAAAAGGCTTTAATGCCGGGGCCGACGATTATGTCACCAAACCTTTCGACAGCGATGTCCTAATATTTAAGATAAAAGCCATTTTAAAAAGAAACCAGCAGGATAAGTTTGGTCCCATGGTAGACGAAATAATTAACATCGGAAAATTCAAATTCGACTACCGCACCCGTAATTTAACCTGTGAAGGCTGCGAAGAAATTAAACTCTCCCCTAAAGAAGGCGAATTACTCTATTACCTGGTACAAAGCAAAAACAAAGTACTCGACCGCAATTTTGCCCTCGAAAAAATATGGGGCGAACAAGGTTACTTTACTGCCCGTAGTATGGACGTGTACATTACCAAATTACGTAAGTATTTAAAAAACGATCCCAACCTTGAGATTATTAATATACATGGCAGCGGGTATATTTTGAAGGAGGAAGAAGTGAAAAAGTAGCCACGAATGGTCACTAATTGACACGAATTAAGCCTAACAGGGTTTGTTGAAAATTGAAACGTAAAAGTTGCTTGTAAAGTCTGTTAGGTGTGTTTTCCCCACGGGAGAAAAGCCCGACAGGGAAATGGGGAATTAAGCGCAACTTAAAAACAAAAAAAAGCCTGGAAACCAGGCTTTTTCAATATAAAGAGCAAAATTTAAAATCCGAGTTTAAATACCAGAATGTCCTGTTTCGGGCTCATTCGTGTGGCACTTATAATGGCATAATTGTCTTCGGCTGCAATAACATCATTAAGGAAAATACCTCCAGGCAGTGAGAATACTTTTGCCGGTGAAACGGCACCTGAAGCATCTACTTTTACAATAATTACCTTATCGTCGGCTGAGGTCCCTGAACAAAGCACGCTGTTATCGTTAAGTGCTGTAAGCCTTTTTACAATAGGCAGGTTTTTAGCATCAAAAGTTGATTGCCACAGCACATTGCCACCAGGGCTGCAAGCCATTACATAACCTTCTAATCCTTTAAGCCCTGCAAATACAATATTGCCATTTTTAGCTACAGTAACAGCTGTAATTTTGATGTCGGCATCAACAATTTTGTCCCATTTAAGGTAACCCGATTCATCAATTGCAAAACACCATGTTTCGTTGGCAACATAACCTATATTGTTGGCATCAAGGGCAACGCTGTAAATGATTCCTCCCTGTGAATAAGTCCGGCTCCAAAGTTTTTTACCGTTTTCGTTTAACTTAACCAGGAATGGTTTAAGTACTGAATCGGTTTCGTTGTAGGTATCACCGCACAACAACACTTTACCATCGGGATATACGGCCATGTCTTTAACTTCACGTCCTTCGAGTTTTCGGTTATAAATATTTTTCCCGTCGGGTGCCATTTTAAACAGCCAGGCTTTACCCGGAATACTGTCTTTTATTGCATCGGTAATACCACCGACATAAATTTCATTATTGGGGGTCACTATCACCTTGTTTACCTGGTCGTCGAACTCATTACCCAGAATGCGGTTCCAGATCATTTTACCTTCGCCGTTTAATCCCAGGAACCATGCATCGTACATTTTATCTTCGGCGGGTTTTGTATTAGCAATTACCAGTAATTCGCCGGTTGGCCGCAAAGCCAGGCTGCCACCAAAATCGTTAATATTTTTGTTATCAAAACCTTTAATAAATTTGTAATTCTCCATGGGAAAATCCATGACAACCGATTGCCCCAATGCAGTGGCTTTCAGGTTAAAAATATCAATATACAATTCTCCTTCAGGATACTGGGCCACAAATTGGTTGTAAGCATCAATGGTATTAACGCTTTTGGCCCATTCAAACAATAACTGGCGTTTTAATAATTTGGCCTCAGGCATTTTAGATGAATTCGGATAATCACGCATATACTGTTCAATTACTTCAAGTTTGCGTGTCTTAGCAGCTTCTGCATAGGCCATAACTCCCATAAGTTTTTTTGCATCTTCAACCTGAAGAGCCTTTGGATATTGCGCCACAAAAGCTTTCAAAGCCGACAGGCTGTTTTTTGCCTTGGCCTCATTATAAGCCAGTGCATTTCGTTTTTGTGTTGCCACATTTACCTGGGCAGCATCAGGATATTTTTTAAGAAAATCGTTAAAGGCCTGAACTGAATTGGCATTCTCGGCCAAGCGATATTCGATATAATTCCGGATATGCACCACATTGTTGTGATATTTGGAATCAGGAAATTCCTCTAAAAATTTATTGGCATAATCCAGGTTATTCTCTTCACGTACAAATTTTATAAGTTTATCTTCCACATTGCCTCTTTCCCACTCCATGTTTTTGTTTAAGGGGCGGTTACGGCGTTTTTTATCTTCTCTGAAAAAATACTCATCGAGCACAGGTTTATCATCGGCAGTAAACTGGGCCTGGTTGGCATCGGCCTTTTGGAAGTATTTCCATGCTTCAAAGTAATCTTTATGGCTATAACTATCGAATGAAAATACAACCGATAAACCAAAATTTGCCATGGGTTCTTCTTTGTCTTTCGAAAGTACTTTCAAAAATTGTTCTTTGGCTTTATCCAAATTATTGTCAATATCTGCTTGTGCACGGGCATCCATCGCTTTAAACACCTCATCGCCTAAAACCTTATACGATTTTTGAGCAGTGGCCGAGAGGGTGATTAATAATAATATTGCTATATAAATCTTTTTCATCATTATCGGGCTTTAAGTTATTTTTTCAATACTAAGAATTCTACCCTGCGGTTTTTCGACCGTCCTTCGGGCGTTTCATTGGTATCCAGAGGTCTCGACTCACCATAACCGGCAGCCTGTAAACGGTTAGCTGCAATTCCTTTTGAAACAAGGTAATTTACTACAGCCTGTGCACGGTCTTTACTAAGTTTTTCATTAACGGCTTCTGATCCCTCGTTATCGGTATGCCCACTAATTTCAATTAAACTAATTGAGCTTTCATTAAGGAAGTCAACAATTTTATCCAACTCAGTGTACGATTCCGGCAACAATGTGCTTTTACCTGTAGCAAAAAAAATGTTGTTCAGGATAAGCGCCGATCCCACTTCAATGTTTTTCAGGCCTTCCTTAAACGGATCTTCAGGTATTTCTGGTTCTTTAAATACAATAGTCCCATGACTCCGGCAGTTATTCTGGTCATGAACATCATAAGTATAAGAGCCCGGACCCAAATTAGAAATCTTCTGTTGATTTTTCACCCCGTTCGACCAGTTTATACTATAAGGTGGTGTTCCTCCTGAAATTCCAAGGCTGATAACCCCGTCGTTTACTTTACGTGTAAGCTGACCCGTTACAGGATCAATTCCACCGGTAAAACTAGAATCGATAACAACGGTCTCCATCCCTTTTGGAACACAGGCACAAACATTACAGTCAATCAAAGGTCGGATAGCAAAATCGTCGAAAAAGTAATAAGCATAAGCTTTTCCTTTTTTATTTTTTGTATCCTTACCGGTAACTACATAATTTGTGTTATCATAATTCTTAAAATTACCTACCAAAAAGAAACTTTCGCCACCTTTTGCGGTATAAAGCTGGCAAAACTGTTCCCAGTCTTCAGTATTATCTAAAAACAACCCCTCCTGATTATTGAGTTGTGGCTTATAGCTCAGATAGGTTTTATTGTTATTGGCAACTTTTTCATTAACAAAATATATGCTTAATTGATCGACAGCAAATTTTGATCCCGAGGCAAGTTTAAACCAAAAAGAGACGCAATAGACCTGACCGGCTTTCATCGGTTCCTTCAAAGTACCTTCAAAATATTCCCTGAAATCGCGGTCGGAGCCGCTCAATATGGCTCCCATGTATCCGTTGCCGGATTTTGGTTCACTATATCCGGCAAAATTATCGGGTACTTTTACTTCACCACTACTACATTTGTTAAAATAGTCGGGCGTGGTGAATGTCGGATAAGTCCAACCTGGAATAAGCTTGTGGCTTTGATCCATATAAGTGTAACTCTGCGGGCAGGTTTCATAATCCTCAAAACTCGGGTTAATTACCATATTCTCAACCTGAGCTGATAACCATTTCGTTAAACCCAAAACCGTCAGAGTCAGAATTAAAATGGGCTTCGTAAATTTCATGATGTATTATTTTTAATGTGAATTGTAAATTTAAAGAAATATGTTCAATAAGTCGGGAAAAAGTATTATCAAATTATTAAACATTTCTTAATTCAGGTTGTTCGACTAGTGTTAAGTCGCAAAATTAGCTTGAAATTCGATTTAATAAACGCATTAAATTGTAGATTAAAGATGGTATAGAAATTAAGTTTTAGATTGGAAAGTTGGGATGATGGAAATGTTATTAACACGCTATATGCTACATTTTTAATGCTTTACACGAACGAACAAATTTAATAAAGGGGTATGAAACTTAAAAACTTAACTGAAGAAGAAAAAAGGGTAATCATCCATAAGGGTACAGAGGCACCATTTACCGGCGAATATTATCTGAAACGAGACAACGGAATATATGTTTGCAGGCAATGTGGTGAACCGTTATTCAGATCAAATGATAAATTTAACAGTCATTGTGGCTGGCCAAGTTTTGATGATGAAATAAAAGGGGCTATTACCAGGTTACCCGATGCCGATGGACGCAGGACTGAAATTATTTGCTCTCAATGTAATGCTCATTTAGGTCATGTTTTTTTAGGAGAAGGTTTTACTCATAAAAATACCAGGTATTGTGTTAACTCGATATCTTTAAGCTTTATTCAGGAAGGGATTCCCGATAAGGTCCTTAAATAGTAAGTTGTTCCAAATAAATTTCATAATTACATAAACTTTAAGCACTTTTGCAGCTTATTATGAAAGTATTATGGTATGGCAATAATTATTAAAACACCAGAACAAATTGAAGGTATTCGACAAAGTTCAAAACTTGCCGGACAAACGCTGAATTTTATCGCAGAATATGTTAAACCTGGTGTTAGTACTGAGTATCTGGACGATCTGATTCGTGATTATATGATGGACCACCGTGCTACCCCGGCAACCCTGAACTATAACGGTTACCCTAAATCATCATGTATTTCGCCCAATAATGTTATTTGCCATGGAATACCTTCTAAAAAGATCATCCTTAACGAGGGCGATATTATTAATATTGATGTAACCACCATTTTAGACGGGTATTTTGGTGATACCAGCCGCATGTATGCCGTGGGCGAAATATCGGCTGATGCTCAAAAATTACTCGATTCTACCAAACATTGCCTGAACCTGGGAATTAATGAAGTAAGGCCTAATAACCTGTTTGGTAATATTGGCTTTGTAATAAGCCGTTATGCACAGGCAAACGGGTATAGTGTGGTTTACGAGTTTTGTGGCCATGGTATTGGGCTTGAATTTCATGAAGAGCCGCAGGTTGATCATATAGCCCGCCGTAATAGTGGACAATTAATGAGGCCGGGAATGGTCTTTACCATTGAGCCCATGATCAACCAGGGAAAGCCCAGGGTTACAATTGATCCCCACGATGGATGGACAGCCCGTACCATTGACGATAAACTTTCTGCTCAATACGAACACACGGTTTTGGTTACCTCTACCGGAGTAGAAGTATTGACCGATGTGAATGGCGAATACTAAGAATTTTTGTGAAGATACGATTGTACAATATTGTTGAACTCCAACATTAAATTTTGTAAACAGCTATTTTGAACATTAAAATTAATATCATCTATTTGCTGAATAGGTAAAATTCCCAATGAAGTTCCTGATAAAAATGCTGCATCAAAGTCATTAAGACCCGATTTTAAAGCCACTTCTTCATTGAGTATATAGTTTCTGTAGTTGACGGCCTGAATCACATATTTACGTGTAATACCGGGTAAAACAGATTTATACGGTGCGGTACTTACTGCATTATTCTTAATAAAAAATAAATTACTTCGGCTCCCTTCGGTAACGTACCCCCTTTTGTTAACCAGCAAGACTTCAAACACATTATGACTGGCCAGGTATTCATTTGATTTTACTCGTGCAAGGGTATCCTTTATTTTGGCATTAGGGTTTTCACGGCTGGCCTCAAGCAACTGAACCTTCACCCCTTCAATATATTGAACCGGCCCGGGATATTTATGCGGAACAAAACCTACAAAACTGTTGAAAAGGTTATGATCCCGATGTATCAAACGCAATTCAACATTTCCAAAGTACTTGTTGTTCTGTTGGCAAAGCATTATTACCTGCTGCCTGAAATCTTCAGAATTTAAAGGGTAATCTTTAAAGCCTGCTATTTTTAATGAATTATGAAGCCGGGCAATGTGATCTTCATAAAACAAAGGTATCCCGGCTACTATTTTAATGATTTCATAAACCGTGGTTCCTGTTTCTGGTGGTTCAGTTACGCTTACCACCAGGTTGTTGCCATCTTTCAGATAAAACCGGTCAGTAAATCCCGATGCCATAGCTACAGTGAAATATAGGCTGATAATTTATCAATCGTTTCGTTCCATTTTGAAACAAGTCCCAGCCAGGTTTCATCCTTTTTAAGTTTCCAGATATTAACCCGGGTTTTTACTAAAGTCTTTTTTACACCAATATAATATCGGAAACTAAGGATACCGGATATAAGAAAACCAACCAATGTACCTAAGGCACAGTACCAATGAGGAGTATATATAAACAGTAAAATAATATAGATCAGGTAAAATAAAGTGAAAGTAAGAATTGATGCTACAAAACGTACAGAACTAACAAATTGTGGGTCCTTTATTTTTCGGGTGGCGATTACCGGAATATAAAAAGGTAAAAAGTTGATTACAAAACCCAATATGGCGAAAGGTGCCAATATCAGTAATAATAAATAATTCAGCACGATTTCACCCCAGAAAAACCTACGATAAGCAGGAACCCAAAACCTTGTTGATGTGGCTTTAATTTCATCTTTTATCTGCAATGCATCTTTGCCTAGTTTTTCAAATTTATCAAATGAATTATTCTTTAAATCAATAAGTTGATGAGTAATTTCCTGTGATTTGTGAAGAATTTTTATATGATGATCGCGTAGTTTATGTTTAGCCAATAAATGGTTAATACAAATATTTTTTAAGGCTTCAATTTCTTCGTAATGATCTGTATCGTCGATATTTAGCATGTTCTCAGTCATGCGTTCTTTTAATTCAGCGAGCAAAGCGGCCATGCCTTTCTGTGGATTTTCCTTATAAACATCATAATAGCTGCTTAACGCAAAAGGCTTTCCGAACTGCACCAGTAAATCGGCACCAAAATTTATATAATGTGTATAATCAAGCCCTACAGGAACGATCTGGATGTCGAGGTTAAAATTGTTTCTTTCTTCGGCCTGGAATGCAATTCTTGCTATACCTTTTTTTAGTATCCGAAGCCTTCGTTCGCCAAAATGGTTGCCTTCGGGCAGTATCCCCAAGCTTTTGCCGGCTTGCAGGACACCCACAGCCTCTTCAAATACAGCATCATTATTTTGAAGGTTCTTAATTCCATCACGAATACGATAGATCGGAAGAATTTTAAGAAACCGTAAAATTTTAGCCACTACCTTACTCTGGAAAATATCGGCCCGGGCCATAAAAACAGGTTGCCGTCCCAGTGTTAACAACACTGTCAGGGCATCCATCAGGGCATTCTGATGATTTATAGCAAATATTACAGGTTTGTCTTTGGGAACATTGGTTTTGCCTATTACAGTCACTCTGTCGTAAAACAGGTATAAATAAAAACTCACATAATTGCGTAAAAAGCCGTACCAAAAATCGTGTTGATATATGGGTTTTTTCATTCAAATACAAAAAATTAACGGTTTAACAAAGGTCTAAACGACCAAATACTAGAAATTGTAAGGCCTGAAATAATATGCCATATTCCCCATAGAGCAGCAACAAAAGCCATACCTCCTATGCCATCAAATAATTTAGGGTTAAAAATAAGGACCAGCGCCAACCCCGAATTCTGAATACCCGTTTCAATAGTAATAGTTCTAACATCACGTCGTTTTAATTTAAAAATACGGCCAATAGCATAACCAGTACCTAATGCCAGACCATTATGAATAAGTACGATTAAAAAGATCAAATGAACATATTTCAGAAAATATTCAAAATTATTGGCCAAAGCTAAAACTACATAGGCCCCAAAAATAAAAAGTGACATAATTTTTATGGGCTTAAATATTTTCTTTGTAATTACCGGGAAATATTTTGAAAACAGCATTCCTATCACTAAGGGTATACCTAATAGTATAACCATGGTCTCAATCATTTCCCATGCATCAATTTTAACAGGTATTAATAAGTCTGATCCTTTTGAATAGAAGTAAGCGTACAATCCTCCCCAGAAGGCAAAATTTAAAGGAGTCATAATAATAGCAGAAAGATCGGCAATAGCAGTCAGGCTTACTGATAATTCAGTATTACCCCTGGCGTGAGCCGACATAAAATTCGATAGATTTCCACCGGGACAGGCCGCTACTAAAATCATACCTAAAGCTACACCAGGTGAAGGGTTAAGAAGCAATACAAGCAGGAAAGTCATTAATGGCATAAAAACAAACTGGGCCGCAACGCCCAAAAGGGTTGGTTTTGGAAACATAAAAACATGTTTAAACCGGTCAAGTTTCAATTCCAAAGCCACGCCAAACATTATAAAGGCAATAGTAAGATTCAGGATAAACAGACTGTCATCGCTGAAATTTAATCGAATTGTATCAAGTACTTCTAGGCCTTTGAACATAATCCCTGCTTTATTACTAGCAAAATTAGACTTTTATAGTGCGTAATTGGGTGGTGAATATACTACTTTTCATTTAAATAAGGTAAACCATTTAAACAGGAATTGCAAATAAATCATATTCATCAGCGTCTGTAATTTCCACCCAGGCAAATGAACCTACCTGCATCTTTTTCACCGATGAAATCAAAACTTCATCATCAACTTCTGGTGAATCAAATTCGGTTCGGCCAATATAATAGTCACCCTCACGTCTGTCTATTAATACTTTATATGTTTTACCCACTTTTCCCTGGTTAAATTCAAACGAAATCTGTTGTTGAATATCCATAATTTCAGCAGCCCGTTTCGATTTTATCCCGGGCGATATGTGGTCTTCATAATGATCATAGGCCCAGGTATTTTCTTCGTGAGAATATTCAAATACACCCAATCTTTCGAACCGTATGGTTTTGACAAAATCCTTCAACTCTTCAAAGTCTTGCTCCGTTTCGCCCGGATGCCCTACCATTAAAGTAGTTCTTAAGGCAATACCAGGTACCTGTTTTCGAAATTCTTCAATAAGTTTATTAGTGTCAGCCTTAGTGACGTTTCGTTTCATTTGGGCAAGCATATTATCACTTATGTGCTGCAAGGCAATATCCATGTACTTGCAGATGTTTTTGTGCTTGGCCATTACAGGTAAAATATCCATTGGGAAACGAGCCGGGTAGGTATAGTGAATGCGCAGCCACTCCACTCCTTTTAGCTGTGCAATTTGATCCATTAACGGAGCCAGCATCTGCTTTTTGTACAAATCAATACCATAATATGATAAATCCTGAGCTATAAGAATAATTTCCTTCACTCCCATGGCAACCAGCGATCTGGCCTCTTCAACCAGCACTTCAAGTGGTCGGGAAACGTGGCCTCCGGTAATTTTAGGGATAGCACAGTAGGAACAGGTTCGGTTACAGCCTTCAGATATCTTTAAGTAGGCATAATGCCCGGGAGTAGTTATAATGCGGTTTGGCATCAAATCAGGTTTAGCATCTGCATGCATGTAACTCAACATTTCTTTTATCTCAAATTTGCCAAACCAGGCATCCACTTCCGGAATTTCATTTTTAAGTTCTTCTTTATATCGTTCTGATAGGCAGCCAAATACTAAAATTTTTTCAATTATCCCTTCTTCCTTTGCCTGGGCAAAATTTAAAATAGTTTCTATGCTTTCCTCTTTGGCATCGCCAATAAAACCACAGGTATTAATTAGGATGTAGTCAAAATTTTCATCTTCAGATTCGTGCTCAACACTAAAGCCGTTCTCAACCAGTTGCTTCATCAGCACTTCGGAATCCACCCTGTTTTTAGAGCACCCCAGAGTAAATATATTTACTGTTTTCTTCATAGTATTGTTTATGAATTGGAACCTAACTTCCAGATACAAAAAACATTCCTGACAAAGGAATGTTCATTAACTTTATAATCAGTTAAATAATTGATTTATTGCTAATTAAATAATGAATCAACGAATTCGACCCGGTTAAATACCTGTAAATCTTCCATTCCTTCACCAACGCCGATATATTTAACAGGAATTTTAAACTGGTCGGAAATACCTATAACCACACCGCCCTTAGCCGTACCATCAAGCTTAGTGAGCGCTAATGAAGTAACATCGGTAGCTTTGGTGAATTGCCTGGCCTGCTCAAATGCATTCTGCCCCGTTGACCCGTCAAGCACCAGCAACACTTCGTGAGGAGCAGCCGGAATTTTCTTTTGCATTACCTTTTTAACCTTTGAAAGTTCATTCATCAGGTTTATTTTGTTGTGAAGCCTGCCGGCAGTATCAATAAGCACCACGTCGGCATTATTGGTAATGGCTGACTGCACTGTATCAAAAGCTACAGAAGCAGGGTCTGACCCCATTTTTTGCTTCACAATAGGTACTTCAACGCGGTTTGCCCATACTTCAAGCTGATCGATAGCAGCAGCCCTGAATGTGTCAGCAGCACCAATATATACCTTTTTCCCAGCTTTTTTGAACTGGTAGGCCAGTTTGCCAATGGTTGTAGTTTTACCCACGCCATTTACACCAACTACCATAATAATATATGGCAGTTTATCTTGGGTAGTAGGGACAGTAAAATCAGTAATATCATTGGTATTATTTTCCTGTAATAGTGAAGCAATCTCTTCCTTTAAAAGATTATTAAGCTCTTCAGTACCCAAATATTTTTCTTTAGACACCCTTTTTTCGATACGCTGAATTATACGCAAGGTTGTTTCAACACCTACGTCAGAAGTTATTAAAACTTCTTCAAGGTTGTCAAGTACTTCGTCGTCAACAGCAGTTTTACCCACAACAGCCCGGGAAAGTTTTTTGAAAACACTCTCCTTGGTTTTGGCCAGGCCTTTGTCGAGGATTTCTTTTTTATTACTTGAAAATAAGCCCATTCTACAGTTAAATTTTAGCGATGAAAATTAAATAAATTCAAGGCGTAAAACAAAAAAAGCTTTCCCCATGCCGAAGAAAGCTTTTTTTGTAAAACATAATAATATCTTATTTATTAAAAAAGTCCTTAACGTGTTCAGCATTTACCACTTCTTCTTTGAACTGATAAGATCCTGTTTTTGGTGATTTCACCATTTTTATCACTTTAGCGAAACTTTTGGCATCACCGGTTTTTAATGTTGCAACTACTTTCTTAGCCATTTTTCAATTATTTTATTTCTTTATGAACAGT
Source organism: Bacteroidales bacterium (assembly GCA_046704385.1). GTDB lineage: Bacteria > Bacteroidota > Bacteroidia > Bacteroidales > SZUA-534 > GH45. Next base: position 28,077 of record JBJKSB010000093.1, on the reverse strand, counting down.
TACTTTCTTAAGAATTGGATTGTATTTTTTCAATTCCATTCTTTCCGGAGTATTCTTCTTGTTCTTTTTGGTGATATACCTTGAAGTACCCGGCATTCCGCTTTCCTTATGTTCAGTACATTCTAATATAACCTGAACCCTGTTTCCTTTTGCCTTTTTAGCCATTTTCCTGATATTTTTTAGTACTGAGAAATATAACCTTTTGCTTTAGCTTCTTTCAGCACGTTTAATAACCCGTTTTTATTAATGTTACGAATACCGGCAGCAGATACTTTTAAAGTAATCCAACGATCCTCTTCCGGTAGATAAAACCTTTTATTAAATAAGTTTGGGTAGAATCTTCTCTTCGTCTTCTTGTTCGAGTGGCTAACATTATTACCCACCATCATCTTTTTTCCTGTTACTTGACAAATCTTAGACATTACTATAAAGTTTAAATTCTAGTCTCAATTTTTCGGTTCGCAAAATACGTGATTTTAATTTATATAATCAAATATTAGCAGGGCTTTTTTTCGAAAAATGTTCATTTTTTTTTGAAAACTTTTTTTGGAAAAGTCGGTCTTTATAGTTTTTATTATTGATTTTAGATTTTAAATTACTGAATTACAGATTTCTAAACCTGGTTATTTAAATACATACGAAACATATTTAATGCTGCAATTGCCGATCGTTTAATATTTATATCACGTTCTTTTCCGAATAATAATTGCTGCGATTTCACCCCTTGCGGACCAGTAACGGCTATCCAAACCAGACCAACAGGTTTGTCCGTCGTTCCGCCATCGGGACCGGCAATACCTGAAGTAGCTATGGAATAATCCGTATTTAGCCTGTCGCGGGCTCCTAAAGCCATTTGTTCAACAACTTCCTTGCTAACAGCCCCATGTTTTTCCAACATGTCAACAGGAACGCCCAGTAACCCACTTTTAATTTCGTTCGCATAAGCTACAACCGATCCTTTAAAATAAGTTGAGGATCCTGGTATTGAGGTAATCATTTTAGCAATGGTACCCCCGGTACAACTTTCGGCAGTTGAAAGTGTTTTATTGCTGTTTTTAAGTAATTTACCTACTATCTCTTCAAGTTTAAATTCAATATCAGAAAAGATATTTTCGGGAATTACTTTATGTAGTTTTTCTATTTCTACATTAAGGATTTTTCTTAATTTCTCATGATTTTCACCTTTTATGCCAAGCCTTAACCTGACAATTCCCGGTTGAGGTAAATAAGCCAGTTTGACCGTTTCGGGCAGTTGTTTTTCCCAATTCTCAATACGCAATGCCAGTTGGGATTCAGCCATGCCTGTAATCATCACCGTTTGATTATAAATTGCGGGCAGTTTAAAAAAGTTTTTAAGCATGGGTACAGCCTCTTCCTTAAAAATACTTTTCATTTCCCAGGGCACACCTGGCAAGCTAATCAGGATTTTTTTTGCACGTTCGAACCAAATCCCTGGAGCTGTTCCCTGCCTGTTTCGTAATGGCTTGGCCGATTTTGGAAATAATGCCTGGTCGCGGTTTAAGTCATTCATTTTGCTACCCCGTTGAACGATAAAGGATTCAACGTCAGAAAAAATAAGGGGATTGAATTCAAGTTCGGTATTAAAAATGGTGCAAAGCGTTTTTTTAGTAATATCATCGTTTGTAGGGCCTAATCCACCTGTAATTATAACCAAGTCGGCTTCATTCATTGCATTTTTAACTGATTGGGTTATGGCCTCAAGTCGGTCAGATATTGAATGCATGCTGTCAACTGAAAATCCAAGCAAAGTGAGTTCAGCAGCCAGCCATGAAGAATTTGTATCGGTAATCTGGCCTATAAGAATTTCATCGCCTATGGTTATTATTTGTGCCTTCATTTTATCAATATTTTTAAAAGTTAAAGATAAATAATGCAATAAGTCATCCGATGAGTATTTAAACAGAGCTTAATAACGCACTACTAGTAAGCATTATCCATCCAACTCTTATTTTTGTTATATTTTAAATCGGATAAAATTGACGACCGGGCACCAATTGAAAAGTTATAGCTCTGCCGCGGTCCAAAAGGTACCAGCGATAATGTTGCTACCCAACAATGTAAATCGCGCGAAAGATTAAAACTTGTATAAGTAAAATCCTTTGCTTCAAAATCATACCCGGAATTAAAACCGATTTTCCATTTGGCTGTCAGGCTAAAATCGCCTGAAAAACTTAGCGATTGAGTAACCTTAGCCTCATAACCCGGTTTACTGTAACTTAATGAATACTGCACATTCACATTCCATGGAATATTGAAATAATCGTAACTATATTGATTATATAAGCCGGCTGTATTGGTTTGTTGCCCCTCATCGTCTACAGTATCGCCTTTTTTATCTTTTTTAAAAAGAGTTTTTGAATTCACTGAAAAACCCGTACTGGCCCGTGCCGATGTTATCCTGAAAGGCTGTCCGGGATTAACCTGGTAATTAAATTTATTAATTAAATTACCATCTTCGTCAAGAGCATAAGGATTAGCCTGGGCTGACATATTGATTGACAATACTTTGAACAAAGTTGTGCGGCCGGAAATATTAATGGGTGACCAGTTCATTGAATCAGCTATTATATTATAGGATGTATTGAAACTAAGCCCGTCGAGCAGCTTTATTTTTGTGTCGGTATCGGTAGTGTCTTTTTTATTGTGAACCTTCATCTCCACATTATTATTAAGCGAAAACCCGATATTACCTGATTTCCCTGAACCTGGAACACCATATATACTACCATAATAAGGCGAATAATAATTACGTCCGGTAGTATCTTTAGGATCTTTGTAATAATAACCCCATCGCGATTCCTGAAAGTCGGGGCGGTAACTTAAAGACACTGACGGTGTAGCTACATGCCTGATCGCTTTCAGCCATTTGCTTTTAAAGCCATACATACCGTAAACTGTCGTTCCTAACGACAAACTAGTGCTATAATCGTAAACATTGTAAAAACCTTTTTGAATATTGTCTACTACCGTATCCTTAATTACCCCGTCAGAAGTTGTATAGGTGGTAATATCATGCATGGTCCGTTTAAAATACATGCGGTCGGTAAGGTTAATACTGGGCGATAAATTAAAATACTTCAGTACTTTAAGTGATGTACTTAGCGGCACTTTATGTTCAATACCATTTTTAAAATAATCCCACATTTCGGGTTTAAAAATGGTGCTATCGCTCAATCCATCCGATTTATTTTCAAAATTTCCTGAATATGTAATACCGATATTCTCATACCAACGGGTTTTACCTACCGGTATTTTTCTGCGAAACGGGAATATCCGGCTCATATTCATAGTCATTTGCGGTAACCCCAGTTGAACATCATGCGTTTTATTATTCTGGTTATGTCGCAGGTTTATTGAGGTACTAAAAGGAGTATTGGCAAAATTCTTACGAAACGATATACTTGAACTGGTGGTATTTGTCAAATAGGCCTCAGATGAGGTAGCATTGTATCGATTGTCTTCGGAGGAAGTAAAATTAACATTGGCATTAAAATTACTGTTTGGTCTTGCTTTGGGATCTTGTGTATGGGTCCATCGTATATGATATTGTACCGGTCTGCTGGAATTTAATAAATCTGATTCTCCCGATTTAATTACAGAATATCCTAAATCGACACTCCCACTATATTTATACCGAAGTTTATATTTTGATTGAGTGCTAATAGACCATGAACCTTTGGAATAAACATCGCCTTTAACTGTCAGGTCAACATAATCGTTTATTGCAAAATAATACCCTCCGTCACGAAGATAAAAACCCCGGGTACGCTCCTCACCTAATTTAGGGATTATAAATCCGGAAGCTTTTTCCTTGGTGTTTGGGAAAAAACCAAAAGGTATCATAAGTGGGTATAAGGGAATATCTTCAATTACCAGAAAAGAATAGCCCGCCACTATTGCTTTATCGGGAATAACTTTTCCTCTTGAAAGCCACAGGTAAAAGTGAGGATGTTCAAGGTCACAGGTCGTATATTTTCCACGCTCCAGGTCTATTGAGTTGTTTGGACCTTTCTTTGTATACTTGCTTTGCAGGTAGCCATCGTCCTGCTGAGTGTACAGTCCGGTAATGTAACCTTTTTCAGTTTTTACATTATAGGTAATCGATTTAGCCTGCATGTTTTCTTTGCCTTGTTTAAAAACGGGTTCACCGGTAACTTTACCCAGGCTGTCTTTAACTCCCTCAGCATATAGTATGTTCTTGTCCATGTCAACCTCTATATAGGCTGCTTTCAGCTCAATATCACCATATACAATGCTGGCATCACCAAATAAATAAACTTTTTTACCATCAACCGAAAATATGGTAGAATCAGTAGCATCATATATTATTTTATCTTTAATCAGACTGGTACCAGAAGGACGAACTTTAATGGTTGAATCGTGCTGGTAAGTCAGTGTTTTAAACGGTAATGAATCGGATTGAATGGAATCATTTTCAATCAACAACTGAGTCTTTATATTGCTGGTATCGACACTTGTTGAATCAGGCACGATTTGCCGAAAATACCCCGGTTCTTTAACCAATTTATTATCAACACCTTGCGAAAAAGCTACTAAACTGCTGATTAAATATAATAGGAATCCTGTACTTAGGCTTTTTGTTTTCAAATCAGATATAATATACTATTTTTGTACTATATGTTATGTGTTGATTTTTGCGCATCAAAACTAATGAAATTTTAAAGTTTTCGTCTTAATATGAAAGAAAAAATTCTTTTAATGCTATGCCTGATAATAAGTGCTGGCTGGCTTCAAGGAAATGCTTCTAATATCAGTAACAAAAAAAAAGTTGTTGTAATTGATGCCGGACATGGCGGACAAGATACCGGTGCAGTCGGCGAAATATCAAAAGAAAAAGACATTGTTCTGGCCATAGCGCTCAAAGTTGGTGAATTATTACAAACAAATATGCCCAATGTGGAAGTAATATATACACGAAAAACCGATGAATTTATTCCATTAAAGGATCGGGCAATGATAGCAAACAATAATAATGCCGATCTTTTTGTTTCCATCCATGCGAATTCGAACCCAAGTTCAAAACCCTATGGCACTGAAACTTATGCTATGGGTTTGCATAAAACAAAAAGTAATTTAGAAGTAGCCCAAAAAGAAAACTCGGTAATTGTTTTTGAGGAAGATTATAGTATGAAATATGAAGGATACGATCCTAATTCATCCGAATCGTACATCATTTTTTCATTAATGCAAAGTAATTATCTTGATAAAAGTCTTGAAATGGCCTCATACGTCCAAGACCAGTTTCGTGACAGAGCTAAAAGAAAAGACCGGGGCGTTAAACAAGCTGGTTTTCTTGTGTTGTGGCAGGCTTCAATGCCGAGCATATTGATTGAAACCGGATTTATTTCAAATCGCGAAGAAGAGAAATATTTAGTTTCGCAACAAGGTCAGGAATATTTGGCCTCGGCTATTTACAGAGCTATTAAAGAATATTTGGGCCATCTCGATAAAGAAGATGCACAAGGCCTTGTAAGTGATAAACAAAATACTGCAGATAGTAGCCAGGTTAGCGGAGATTCAAGTAAAACTGAACCAAAAAATGATTTATGGTTCAGAGTTCAGGTAACATCTTCGTCAAAACCTCTTAAATTTGATCATCCGGTTTTCAAAAGTTATTCCGATATTTATGAATATTTTGAAAACGACATGTATAAATATACCATCGGAAAGTTTAAAAAATATAGCGAGGTAAAAGAATTCCAACAAAAAGTCAAAGATGATTTTCCTGGCGCTTTTATTGTTGCTTTCAAAAATAACGAGCGAATTGATTTAAAATTGGCCATTCAACATGTAAATTAAATATTGTGAAAAAATCAACCTATATTAAAATCGGGCTAATTATCAGCATCACAATCTTTTCTTTGTTTTGGGGAGTAAATTTTCTGAAAAGTAAAGGAACATTTAGTACCGATAATATATTTTATGTGGTTTATAACCGTATTGACGGATTAACCATATCGAATCCTGTTTTGGTAAACGGTTTTGAGGTTGGGCAGGTGCGCGATATCCATTTTCTGCCAGATACATCGGGCCGTTTGGTTGTTCAAATTGCTGTGAAACGAGAATTTAATATACCGGGTAAGTCGGTGGCCCGCATCTTTAGCAGCGATTTAATGGGTACCAAAGCCATTGACCTTATTTTTGGCGATGCAAACTATTTTGAACAATCGGGCGATACACTTATTGCCGATTTTGAAGGTAGTTTGCAGGAAATGGTCAGCGTCCAGATGCTTCCTTTAAAAACTAAGGCCGAAGATTTAATGAAACAAATGGAACAGGCTATTGAGATAATCAATTACGTTTTTAATGAAGAAACCCGCCAGGACATAATGGCAAGTTTTAAAAATATTAAAGCCACTTTTGCAAATCTGGAGAATTCATCTACAAACCTCGACTCTATTGTTAGCGAAGGCAAAAATAAAATGGAAAATATTTTAAGTAATGTAGAATCGATATCATCAAATCTTGAACAAAATAATAGTTTAATCACCCAGGCGCTTAAAAATGTTTCGAATATATCTGATTCGCTCGCAAAAGCAAACCTGAAACAAACCATAAACGAAACTTACCTTGTATTGAACCAGCTTAACGATTTAATCAAGAAGGTAAACAACTCTGAAGGTTCTTTGGGATTATTGGTAAATAATGATACACTTTATTATAATTTGCAGGATGTATCCTATAATTTAAATCGATTAATTGAAGATCTTAGATTAAACCCCAAACGTTATGTTCAATTTTCTGCATTTAACTTAGGGAAAACCGTTTACGTTGAGGAAGACCAGTCGGATACCCGTGGAAAAAAGGAAAAGGTAGTATACAAAATTCAAATTGTGGAATCGAATAAACCTATCCCCCTTAATCCTGAAAATTTTAAAGGATATAAAAATGTTGAAGAAGTTATGTTAAGTGGTGCATATATATATTTAGTAGGTCAGAAAAAAAATATGGAATCTGCCAAACAATATTTAAAAGATATTCAAACCGATTTTCCTGATGCTAAAGTAATAGAGATAAAGGAAGGAAAATACCAGGTTGTAAATTAACAAATTATTTAACATAATATTTTATTAAATTAAAATTTGCTTACAAATTGTTATAGTTTTTAAAATCAAATGTTTAGGCGAGCTGTATTTGTATATTATTGATTAACAGTATATTAATTAATTTTGTTTTTTTTTAATTTGTAATAAATTGAAATTGAACTGCGTATAAAAAAAAATTAAAAGTCAATAGGAAAAACATTTTTTTATTAATTTTTTTTTTCACAAAATTGTTCTGCTTTTAGGGGATCACTATAAATAATTTTTTAACCGAAATGATTAAAGATTACCAACAAGTTTGGAATAACTGTTTAAGGGTTATTAAGGACAACGTGCCGGCCATTAGTTTCAGAACCTGGTTTGAGCCAATTGTACCATTAAAGATTGACAAAAATATCTTAACCATTCAGGTACCAAGTCCATTTTTCTATGAATATTTGGAGGAGCAATACATTGATATCCTTAGAAAAACATTGAGAAACGAACTTGGCCTGGGTGCCAAGCTTGAATATAGTGTAATAATGGAGAACAATGTTTACTCCAACTCTAATCCCTATACAGTTAAATTACCTACTAATGATCGTAAGGAGCTTAGTAATAAACCCCTTTCGTTACCTATTGACGAACAGAAGACTATTAAGAATCCTTTTATTATTCCCGGAATACAAAAGTTACACGTTGATCCACAACTAAATCCAATAAATAATTTCAACAATTTTGTTGAAGGTGAATGCAACCAGCTAGCACGCTCAGCGGGGTTTGCCGTTGCCAATAATCCGGGTAAAACAGCTTTTAATCCCCTGTTTATTTATGGTGCCTCAGGTTTAGGCAAATCTCACCTTTCACAAGCCATTGGTATTCAGGTTAAAGAGAAATTTTCTGACAAAGTTGTATTATATGTAAACGGCAATAAGTTTCACACGCAATTTGTTGAAGCCATACTTAATAATAACCGCAACGATTTTGTACATTTTTATCAAATGATTGATGTATTAATTATTGATGATGTACATGAATTTGCGGGAAAAGAAAAGACACAGGATATATTTTTCCATATTTTCAACCATTTACATCAAAACAGCAAGCAGCTTATTTTAACTTCTGATAAATCACCAGTTGATTTAAAAGGTATGGAGCAGCGTTTGCTGTCAAGGTTTAAATGGGGATTATCAGCCGATTTACAGGCTCCTGATTATGAAACCCGTATTGCAATTTTAAAGCAAAAAGTTTATAATGATGGTCTCGACCTTCCGGATGAGGTAATAGAATATATTGCTTCACATATAACTTCAAATATCAGAGAGCTTGAAGGTGCCTTAATTTCATTATTGGCCCAATCAACCCTGAATAAAAAGGAAATTACGATTGATTTAGCACGCCGAATGATAGACAGGCTTGTGAAAAACACCAAGCGCGAAATTTCAATCGACTATATCCAGAAAGTAGTATGCGATTATTTTAATATGCCCCACGAAGTTATAAATTCAAAAACCAGGAAAAGGGAAATTGTACAGGCCCGACAGATAGCCATGTTTTTTGCCAAAAGCCTGACAAAATCATCGCTGGCTACTATTGGCTCCCAAATTGGGGGTAAAGACCATGCCACAGTACTGCATGCCTGTAAAACAGTAAATAACCTTATTGACACCGATAAACGTTTCAGAGGCTACATCGAAGAAATAGAGAAAAAACTCAAAGTATAATAAAAACCGCTTTAAAGCGGTTTTTTATTATAGGTTTTTCCTAATATCTGAAAAAGATAATTCGAGTTTAGTGCACTGTGTTTTTTTCCTTTAGGTAAATTATTATTTTTGTGATGCAAATATAACTATTGTAAACTGTACCAAATGAAAAAGGAAATTCAGCTTTTTTTACTCCTATCCTTTTTTTTATGTTCAACGGTTATTTCAGCTCAACAAGCTGATGTAAAAAGGTCGAACAATAAAGTAAGCCTGAACGGAAAACCCTATTATATTCATATTGTCAGGAAAGGTGAGACATTGTTCGCTATTAGCCAGGCTTATAATGTACCTGTTGATACCATAAAAAAGGATAACTTACATATTAGTAACGACCTTAAAATAAACCAATACCTCAAAATAAGGGTTCAACCCCAGGATGAAACCAAAAAGCAGGAATTTGTTTACCACAGGGTAAAAAAGGGTGATACCCCATACAGCCTGTCAATAAAATATAATGTATCTATCAATGATATTTATGAATACAATCCTACCGCCAGAGTAGGCATTGGTATCGATGAAATATTGAAAATTCCAGTGAGCAGGAATGAAACTTCATTGGTTTTAGAAGATACAATAAAACCACAAAAACCTAATAACGAAGATTTTATTGTTTATAAAGTCCAAAAAAAAGAAACTCTTTTTGGAATAGCCGCAAAGTATGGAACCACCCAGGAACTTATTAAGGAATCTAACCCACAGTTAAAAGACAGGGGCTTGCAGGTGGACGAAGAAATTAAGATCCCGGTGCAGCAAAACCGAATTCCAGAAAGTGATGAATATTATTACCACAAAGTCCAAAAGCAGGAAACAATTTATGGCTTGACCACCTTATATCAAATTAAAGAGAAACAGTTATACAAACTGAACCCTGATTTGAAAGACAGGACATTACAGGTAGGTGAATTAATTAAAATTCCTAAAAATGCTGTATCAGATTCTATTTTTAAACAAAAAGCTATAGCAGATACCTTTAAGTATGAACCTAAACCAGATGTTTATACTTTTTGGACTGATACGCTGGTACTTCCTCCCTGCCCTGATAAGGGTGTTGATAAACAATCGGTCTACAAGATTGCTTTTTTCCTTCCACTGTATTTAAATATTAACGATACCTTAGGCAAGTTTATAGATGTACTTGTAAAAGATGATGACGGGGTTGAAATATTGGAAACTGTGCCGCGGACAGGTTATATTGAAGACAGGATTTACAGTAAATCAAAATACTTCATAAATTTTTACCAGGGAGCCCTTCTGGCATTGAATGATATGAAAAAAACGGGTATTTCGTTTGAAATACATGTATTTGATACTCAGAATGATAGTAGTCATGTTTCCGAACTATTAAGAACCCAAAACCTGGAAGACTTTGATTTGTTCATTGGTCCGGTTTATGGTGATATGCTTAAATTAGTAGGTGATTATGCGTGGGAACACCAGATAAATATTGTGTCGCCTCTATGGAAAAAGAACGATTTTATTCAGCACAATCCTTATGCTTTTCAGGTTATTCCAACCGATGAGGTTCAGATGTACCACGCCTCCGATTACTTAAACAGCTTTGATATAAAAAATTATATTGTTATTCACGACGGTAATAATATTAACCTGGATTACCTGGATCAATTCAAAAAACAGCTTTTTGCGCAGATGAATAATGAAAACTTCGATCAAATTAAATATAACGAAGTAAATTATTACAACGGTCGCGACAGCGTACTAAAAGACGTTTTTACGCCGGGTATTAAAAACATTGTAATTGTTCCCTCCAGCAACCAGGCATTTGTTACCGATGTTATGGGAAAATTAAATGGATATTCATATGAGTATGATATAACCACCTTTGGACAACCACTCTGGTTAAGATTTGAAAACATTGAGCTCGATAATTTCCATAATACCAATACGCACTTATTTTCGAGCACCTATATTGATTATACCAACCCAAAGGTTATCGATTTTGTTAAACAATACCGGTATTATTATAGAGATGAACCCGATCAGTACGCATTTCAGGGCTATGATGTAACTAAATATTTTGGCATTTCACTCAATAAATATGGGAAAGATTTTAGGAAGTGTATTCAAATGAATAATATTGATCTGCTACAGAGTAAATTTCACTTTGTTCCTTATAATGATCAGGGAGGCTATCAAAATACAGCTATTTATATTTTAGAATACGCAAAAGACAGTAAACTTAAAAAAATTGCTGAGTATCCCCGATAAAATACTTTTTCGTGTTTTAGTTTTATAAATAATCAAAGTTTAGTGTGTTGAAATTTGGATATTTTCTACATTGAACAGGTAATGACCTTCTCAAAATTACTTTAAATAATTATAATTCAGTTGATTGCTTTAAAAATAACCTCTTCAGGTTTTAATAAATGCTTTTGGGTGAGCAGTTGTCAAGAAAAATAGGAGAGATTTTGAGATAAATTCGACAATTATACTTTTTATCTGAACAGGAAATATCAAATATTTTCAGAAGCCATTTATCAATTCAAAGAATTTAGCAAATTCCAAAAATTACAGAATAGAAGTCACAAAAGTAAAAGTGACATATGTAAATCGAAATGCTGAACAAAATATACATATGTAAATTTGCAATTTTACTCTATTTGTTACTTATGTAACTTTTTAATGCTTTATTAATTTTCCTGGCAATGCCCGGGCCTTCATAAATAAATCCTGAATAAAGCTGTATCAATGATGCCCCGGCTTCAAGCTTTTCAATGGCATCGCTGGCATCAAATATACCTCCAACACCGATTATGGGTAATTTTCCATCAGTTTTTTGATGAATATATCGTATTACCTCTGTCGACCTGTTTCTTAACGGCTTGCCACTGAGTCCGCCCTTACCAATCCTGGTTATTCGTTCCACATCTGTTTTCAAATTATTGCGTTGAGTAGTAGTATTTACAGCAATAATTCCATCAATATGATTTTTTTCAATAACCTGTAAGGTTGCATCAATCTGATTTTCGTTTAAATCCGGCGAAACCTTTAGTAATATTGGCTTATAGCTTGGTTTTTGATTTCTGATTGCATCTAACGTATTTAAAATAAGTTCTAGTGAATCCTGATCCTGGAGTTTATGTAAATCCGTAATATTAGGACAACTTACATTAACCACAATATAATCCACATAATCGTATAAGCCATTAAAACAGGTTACATAGTCATCTAAGGCCATTTCGTTGCTGGTAAGGGTATTTTTTCCAATATTTCCGCCAATTATCAGCTTGGTATTCCTTTCCCTGAGCTTCTTTACTGCCTGATCCAGCCCATGGTTATTAAATCCCATCCGGTTAATCAGTCCTTTATCATCAATAAGCCTGAACGACCGTGGTTTAGGGTTTCCCGGCTGGGGCTTTGGAGTAACTGTTCCAATTTCAATGTGTCCGAATCCAAGGCTTCCCAGCATATTAAAAGCTTCAGCATTTTTATCCAATCCGGCAGCTATACCCACTTTATTAGGGAAATTCAAACCAAAAACGTTTGTTTCCATATGTAAACTCAGTGGATGGTAATACTTTTTTAATAAACCATCTATCTTTAAAAACTGACCTGTTTTTAGTAATAAAAACACCAATTTATGGGCTGTCTCGGGTTCAAGCTTGAAGAATAAAGGTCGTAATAGGAGTTTGTACATGATTTTTACCGTAAAGATACTAAAATTTTGAATGGTTAAATTCAATTTATCAACCCCATTGCAATTGTTGTCTCTCTGTATTGGGGACATGGAGGGATAAAGCAATAAAACACCAGAATAAGACCTATTTAGGCCTGTATTCTTTAAATGTATTATCCGTATATAATATTACAATTTTCTCGATTTTAAGGTTGCTATCAGGCTCTGTTTGCGTATTTGTCTGTTCTTTGGTTTGATAGGGTACTTGTGTTTCATCGTTCATTATTCCTAAAAAATTCTTATGTGTTTCATTATGCTGTATTTTTACAGCCTCATTATCTGTATTTACTACTGTTATAACACTTTTATTTCCGGTATCGGAGGATGAATTCAATTCCTGTGACTTATCGAATAAATCCGTTTGCTTAGGTATTTTGTATACTTCGCCTTGCCCCATTATAAGCCATTCTGCATTATATTTTGGAAAACTGGTCATTATTTTTTCTAAAAAATCGAGGCTGGGCTTATTACGACCCGATAGAATATGTGATATACTGGAACGCTGAACTCCTATTGCATCGGCAAATGCTGAGGAAGTTAAACCTTCAGAACTGATTATCTTTATTAAACGGTCTTTTATAGTCATGATGATATTTTATGATTACAAATGTAATATATAATTATTTTACAACAATACACATGTGTAATCTTTATATTTCATTAATAAATTACATATGTAACCATAATACTTTTTTGTATAGTTGAAGTTATTTCTCAAATAAGTATTGTATTGCACTAATATACAGATATATAGATATTGTAAATAGATCCAAATTGACAGTTTCTATGTAAAAATTAATTTTTTACTTGAAAATTCACTTTAAGTAATTGGGATAAATGTCTGATCTGGTGACTAGTAGTAGTGTGAAAATCTTAAGTAAACATATGTAAAACGACCTATTCTGAGAGCTCTCTGTGGTTTATACTTTGTTTTTTTAATTTTTCCTATCTGCCCTGCTTTATTTTAAGTGAAGGATTTTTGGTATGCACGATTTTCAAAAAAACAAAGACAAGAATTGTATTACATAACTCCTATTTTTAAAATTCAATTTTAAATCCAGGTTTATTTAAATGGATATGTGACTATGATTTCAATAAATCCCAGGATATTACAGGAAATTAAATTCCATACGATTCTGATGAGGTTATTAACTAGTAAAAGTAATATTATATTACAGATAATCAGTATTTTAAGTGTAATATTTATTTATTCTGTTTTTGATAAAACTATGAAAAAATGATAAAAATTGCATAAAAACTTGCTTTTTTATAAATTTTTGACTGCTTTAATGGTACGACAAATTTCTTCCGTACATTTCTCAATCCAGATACCGGTTTTTGAAATGGCCTCGGATAAATCAACCGGTTTCCTGATAATTGAAAATACTCCGGTCACTCCTGCTTTATATAATTTATTTGTATGGATGGTTGCATTTCCAGTCAGGATAAAAACGGGTTTCTTATTTATTCTGGCCATATTGGCAATTCCAATTGGGACTTTTCCGGATTCAGTTTGATCATCCACTTTTCCTTCAGCGGTAAATACAATATCAGCTTTTTTAATTTTCTCTTCAAGACCAGTTAAATTGGCTATGGTCTGAAATCCGCTCTCAATTTCAGCATTCAGAAAAACTTTTAGCCCGGCTCCCAACCCTCCTGCAGCACCTCCGCCTTTTAAATCACTTATAGCCATATTGAAGCTATTCTCAATAACGCCGGCCCAATGTTTCATATTTGTTTCAAGCACTTCTGCCATCTCGTCGCTGGCTCCTTTTTGCTTGCTGTAAACATAAGATGCACCCGATTTACCTGTTAATGGTGAAGTAACATCAGTAGCTGCAATAATCCTGGTTTTCGCTATTCTTTTATCTAATCCAGTCATATTAACCTTATGGAGTTTCCCTAAATGATATCCTCCTTCAGGCAGCTCTTTATTATTGATATCAAAAAAATCAATTCCCAGGGCTTTAGCCATACCCATGCCTCCGTCGTTGGTAGCACTGCCTCCTATTGCTACTATTATTTCCCGGCATCCGTAGTCCAATGCGGCTTTAATAAGTTCACCTGTTCCATAGGTACTGGTCAGGTAAGGATTTCGTTCTTCTTTGCTCAATAATTCAATTCCGCTGGCAGTGGCCATTTCAATGATGGCAGTTTGTCCGTGGTTGATCATTCCGAAAAAACCGGTTATCGGGCGACCAAGGGCATCATGGGTATTTGTGTTTAATTGTTTTCCATCACAGGCATTCAGTATTGCCTGAACCGTGCCTTCACCGCCGTCAGCCATGGGAACCCTGTCAATATTTGCATCTTTAAATACACTTTTGATTCCCTTTTCAATATAAGAACCAACTTCTGTTGACGACATACTATCTTTAAACGAATCAGGAGCAATTAAGAACGAGAGCGGTCTTTTCATTTCGGGCCTAAATTATAATTAAAACAAAAGACCCGACAGAAAAAGCTATCAGGCCTTGTATTATTTGATTTTCAGTTCGGTATTAAAGTTTATTATCTTCCTCCACTATCTCATTAAAAATATCGTTGATATTTGGGATAACACTCATTACCCTCTTCCAGCTTGGCAAAACAGGTGCCTGGTTCGGGTTATTTAAATAACTCACCCCGGCCTGGTATACGTTGCGCGCCAACTGGTCAACCAGTCGCTCCTCTTTATGGCGGTCAAACGATAAGCCGTTCATCGCAGCATCATTATGATATTGCTCTACCATTTCAAGAGCAATGCGATAATATGTAGCTTTTATTGATCGGAACATCCCCTCGGTAAATATACTTCCATCTGAAGCCAGCTTGCTAAATATCGATCGTGAAATGTCGAGGCTCATTCTCGATAGCCCCTTTTCCGGATTATCGAATGATTCAGCCTGATGTTTATGGTCATACCTGTCGGCAATTTCAACCTGGCAAATCCGACTAATAGCATTGTTTTTATGTACTTCAGCCATTATTCCAACTTCAAAACCCCAATCGACCGGAATGCGAATCGTTTTCAGCACATCGGCCCGCATCGAAAATTCACTGCTTAAAGCATATCTGAATCCATCAAGGTAATCGAGATATTCCAAAGGTCCAAGAAACTTTTTTAGCGTACGTAAAAGTGGTGATACCAGGAGCCTTACCATTCGGCCATTAATTTTATCATCATCAGCCCTAAAATAATAACCTTTGCAAAATTTATAATTAAAGGTAGGTTTAACAACAGGATATAGTAACCTGGCCAGTAATTCACGGTCATAGGTTAATATATCGGCATCGTGTAAAGCTATAGCTTCCGATTTTCCTGAGGCTATCATATAACCGAAGCTAAACCAGACATTTTTCCCTTTGCCAGGATTTCCGGGATGAATATTTTCTTCGTTTAGTATAAATTCAAGATGCTTCATGCGGGGCCCGTCATTCCATATAATCCGGTGATGCTGTGGCAAAACTGAGAAAAATTCTTTAGCCTTTTTGTATTCTTCTTTATTGGCACCATCAAGACAGATAACTATTTCTCCAAGGTAAGGTATATCTTTTAATATACTTATTATTTGAGGCAAAGCCTTACGATGCAGCTCAGAGTAACGCGATGGAAATATTAAACCAACCGGTCGTTTATGACTGTACTGTAACAACTCAGCTTCAATATCAGCTAACGTCCTGTTTCTGAAATTATGCAAGGTTGTAACACAAGATGCTTGATGAAAATCGCCCATATATTCCTATTTAAATCAATTTCCTTTTAAAGTTAAATAAAAACATTCAAAAAAATTATCAAATTATATTGCATTGTAATCAAATTGAAAGTATTTTCATTTTTTAATTGGCTTAACAAATAATTAATCCTATGAAATATTACCCAATTTTTATCTCCGTACTTTTTTTGTGGATGATTTCATCCTGCAAATCTTCTCAATCAAAAAAAAATATCAGCAATTGCCAAACGGTTAAAGTTGACGAAATTGCCAATACTTATATTGCGCTGTTTTCAGATGAGAGCCCCACCATTGACGGCGTAGCCAACGAATGCTGCTGGAGCCGAGCCACCTGGGACACATTACAATACCGTTGGCTGGGTGATCCTTATACTCCTGAAGATTTTTCGGGTCGGTACAAAGCAGTTTGGAAGGACAGCTTATTGTTTCTGTTAGTAGAAATTCATGATGATAAATTGAATGATACGCATCCTGATCCGCTGATAAACTATTGGGATGATGACTGCGTAGAGGTTTTTATAGATGAAGATAATTCAGGTGGCGACCACCAGTATAATCACAGTGCTTTTGCATACCACATAAGCCCGGTGATGAATGTAGTTGATATGGGGACTGATAAAAAGCCCAGGCTCTTTAACGATCACGTAAATGGAGCTATTTTGATGGATCAGAATAAATATACCTGGGAATTGGCCATAAAGATTTATCCTAAAAATTTTGACGAAAATTCAAGCCATAATATTCCTGTTACCCTTAAAAAAGGTAAAATCATAGGATTTAGTCTGGCCTATTGCGATAGTGATACCACAGACCATCGCGAAAATTTTATTGGTTCAGTAAATAAAAAAGAACATTATGAAGATTTGGGCTGGATTAACGCTGATTCGTTTGGTAAAATGATACTGGAATAATTAATTTAATACCCAATAGGTTAGGTAGCCCCAAACAATATATCGTGCTGCCTTGCCTATTAACATTCCTATCGAAACCCGCATAAAATTCACACGCAATAATCCAAGAACCACGGCAATTACGTCTCCAATAAACGGAAGCCAGCAAAAAAAGGCAATCCAGGCTTCTTTACCAGTTAATTTTGTTTTAAACCGTTCTGTTTTTTCTTCAGGAATTTTTAAGTATCGTACAATCCATTCCTTTTTACCCAAATATCCAAGGTAATAAGTACTTAAACCTCCCAACCAATTTCCCAAGGTAGCGGCAATCAAACATGCTACAAGGTTAAAATGGGCTGCAATCATACCCGATAAAATAGCCTCGGAACTAAAAGGAATAATAGTAGCCGCTAAAAAACTTGCCAGGAACAAGCCAAGGTAACCTAAATTAAACATAGCTATTCCGGTTTATCAGGTGAGAAATTTTTACGGTGCATATTTTGAATACCTAAATTCTTTGTAAAGATTATTTAGAACAACAGAAAACCTATGCTGTTTATTTCGGGCGGAAAACTACCTAAAAAACTGGTAAGGTCAAAAATTTAAGCCTTGTTAAATTTTCACAACAAATCTACTTCTGAGTGGTTCAATAAATTTAATTACAGAATAGATGATGAAATACCAGTTATTTACTTCTTTTGCATAAAAATTACGCATGGAATTTATTTTTTTAATGATATTGGCCATCGGGTTGGCAATGGACAGCGTTACTGTTTCCATCTCATGTGCATTGATCCTATATAAATTTAATATTAGAAATGCTCTTCGGATTGCCTTATTCATGGGCATTTTCCAAGGAGTTATGCCTATTTTGGGTTGGCTTCTTGGAAATGAATTCAAGATATATATTGAAGTGTTTGATCATTGGTTTGCATTTTTTATTCTATTGTTCCTGGGCAGTAGAATGATTTATCAACAACTTACGTCAAACGATGATTTTAAATGCTTTGACCCTACCAGTTATAAAACACTGACTGGTCTTGCATTAGCTACCAGCATCGATGCTATGGCTGTTGGTATCACCTTTGGATTAATCGAATTCTCGCTGTATACGGCCTCATTGGTGATTGGCCTGACTTCGTTTATGCTTTCATTTTCGGCAATTTACCTGGCCAGCCTGTTTAAACAAAAAATTAAATTTCCATTCGAACTCGTCGGTGGAATTATATTGATCATTATTGGATTTAAAATATTAATCGGACACCTGATTAATCATGGATAAATAACTTTTTAATGCCTTGTTATCATGTCAATAACCTTACCATCAAACAACAATTCAAAGAATACCACAATAAAATTCAAATATCTGCTTGAACAGTTTGCTGATGTTAAAATTATGCGATACCAGGTTCCGGGATTTGAGGAACTTTCGCTTCATCAGAAAAAGCTTATTTACTTTTTAAGCCAGACAGCCTTATGTGGCCGTGATATTATTTACGATCAAAATTGCAAGCATAATTTGACCATCCGCAGGACAAACGAAGCTATCTTAAAATCATTTGTTGGAGACAGAAATTCTGAAGAATTTAAGCTTTTTGAAGTTTACGCTAAAAGAATATGGTTTGCCAACGGAATTCATCATCACTATAGCAGCGACAAAATAATTCCTGAAAATTCAGAGCAATATTTTATTTCGTTAATAATAAATACGGATAAAACTATGCTTCCGCTGATGAAAAACGAATCGGTTGAATCTTTTATAAAACGATTGATTCCTATTATGTATGATAAAAATATTGATGCTAAGAAAATTGTCCTTGATGATTCCGTTGATATTATAGCACAATCAGCAGTTAATTTCTATGAAAATTTGACTGTAGAGGAAGTAAATCATTTTAACGAATCGTTGCCCCAATTTGACCGTAACAAACCTGTATCGAAAGGACTTAACAGTAAATTGATTAAAAAAAATGGCCAAATTATTGAAAAAGTATACCGGCTAAACGGCTTGTATCATAAAGCCATTAAGCAAATAATATTTTGGCTTCAAAAAGCACTTGAAGTAGCCGAAAACAAAAAACAACAAGATAGCATCCGGTTGTTGATTGATTATTACTCAACCGGAAATCTAAAAACCTGGGATGAATTTAATGTTAAGTGGGTAACCGACCTCGAATCACATGTTGATTTTGTGAATGGATTTATTGAAACCTACGGTGACCCACTTGGGATGAAAGCCACATGGGAATCGGTAATTAATTTTAAAGATATGGAAGCAACCCTCCGAACTGAGATTATCAGCAACAATGCACAGTGGTTTGAAAATAATGCTCCTATTGATTCCAGATTTAAAAAGAAGAAGGTTAAAGGAATATCGGCAAAAGTAATCACAGTAGCTCAATTGGGAGGCGATTGTTTTCCCTCCACTCCCATCGGAATAAACCTGCCTAATGCCGATTGGATACGTCGCGATCATGGATCGAAATCGGTGACCCTTGAAAATATTACTTTTGCTTATGATCAGGCTGCGCAGGGTAATGGATTTCTTGAAGAATTCTGCTATTCGCAGGAAGAAGTAAACCTGTCAAAGCTTTATGGATACAAGGCTGGCAATCTACTTACCGACTTGCACGAATGCCTGGGTCATGGTTCGGGTCAATTACTACCCGAAACCAGTTCAGACGCGTTAAAAAACTATAGTTCGACCTTGGAAGAAACCCGTGCTGACCTTTTTGCACTGTATTTTATAGCCGATGAAAAAATGGTTGAATTAGGATTAACCCAAGGCTTTGAGATTGCACAAACTGAATACAATTCTTACATCAGAAATGGATTATTGACCCAATTAACCCGTATAAAACCAGGCAAACAAATTGAACAAGCGCATATGCGCAACCGCCAGCTCATTTCAAAGTGGTGTTACAAAAAAGGTCATTCAGAACAGGTGATTGAAATAATGCAACAAAATGGAAAAACATATGTTAAAATTAACGATTACCAAAAATTAAGGAATTTATTTGGAGATTTGCTTGCTGAAATTCAACGCATTAAATCGGAGGGCGATTTTGAAGCCGGCAAAAAGCTGGTTGAAACTTATGCGATTAAAGTAGATGCCAAAATACATAATGAAATTCTGGAGCGCTTTACCAAACTTAACATTGCACCCTATGGTGGATTTATTAATCCGGTATTAAAACCCATAACTAAAAATGGGGAAATTGCGGACATTGAAATTTCATATCCTGATAATTATATGGAGCAAATGCTTTGGTATTCAAAGGAATACTCATTTTTACCTGATTATAATGAATAATAACTCATGAATTTGCTTGCTATTATGATATAGATTCAGAATTATAAATGATGGATAGAACTCATATTTCCAGTAAATAAGCATTATTTGCTTTTTATAGCCAGTCTACTAATAGTACGTTCATAAAGTTCCGTTTAAATACTCATCGGATGACTTATTTATAAACCAGCAACTTAGTCATCTGATGAGTCTAATATTACTTAATGAACCTGATACTAAATACGTTATTGTCAGGTTTCAGACTTAATAAGCAATCTTTCATTTAAGAAAATAATTCCTAATTTTGCGCAAATTTTTGCAAAAAGAATGTATCACAATATCCATAAAATAGAGCAAATAAAGCACCTGACTGAAAGCACATTTATAATCAGGTTGGAGCGAAAGGGGCTTGGTTTTATACCGGGTCAGCATCTGGTAGTGGGCAAAAAGGGAGATAAGGATTTTCGACAATATTCGTTATATAGCAGCAAGGATGATCCTTTTTTTGAAATATTGGTAAAAGAAGTGGATAAGGGTGAGGTTACGCCAAAACTAAAAAAATTACAGGCCGGCGATGAACTTGAGATTAGCGGACCGGTGGGATATTTTACCATCAGCGAAAGCATCCGCATGAACTATCCCGTGGTATTGATTGCCACTGGTACCGGCGTGGCTCCGTTTAAAAGCTTTATCACTTCATATCCTGAATTGAATTATCGGTTAATTCATGGTGTTCGTACAGCTGATGAAGCCTACGAAAAGGAAATTTATGATCGCCAAAGATATGTATTATGCACCAGCCGGGATGATAAAGGTGATTTTAAGGGTCGGGTAACAGATTATATTAATGCAACAGATTTTAATACCGACACTCATTTTTATTTTTGTGGCAACAGTGAAATGATTTTCGATGCCATGGAATTGCTTAAAAATAAAGGATTTGCAGCAAACCAAATGTTTGCTGAGGTGTATTTTTAATAATATTTCTCCCTTGAAATTAGTGGAGATGTCTGGCCTTTGGCCTGACAGTGATAATGTAATAAAATTATAGCAGATGAAATACCACTTAATCGTTTTAGGGTGCCAGATGAATATTTCCGATAGTGAGCGGGTACGTTCTGTCGTGGAACAGATGGGCTTTACTCCTACTGAAAATGAGGAAGAAGCACAACTTCTCGGAATATTATCGTGCTCCGTACGTCAGAAACCGATTGATAAAGTATATTCCAGGATATATAAATGGAACCGAATAAAATTAAAGCGAAATGTGTTAACGTTTGTTTCAGGCTGTGTTTTACCTGACGACCGGGAAAAATTCCTGAAACTGTTCGATTTTGTATTTCCCATGAGTGAATTAAATGATTTTCCGAATATTATGAAAGAATATGGTGTAGCCTCGCCCCTTTCGCTTCAAACGCCTGACGGAAAATTCATGATAAAAGACTTTTTTGAACAGGTTCCATCCCAGAAAGCCTTTAGGCCGGTAAAAATTGCATCCATGGATGATAAACCTGCCATGCCTGATAATAAAGAAATTTTTAAACTTTGGAATATAAATCCTAACTATCAAAGTGAATTCGAAGCCTTTGTACCTATTCAAAATGGGTGCGATAAATTTTGCTCCTATTGTGCAGTTCCTTATACAAGGGGTCGTGAGGTTTCGCGACCTTCATCAGAAATTGTTGCAGAGGTAATTATACTCATGAAAAGTGGTTATAAATCGATTACACTTTTAGGACAAAATGTAAATTCATATGGTCTTGATCGTGATGATGAGATTTCATTTGCTCAATTACTGGAAGCTATTGGACAAGAAGGTGAAAAGCTTAATAACCCGGCATGGATCTATTTTACTTCGCCGCATCCCCGGGATATGAGCCGCGATGTGGTTGAAGCTATTGCCAAATACAAAGCATTGGGTAAACAGATTCATTTACCCCTGCAAAGCGGCGATGATAGTGTTCTGGTTAAAATGAACCGGAAACATGACCTTGACTGTTACCGCGAAAGCATTCAGCATATCAGGGAATTATTACCTCAGGCTACTTTGTTCACAGATATTATTGTGGGATTTACCAGCGAAACTGAGGAACAATTTATGAATACCATGAATTCCTTCGATGAGTTTAATTTTAATATGGCTTATATTGCCATGTATTCACCACGACCAGGAGCAAAAAGTTACAGGTGGGTTGATGACATTCCTAAAGCAGTTAAAAAGGAACGCTACCAGCGGCTGACTGATAAACTTGAAGGCTTATCATTAAAATACAACCAAAGCCTGGTTGGCAGTGAAATGACCGTTTTAGTAAGAACTGTAGAACGTAAAACAGGATATTTATCCGGACATAACGAAGGCAAAATTGTTACCCGTATTTTATCAAAAGATAAAAGTCTGATTGGAAAGTTTGTAACCATAAAAGTTACAGAAGCCGCAGGATTTTCAATTACGGGAGAATTAATTGAAAACTAACCTAAGGAATATATTTAGGCTGAATTTATTCCAAAAACTCATTTCATTACTTTTCACGTTTGCTAAATAAGCAATTTGTAACGCTACTTCAATTCAACGCTATTAAATTATATACAGCTAAAAAAGACTGTAATATTTATTTCAACCTTATGAAGGAAACGAAAATGTTCGTAAATTTATAAGTATAAAATATAACTTACTGTTAGTGTTTAAATTAACACATTGCCATTACAGTTTCTTTGTTATTATCAGGGCAGCGAAATGACCATTTTTAACAGCAAAATATTATTATTTGGCGAATATACATTGCTAAAAAAATCGATGGGGCTGGTCATGCCTTATTCAAAATATTCAGGCTCCCTCTGTCAACCTAACGACGAGGATGAATTGACAAGAATGCAGTTAAGATCCAATGCATATATTAAAAAGCTTGCAATAAACCTCTCACAAAATAGCAATGTTACTTCAAAATACGATGTATATCAACTACTTGAAGATTCCTTATTAGGTTTGTATTTTGATTCCAATATTCCTGAAAATTATGGATTGGGGAATTCAGGGGCCCTACTGGCAGCATTATATGAAAAATACTTTGCCCCAGGATACCGGCAGGATATAAATTTATCAAATATAAAAAATATCAGGACAGAATTTGCTTTTCTTGAAGAGTTCTTTCATAGTGCCAGTTCCGGTATCGATCCTTTGGTATCATATATAAATACCCCCATTTTGCTCAATGCGCCTGTAAATAATCTTGATTTTTTAATACCTATAAGTATAAAGCTGTTTTTGATTGATACAGAAACTGAAAGACAAACGAAAAATTTCAGGTTAATATTTGATAATAAGTGTTTTGAAAACTCGAAACAAATACAAAAACTTATTGATTTAAATAATGTATGCATCACCTTATTTTTAGAGGATGCTGACGATATATTTTCATCAATGCTGGAATTTGCATCACTTGAAATGCAATTTTTAAACGAGATGTTTAGTATTCCTGATAAAATTGCATCTTTCCAAAAGGATAACTCTGACAAATTTATTATGAAATTGTGTGGTTCCGGTGGTGGTGGTTTCCTGTTAGGGGCATGTTCTGCTCAGAATTTCGAAGAAATATCAGATAAATTAATCAGTTTAGGGATAAAATTTGAATTGCTTTCATCCCAAAGAAAAAAACTGGTTAACTGCCTGTAAAACAAACATATTGTGTTCTGTTAGCAAAAAAAAGGTTAATCCAATAATCCAACCGCTTCAACAATTGCATCATCAATCTCTTTCATATCAAAAGGTTTCCTAAAATACTTATAAATAAGCTTAGCTTCAAGCGCGTCTATAATTTCATCATTCAGATCAAAACCAGTGAGTATAAAATAAGCTATGCGGGAATATTTTTCTTTTGCAATTTTAATAAATTCAATACCATTCATCCCGGGCATTTTCATGTCGCTGATAACCACAATTATTTCATCATCTTTACTAAGCTTTTCTAATCCCTCCATACCTGATTCGGCCGTTACTATCTTATACTTTTTCCTAAAGTTTAATTCAAATAAGGTTAAATTAATTGGCTCATCATCAACATATAAAATTGTTACATTTTTTCTATCATTCATAATTTAAAGCTGCTTTATTATTAGGTAATTATAAAGAACAATTCTCCATAAATTTTGCATGTTAAATTACAAAAATTTTGGTAAAACAATAAAAACAAAGTTGGTACATTAAAACAATACTAGTATATTGGTTCAAATTCATTTTGGTTTACAACTCAGAGTAATAAAATAAATTTCAGTGGATTATAAATTTTGCAGTTTGCAATTACTGAATTATTGAAGTAAAAAAAAGTTTAATGAATATTGTACATATAAGTGCCGAATGTTATCCGGTTGCTAAAGCTGGTGGTTTAGCCGATGTGGTTGGGGCATTACCTAAGTATCAGAATTTAATTGGCAATAATTCTTCAGTAATTATGCCGCACTATTATACGAAATTCAGGGACGAAAATGCTTTTGAACCTGTTTTTACAGGTACTGCCTATTTGGGAAGTATTGAATTTCAATTTAAGGTTTTTAAACTGGTAAATGTTGATCTGGGATTTGAGGTATACTCTTTCGATATTCCCGGATTATTTGATCGTGAAAAAATTTATTCATATCATGATGATACAGAACGTTTTATAACTTTTCAAATTGCAGCGCTTAATTGGATTAACGCCTGGGAAATTATCCCCGATATAATTCATTGTCATGATCAGCATACCGGGTTTATTCCTTTTATGATGACCAATGTAAACCGTTATGAACGGCTAAAAAATATTCCTACCGTTTTTACGATACATAATGGCCAGTATCAGGGACAATTTGGATTCGACCGTGTGCATTACCTTCCGCCATTTCATTCATATTTTACCGGAAAAATTGACTGGGCGGGATTGATCAATCCGCTTGCCTCAGCCATAAAATGTGCATGGAGGGTAACTACGGTTTCACCAAATTATATGCATGAAATAGGCAACTCCATGAATGGGCTTGAAAAACTTCTTCAGATGGAGATGGGCAAATGTACCGGGATACTCAATGGTATTGATATCAATGTTTGGAATCCTGCAACCGACCCTATGCTTATAAAAAATTTCAATACCGAGACAGTTACTACAGGCAAACGAGCCAATAAAAAATGGTTATGTAAAGAGTTTAACCTCAATCCGAATAAACCTTTATTTATCTTTATTGGCAGGCTGGTTGGTGAAAAGGGCGCAGATTTGCTTCCTTCGTCTATTTATACTTTATTGCATAAACGTCCCGGGGAGCAAAATATTCTGGTTCTCGGTTCCGGCGAACGCAATATTGAACAATCATTATGGGACTTGGAACCTATTTTTAAAGGTAACTATTGCTCATACATCGGATATAATGAAAAACTTTCGCATATCTTATATGCCGGTGCAGATTACTTATTGATGCCTTCCCGTGTTGAACCTTGTGGGTTAAACCAACTTTATGCCTTGCGATACGGAACCATTCCTATAGTCAGAAGAACTGGCGGACTGTACGATACGGTAATTGACATAGGTGATGATGGTTTTGGCATTTGTCACGATCAATGTTCCGTTTGGGATATTACCTATTCTGTGGAGCGGGCAAAAAAATTATATACAAAAAAGGAACAATTTCAAAACATAAGGGCTCAAATTATGTTAATTGATCATTCATGGACACGAGCCGCTGAAGAATATATTAATCTATATAAAACATTAAAAACCTTTTGACATGAGTAATAAAGTGTTGGCTATTATTTTGGGAGGCGGACAGGGAAGCAGGCTTTCTCCATTGACTGAACGCAGGTCGAAACCGGCAGTACCTGTTGCCGGTAAATACAGAATTGTAGATATTCCTATATCGAATTGTCTGAATTCAGAAATTAACCGGATTTTCGTTTTAACACAGTTTAATTCAGCATCATTAAACAGACATATTAAAAACGCATACAATTTCAGTCTTTTCAGCAGTGGTTTTGTTGATATTCTGGCTGCAGAACAAACTCCTAAAAGCGGCACATGGTTTCAGGGTACAGCCGATGCAGTGCGTAAATGTATGCACCACTTTTTGAATCATGATTTTGAGTACGCTTTGATTCTGTCTGGCGATCAGCTTTACCAGATGAATTATAATGATATGCTCGATGCTCATATTAAAAACAAAGCCGATATATCCATTGCAACATTACCGGTTCTTGAAAAGGAAGCACCCGAATTTGGGATTTTGAAAACAGATGCCAAAGGTTTTATTAAGGAATTTATTGAGAAACCATCGGTAGATATTTTGCCTGAATGGACATCGGATGTTAGCGATGAGATGAAAAAGGCTGGTAAAAATCACCTGGCTTCCATGGGGATGTATATCTTCAACCGTGATTTGTTGGTTGAATTGATGAAGAATGAAGAGACCAAAGATTTTGGGAAAGAAATTATTCCTCAGTCAATAAAAAAACATAAAGTACTAAGTTACCAGTTTGAAGGCTATTGGACGGATATAGGTACCATTGAATCTTTTTTTGAAGCCAATCTTCGACTGACTGATGATATTCCTTCGTTTAATTTATTTGATAATAAAAGCGTAATTTATACCCGCGCCCGCTTATTGCCTCCTTCAAAAATTTCGGGGACTACCCTCGAGCACACAGTGATTTCTGAAGGTTGCATTATCCTGGCAAGCCGCATTGAGCATTCTGTTATTGGCATTCGTTCGCGCATTGGCAAAGGTACAACCATAGTGAACTCCATAATTATGGGGTGTGATTTTTACCAAAACCTTGATGAAATCAAATACAACGAAGGTGCCAACAAAATAATAGGCGTTGGCGAAAGATGCTATCTGAATAATTGTATTGTTGATAAAGATTGCATTATTGGAAATGATGTCAGAATTAATGGTGGTAAACATCTTGAAAACTGCAACAACGATTTATATGCTATTAGCGATGGTATTGTTATTTTGAAAAAAGGTGTGGTTATCCCTAACGGTTTTCATTTGTAACTGCTTTTAAATAGCTTTCGAATTTCAGGGTTTCTTTTTAATTTCGATAAACGCTATACAAATCCCAAAACACCTAATTCATAATACTATGGGAAGAACTTTTGTCGAAAAAATATTTGGTGCACCTGTGAATAGTATTGTATTTCACAAGCCCGATTTGATACTTACGCATGATAATACTGCAAGTATTAAAGGCACCTTTCAGAAAATGGGTGGCAAAAATGTAATTGATCCAAACCAGTTGCTGGTAGTTTTAGATCACAATGCACCTCCCACCGATGCCAAACTGGCCAATCAGTACCAAACAATCAGGAATTTTGTAAATGAACAAGGTGTTTCAAAATTTTATGATTCCGGCTCTGGTATTTGTCATCAGTTAATGGCAAATCATGCCCGGCCGGGAATGGTTATTGTCGGAAGTGACAGCCACACCTGTACTGCCGGGGCATTTAATGTCATGGCCGCAGGTATTGACCGTACCGAATCAGCAGGAATCTGGCGTAGAGGTGAAACCTGGTTCAGGGTACCGGAATCGATGAAAATCACCTTACATGGAAAATTAAACGAGGGAGTTTATGCCAAGGATATTTCACTGTGGATTATCGGTAAACTGGGTAGCGATGGCGCAAATTACATGAGTATTGAAT
>JBJKSB010000092.1:0-63282 GCA_046704385.1 Bacteroidales bacterium | reverse complement strand
TATCTTGATGTCGGTATTGTTTAGTAACATCAATTTAGGTGAAAATACCGTTGCTGTAAAACTTTAAGTATTAAAGTTTTACAGCTTTTTTCAACAATAACTTACGGATATGAGGTATTCGCTGCGCACTTCTTATGTTTCCGTTTTCATCTTTTTGACTAGTGGAGCTGCTTAACTGGTTATTGCTTATCAGCTCACGCCATGCAAACAAAGCTTCTTCTTTTAAACCGTCAATATCTTCTAAGCAAATGAGTTTGTTTTTAAAGAAAAATTCATCGTAGTTGTAAAAACTGTTTTCCGTTACTCTGGTAAACTTTACCACTCTTTCATTGGGCATTAATGCCGCTATTTTGCTTAACAAGTGGGTTTTTCCGCTTCCGCTACTACCTTGTATCAAAGCATGCAGGGTGTCAGGCATTTTATGACTGGTAGCGATTATAAACAAAAACAGGCGGTTGTTTTCTTCGCCTACTATACCGCTTTTGCCAATAAGTTCGTTTAACCTTGTTATTAATTCCGGAGCTTGTAAAAACACTTTACATTTCGCTTGTACCGCCAGGCCTGGCATTTCTTCCATTGTCAATTGCTCATTACCCATTGTTAATTGACTTTCTCTATATTCTTCCAAAAGGTCGGTTAATTGTGACAATTCATTTTCCACCAAATCATATCTTAAATCCAGCTTCTCGCTTGCTTCCCGTGCTTCTTTCCTTGTTTGTTTTTCTTCGTATAAATCAAGGCGGCAGCGGTATTTGGTGCCCGTTTCCAAACATTGCACATCGAGGCTTACTACCATACGGTCGAAGGTTTTGGGTAAGCTGCCTTTTATGATGTATCTGGCTGTTTGGGTTTCGTAGATTATTTTGTTTGGGTTATCGGTGTTTAAAGGAGACGCAATATATTGCGTCTGTACTTCCTGTTTTTCAATTAAAGATTTCTCAGTTGAAAAAAAAGGTTCTGATTCGTTATTTATTGGCTGCCGTTCTTCTATTAGCTGTAAAATAGCTTCTTTGCCATAGGTAACAAACATACTGTTCACGTCCTCGCCATCGGGCGTTTGAACAATACTTATTTTGCAAAGGTGCTGTAATTCTTCGGCGTATTTGGCTGCGCCATCACGACCTGCTACATCACCATCAAAGAAAAATATTATCTCGTTTAAGTGTTTTAATTCGGCAATGACTGCTTTGTGTTCTACTGTTAAACCATTGGTTCCGTAAGCTGCCAGAATTGAACATTGAACATTGTTTATTGAGTATTGCTCATTTATTGCCAATTCAAGGCTTGCAGCATCTATTATAGCCTCCGTAATTATTAAAGTTTCTGTTTCTTGTTTTGGGTATCCAGGGTAAAGTCCTTTACGGTTCTCGCTGTAGTAATGCTTTCCAAATTCAACGTTATAGCCGCCACTTTCTGTAATTCGCCGCCCGTAAAGGCTGGTAATATTTCCGTTTTTATCTTTTAATGAAAAAGTAATGCATTGTTTAAGTTTCTTCCAGTTAATACCTGAGTTGTAACCTATTTCTAATTCCTGGTTTAAGCCTCGTTGCTTTAAATATTCCAAAGCTTTAGGGCTGCGTGGGAGGCTTTCTTTCTGCTTTTCAAATAATTCTGTAAAGCCTGACTGCCGATTAGGCAGTTTTTCAGCCTCCGCACGTTTACCCCTCGCTTCTGCAATCCCCATTGCATCAATATTGTTGTTACCTGCCTTCACATTTGCCTGCCTGTCCAGCTGACAGGTTTCGGTAGGTAAGCCCGCTAATTCCGTTGCAATCTTTAATGCTTCGTGTTTACTGCAATTTTCTTTATCCTGTATAAACTGTATCACATCGCCGGTTTTCCCACAACCAAAACAATTGTAAGTATTCGTATCTATGTATATTTTGCAGCTTGGTTTGTCGTCTTGGTGGAACGGGCATTTGATGTGGTTATTCTTATCTATTTTAATGTTGTAATGTGCCAAAACTTTGGTTATGGGCAGGTTCTTTTTGATGTCGGGGATTTGCATTTGTTAATATCTTTTTAGATTAAACTAATTTGTTTACAAACATAACTCATTAGTTTATACAAAACCAAATCTTTTTGTTTTTAAGTCATGTAGATATTAACAAATAGGTTTACAAACCCTTGATATTACTAAGCATATAAATTAAATTTGTGTTGATAATTTTAATAATAAGTAAAATGAAGGGCATCTCAGAGAACCTTAAAAAGGTGAGGAACAAAAAAGGAATTTCACAAGATGAGCTATCAAAAATGATTGATATTCATTCCGTACAGCTTTCAAGGTACGAAAGAGGACAATCAGTTCCATCCATTGATATTGTAACCAAAATTGCAGATGCCTTAGAAGTTACAATTGATGAACTGGTTTATGGCAACGAGAACAACAAAGCGGAGCAGACTATTAAAGACCGTGAGCTTTTGAACATGTTTAACAAAGTTCAGCAGCTTGCCGACAAACAAAAAGATACCGTTAAAGATTTTCTTTCGGCTTTTATTCTAAAATTGGACTTACAGCAAAAACTCACGCACTAATGGTCGATAAAAATTTTGACTTAATCGCATACCTCAAATACAAAGGCTTTGAAATGAAAAGGGGGAGCGACAAGCGTGACACCCTTGTCTTACGAAGCTATTACGACAGCTGGCAACAGGAAAACAAAGAGGTTTCTGTAACAATCCATTACAACTACGGCTGCAACCGTTTTATGATGAATGCAGGTTTGATGATGGAAGTTTACATGTACCCACAAAATGATACCTCCAATTACTACGAGGTTTTATATAAAGGTTTACAGCCCTTAAATTTTGACGATGCCGAAACACTTTTCGAAATGATACTCCCAAACGAAAAACTACTTCGTCTGATTGATGGCGAAGTAATGGATAATGCTGCGCAGGCAATGAGGGATTTGGAGAATGATATTTAGTTGAAGGCTATTTGACATCCTCTGCTTTTATCCATCCTTGCACAAGCCTTGTGCCTAAAAATTCTATCCTTAACCAACCCTCTTTCTTATCTAAAACCGTAACCACATCACCTTTAATGAAAAACATTTTTGTGCTGTTATCAGGTTCAGAATAAATAACACTTTTTTCCACTTTAACCTCTTGGGCTTCAATACCTAAATAATCCTCAATATAATTTATATCATCTTTCTTCCCTCTGTTATATAAAAGTTTTAAAGCAAAACTTGGTAACCTTTCAATCTTGATGTACTCTTCAATATTATTGCCTCCAATTGATAAGTTTTGCCCATCACAATCAAAATAATCCGGAACCAAGAAATCAGGATATCTAACAACCCCTTCTTTATTTACCCGTTTTCTTTCTGCTGTGATAAAATACTCACCACTGTTCTTTAAATCATTAATGTTAACTATTCCTTTATCTATAGGGTTTACATCTAAAAAACCATCTACGGATTCCCATAATGGAAAATCCATCTGAAAAGAACTTTCTGTATAAGTAAAACTCAAACTCGTTTTACCTTTTGTAATAGAATAATTTTTCTCAGAACTCTCTCCATTTTGTAAATTTTCCCATATTCCTTGCAATAAATTTACTTCCTGAGCATTAGCGCTAATCAATACCACAAAAAAGATTATCAATGTTAAATAGTTTTTCATCTTATTATTTTTTTCAATTTGTCCCATTTAAAGCATTATAAGCGGATGTTGTGTAAGTTCGCCTATGTTCATATCCATTAGGGAGGCTTTTCCCTGAACCATTAACAATCCTTCCTACATCGTCAATAGCGCTGTTTGTCATACCTTCATCTGCTTTTGAATTTAACCCTTGGATTTTCCAACAAACCATCGAAGCCTTCATTGCAATCTCAATATCGGTTACTAAAAGGTCAATATCTTTGCCATGAAATTCTTTTTGATCATCTGGATACATTTTATTCCATTCGTCACTAATCTGCTTATATTTATTTTTACCAGTTAGTTGAATAAACCCTTTTCCCTTAAATTTAGAACCATCTTTTGTTGAAGGAGCACCATTCCCCATACGACAACCATATGTATAATCAAACAATTCCGGTTTGCATATATATTTACTTTTTACTGTTAAGCTATCAAGCGAAATTGAATCTGGAAGTACTGGGTTACATTTGCATAATGTATTTCCTGGACAGGTTGTTAGAGATGTTCCATCATACCCTTCAAATAAATCACAATATTTCCGATTCCCATTCCTTTTAACTTTCCCAAAAACATTCTTTATGCTCGTAGCACTATAACACTCATTCTCACTCAAAGCCTTCATCCCGCCCGTCTCTGTGCCAATTTGACCTAGGAAATGACTCATGCGTTCAACTGTGTTTATATTAAAATCAGCACTATTATTATTTATCGCTTCCATTACTTCTTTAAGCCTAGTTGTATCGGTATTTGGAAAGATTTCTTCTAATTGAGATTGTGTTATTTCATATTTAATTGGCTCACCTAGAATACCTAAATACTCTAACCATTTTTCTTTGGTAAATTGCCATTCACTAATATCAAACTTTTCAATTTGCATAATGAGCGAAGGATCACTTTTTTCATCCTCATAAAATCCTATTATCATGTAATCAACAGGAGTCTCATCACAATAAATATATTTTATTGGCTTACCTTCTAATTCTTCTGGTTTAAGTTTATCCCTGTTTTCTAACTCGTCTGCATTTGATACCCGTACTTTTGTAAATACTCCATCAAGTGTTGTTCCCGAACCATTCCCATAAATAGCAACAGGATATTCAATATCTTCGTAGGTAAATTTACCAAGGTATATATTTTTTGACCTAGCAAGTATTTTTCCAATTTTCTCATTTGGCTGTGCATCCTGAATAGCCATGACAATATCAGAAATATCTTTATTTGCATCTCGAACTCGGATTTTCCATTGATTCATAAAAGCTTTTTCTTCCACACTCCAACTCACACTATCCGGACCATAAACAAGCCTTAAATCATCTTCCGGTTTATCTTTACTTAATTCTTGATTTATCTTCTCAAGATATTCATAACTACTTTTTCGGTGATGACTAAATACATTATCAAATAATATTGTGAAACTTTCACTAATTGGAGTATTTGTATACTGCCCCTCACTCTCATCTTGCGCAAATGCAAAAAGCATCGTCTGCGGATCATGTATTAAATCCCATTGGTATTTCCATAGTTCGGTACCTCCGGTATAGTCCATCAGGTTTTGGGTGGAGCCCTCGGAAGCAATATTGTTGTTATCGGAAAAAGTATGGAATAAATTAAAGGCACCGTGTCCCAACTCATGTGCTATGGTGGCATCGTTTGGTAGACCGTAAATAAAGCCCACATTGTAATTCAAAGGCATGTAACCGGCAATGTTGGCAGCTTTATCCACTACCTCGGTAATAAAGAAGAGGTAACAGGCATCGTCTTCAATCTCATATTTTTCATTATATAAATTTATAATTGTTTTTTGATCGGTGTTGTAGGGCGAGGTTACGCCGCTGCCCCCGTGACTCATCTTCTCACCTTCGAATTGCACTTCGGTTAAAGCATTGCCTTCCTCCACCTGCCATTTCGTAACGCTTTGGTTGTAAATAGTATTCAAATCATTCTCCAACTTGCTTACATCAGGTAGTTCAGCACCATTTACCGAAACGATGATCAGTTTTTTTGTCTCCTCAGTATAGCTTTCAATATTTAGCTTGCCGGTTACCTGTGTGGTTGAATCCTTGACAGGATTCAAGGCATACAGGCTTTTATGGCTTCCTCCGGCTCCACCTGTCAGGGTGAGTTTATCGTTTATCCTGGGGGAAGGAATGCCCATATCATCTTTAAAAACGGTACCATCTGTGAAACCACTCACTTTTACACCATCGGGACTAAAGGCAGCCATACTTTTATAGGACGGGCGATAGCTGCCTTTAAGCACCGGGTACTGATCCTGTATAGCCGACTTAATTTCACTATAGGCATCAAAGCCATAATTTTGACCGACATCAGCCGCAAATATAACGTCCGGGGCTTCATCAGCATTTTCTTCCTGCTCCTTATTATAATTTTCAATATCATTCTTTTTCCCGCCGTTGGTGGCAAAATACTCCCCGGCACCCATCACATCGCCTTTGTTGGTTACCACGTATTCTTTGCCATCAGCATCTTTGATCATAAATTTTTTAACATCATCCACATCCTCACTAATGATAGTTTTAGTAATATTCCCCTCATCGTCCACCGCCACAGCAATAACTTCACCTTTGTCATTTACATAAAGATGATCTATTTCGGTATCCACCGTAAGGGTATCCACCGGTTTTTGGTAAAACAACGAATCGAGATTATCGGTCAGTTCATTAAAATCAGCCACCAGCGAATCAACATCAAGCATAAACGCAGGGTCATTAATGCTTTCGAGGTTGAGGTTAACAAATACATTATCGGTATTTACCTGAAGGTTCCAAAAATTGCAGGGTGTTTTCAGGTTCCATATTTCGGCCCAGAAAAGGCAAATCCCTTCATAAGTTCCGTTATGATTGCCTGTAATTTCTTTAATGATAAGCCGTGTGGTGTGTGTCTTATTACTGATGGTATCATCAACGGCTAAATTTGTCCGCAGATCGAAATTACTCAGGGTGACACTGGGAATATTATCATCGCAGCCACAGTTGGGGCAACTGGTGGTGTCATAGGCGGGTTGTGGTGCCGGCACTTTAACCTGCTTCCATGCTGTAAAATCGCTTAGCGAGGAAGGGTCGTTATTACAAACCGACTGCACACGCATTTCATAAATGCTGCCATAATCCAGATTGAAAAAACTGGCGCTGTTTTCATAAGTTTCGCTGGTTTTGATCCAGGCGTTTGCCGGATTTCGCAATTCGATATTGTAGGAGGTCTGGTTGGGCTTCCCTTCCCAGGTAAATTTTCCATTACGGCCCGACACCTGGCCTTGCAGACGGGTAACGGAATCACAGGGGGCTTTATAGATAAAGGTCCTAATTTCACTCTCGCCGTTTTGTTCAAAAGGCACCAGTCCTGTGATATCGCTGGCGGTTACTCTCCAGGCATAACGCATACCAGGCTCCATTGGAACCGTGTTGGGGTAAAAAGTATAGGCCGTATTAAATGTATTAGCTTCAAAAAAATCGGGGAGGGTGGCCATCACGATATTCGGGTTCATATGTTCGATGCGCATTTCCCAAAGCTGAATGCGATACTGTATATTTCCCATAGCGGCCGGACTGCCGACATTGCCCGGTAACCACGAAAAAGTAACAGGCATTCCGGCATTTTCACCGATATAATCGTCGTTTAACGGGAATTTCAAGGCGGGTGGTTTTCCGATGGCAATCCAGGTACTGATGACTCCCACATTTGAGATTACTCTCAAGGTTTGATAGTGCAATACCGAAATACTGATCCGGTAAAACCCCTCAGGCAACTGGCCCGACTTTCGGTAGGCTTCTTTTGAATAGCCCTGGAAATTCAATTTGTTGAGGTTAAAATAGTCGGACAAATCGTTCCCGAACAGTACCGTGGTAGCTCCGCCATCAAGGTAAATCGGGGTGGTAACCAGGGTTGGAGGTGTTTCAATGGTAATGCCGGTTGTTTCAATTTTCAGCTGTAGCTTTACTGGCAGCCGGGAAATGTTCAGGTCGTTGGCATGCAAATAAATCATCAGTTTTTGTGAACCCATGGCGCAGTAATCACTTAAATGCAAGGTATAGGGAGGTGTAAGCACCGGTGTGCATGAAACAGGGTAGTTTTGCTGGGCTTGAACAGAAAATTTCAGGACAAGACAAGCAAAGGTCAAAAGGATAAGCAATTTGAAATTAATTGCCACTAAAACACTAAAACGCCAAAATTCACTAATTTGTAAATTACTAAAATATCGTGTTTTGTGTTTCTTTGTGCCTTCGTGGTTTGATAGCTTTTTATTTAAACTAATACTGTTCCAACGAGTGGACTTAAACCTGGATATAACAAATTTTATATAATATTTTAGGGATGAAAAAGGTGTGCGCAACCAGGTTTCCCTTACCTCATTAATATGAATCAGCCAGGCTAAAATAGCAGTCAGGTTTATTTTCACTATCTTTCTCATATTCCCGACCTGAGGATTAATTTGGTTTGTTTCCGTTCGTTGCTTGCGGTCACCATAATAATATACATGCCGCTTTGCCTGCCCGATAAGTTGTAGGGTATCTCATAATAATCAAAGCCGCTGACACTTCGGGTATCTACTACCTGACCGTAATCGACACTGTACACCGTTAATTGAATGTTGGCAATTTCGCGCAGCGTTATTTTAGCCAGAAATTCCCCATCGGTGGGGTTCGGTCCTACGCTCATCTCCTTAATCAGCGGGTTATACCCCACATAATTAAAAGTATTCGTGCTATCATCCATTTCAAGTATTTCCACCTGTTTGGTTTGGGTGGCCATACAACCGCCGGCATAAGCGGTTAACCCAATGTTGTAAACCCCGGTTTGGTAACTCTTTAGTTTTAAAATATAAAAAGGGTCATCCCAGGCCGTAAAATCAAGAAAATTCTCTTCATCGTAATCCCATTGCAAACTATCAAGCGGCAGGTTCGACAGTTCCACAATATGCAGAGTATCGCCTAGGTTGGCTTGGGAGGTCATTAAAAAGTCGGCTTTTAGGGCGCTATTGCCAATGGTAAGCACAAAATCTGCTGATCCCTGACAGCCCTTTTTATTGGTAACAATAAGACTATAGGTTCCTTCCTGGCTCAGGTGGACGAAGCGTTCGTCTGAGAAAAACTCATTATTCAATGACCATTCGTGGTTATCATAAGCAAAGCCATCCAACGTGTATTCGGTGCCTGGACAAATCTCCTGATCTACTCCCAGACTGATCAGGATTGTGTCCGGCTGCGTAATTTCATAGCTTCCAACTGCAATGCAATCATTCGAATCGGTTACAACAACGTCATAGATTCCCTGGGGCAAATCGGAGACATAAAAAGTGGTATCCCCATTCGACCAATAGGCCTTGTACCCTCCTACCCCTCCTTTGGGAACGATGTTCAAAAACCCATTATATGCATGATAGCAAATAGCATTGGCAGAATCGGCAAGCGAAAACTCAAGCTTTTCCGGCTGTTTTATCTCAAAATAGCGGACACTACTGCAACCATTGGAATCCAGGACAGTGGCAAAATGGTTTCCTGCAAAAAACCGGTCACTGCCCCAACCCGTATCACCATTCGACCAATAGATTTCATAGGGCGAGTACGGAACGCCTGGGATAACACTGTCAATTTCTCCCTTGCCTGTAGAATCGTTATAGCAAGGCACATCGGTGGTGCGAATGCCTTCGATGGTAGGTACGGTTGAACGATAAATCTGCTGGTCGAAATTAAAACGACAATTATTTTTATCGGTTACGGTAAGCAGGTATTGGGCTTCCTGCTTTAAACAGTCCATAAAGTTATCATCGCTTAAAAATTCATGGTAAATATTGGTCCATAAATAATCGTAAGGCGGAGTGCCCCCTTTCATAGTGAAATAAATCGATCCGTTATCCGTAGCACAAGTAGTATGGTTGACAATCAGCGTATCAAATTTCAGGGAATCGGGGGCATCCATATATACCAACAGAGTATCGTTACCCGGACAGTTATGATTGTCTGTAAACTCAAAGGTATAAAGGCCTTCGGGCATTTGGTAAACCTTAGTATCTTCGATCCAGATGGCAGAATCCAGTTGCTTGTAAAGGTAGGGTTGAGTACCACCGCTCACATAAAAAGTTATCTGGCCGGTCCGGTCGCCGGCGCAAATATACTATCGATGGCAGTTACTTTGGATTGCAATAAACCGGGTTGGGCAAGTTCCGCCGTTTCATCAAATTCGCAGCCATTTGAATCCCTGAGCACATAATCGTAAGAACCGGCAATCAGGCTATCTGCTTTTAAGTGTGTATCATTATTCGACCATTTTATGCTATAGCAGCCAACTCCTCCTTTCGGATAAATTTCCTGGCAACCATCCTCATAACCAAAACAGGAGGGTTCAGCATAATCCATTAAATGACCCAATAAAGGTTTGGGAGAGGTTATTGAAAAAAACCTTTTGGAAGAACATCCGTTTGTATCTGTGATAATGACATAATGCTCTCCTTCGAAAAACCGATCCGATTCAACTCCACTTTCGTTATTTGACCAGGTAAAACTCACCGGAGCTGAAGGAAACGCCGTATCTACTTTAACCACCCTGGCCCGACCCGTGGTATCTCCCCAGCATAATACTGGCCAGGTTTTAATGTCAGACACCCGGGGCAGAGTAGAACTTTGAATTTGTTTTACTTCATAGTTTATGCAATTATGAGCATCTGCAACTTCAATTTTATACTGAGCTAATTGCTTTAAATTTTCAACATGGTTGGTCGTGTCCAGCAAATGACCCTTAATGTCAGTCCATTTATAGGAATAAGGTTCAACTCCCCCTTTCATGCTTACTTTTATTTTTCCATTATCGGTATTACAGGTAGTATTAGTGATATCTATATTTTCGAATAACAATGAATCGGGAGCGATTATGGGTATGGTTAACGTATCGGGACTTATACAATTATTGGCATCTGTAAAATGATAATTGTAAACACCTTCGCCCAAACCTGAAATTGTTGTGGTTTCCCGCCAAAGATTTTCAGTTAGCTTTTTAACCCGGTAAGGGGGGGTACCTCCGGTAATATCAAAATTGATTTTACCGTCAGTACCTCCCTTACAAAGTGGTTGTCCAATCGTGGTTACCAGGCTATTTAATGAGGGGGGTTGGTTAATGGTATACGTTTTTGTATAGGTGCAATTATTTGAATCTAAAAGTAAAAGGGTATAATTACCCTGGAATAATGAATCGATAAAATTAAGGGTGTCGCCTGTGTTCCACAGGATTTTATGCTGGCCCGTACCGCCTATGGTTTTTAACCGGATAAACCCATTGTTATATCCAAAACAGCTGACGTGAGCAGAATCGATAACCAGAGTTTCCAGCTTGTCGGGTTGTGTTATATTAAACCAGCTTTTGGATAGACAATTATTGGTATCGATAATGGATACCCAATGATCACCTTCATTAAACCGATGGGTTTCATTCCCGATATCGCCATCGGACCATTGGATGGAATACGGGGCATAAGGAATCCCTTCGGTTAACGACAAAACCCTGGCTGAACCTGTGGAATCGCCAAAACAAAGTACCGGGGTAACTTTCAGGGAGTCAATATGAGGCAACGAGCTGCTGTTTATCTGTTGGTCAAATTTGGTCACACAACCATGATAATCGAAAACAGAAAGATAATACTGGCCTGATTGGTGCAAACTATCCACCGAATTTTGGTTTCCGATTACTCTCCCTTTGTTGTCGGACCATTGATAGGAATAAGGTTTTGTTCCTCCTACAGGATTTACAGAGATGCGGCCATTATCCAGACCACATGTGGTATGTTTTATATCTATATCAGACAAGAGCAGGGTATCAGGTTGAGGCATATAAACCAATAAGGTGTCTATACCTGAGCAGCTATTGCTATCGGTAAACTGATAGGTGTAAAATCCTTCTGAAAGCTTATCATCAATGGTATCTTTAGTCCAATAGCTGTTGTGTAATTGTTTAAAACGATAAGGCAGAGTACCCCCATTTACTTTAAACCGAATTAAACCATTGTTACCATTATAACAATCTACGCTATCGACGTAACTGACAAGGCTTCGCAGATAATCAGGTTCACTAATATTAACAAAAATTGAGTCCCTTGCACCACGTTTATCCACCACATAAAACCAGTAAGGACGCGATACCAGATCGAATATTTGTGGCGAGTTGGCAAAATTATTAGCGGTATCAACTTTATACTGATAGCTGCCCCAACCCCCTTTTGTCTTTAAGCCAACAAATCCATCAGCCGAATCTTTACAGTGGACATTAAGCTTTTGATAAGCCATTTCCAGTTGGGGAGGATTTTCCAAAATATATTTGCCATTCAGTGAATACCCGTTTTGGTCGGTAATAGTCAGACTATAAGTTCCCGCCGGAATATTATTAAGATGTGTTCCGTCAGGACTGTTTTCGGGATTCAGGCCTCGTCCCGGATCGGAGTTGCATATCCAATTATAAATATTCTCACCGGCTCCGCCTTTGCAATCTACATGGATAGAACCATTGGCATCATTATGCCTGATCACATCAGCAACCTTTTCTTTGGTAATTTGGAATAACTCGTAGGGTTTAATCTTAAATTCTGCAAATGCCACTCTTTGATTGCTGTTGGTAACAATGGCTATATAAGAACCGGGAGCCAGCATTTCAACTTTTAAAATGCTGTCTGCGGGGCTATATGTGGTATTCACAGAACCAATATTGTAAGTGAATTCATGATCAGAATCACGTTTTAATATTATGGATTCAGGATTGGAAAACGGCACCAAAAATGAAGCCGATCCGTCGGAAAGATTAAAACCAGACTCATTTCTGGTTTCAAGCACATCCATAGGATAATCGTAAAAATGAGGAAGGTAAATAGCTTTTGATTGTTCACATCCGGATTCAGAAATTGCTTTAAAATCATACAAACCTGGTAATAACCCGGTAAAAATGTTTGTGTCCCCGGTAGCTGAAAGAATTGTATCGTGGGCAGAACACAACTGAAAGTGGTTATTAATTCCACCACTTACGATGGCTCTAATGGAACCGTTGCCGGGTGATGTGTCTGTAGTAGCAAATCTTTCAATAGTTAAATCCAATATTTGTAATCGTTGAATGCCTGAAAGAGTCGATTCAATATCGAACCGGCATAGGTTTGAATCAAATACTGTTGCCAGGTAGTTTCCATCAGCAAGGTCAGGGGCAATAAATTGATAGGGTGACCAGATATTAAAGGTGTCACCAGGAACATAAGTTAACCGGTAATGGGGTGTTCCTCCCTGTATTTGATAAACTATAACTCCGTTATCACCACAGGTAGGATGTTTTATATCTGACAAATATACCAGTAAAGAATCCTTAGGCTCATTAATAACCACCCGGTTAGTAAACGTGGCACCCATTGAGTCTTTAACTGTTACCTCATAGTTGCCGGCGTATAAATCGTTAAAATGGATCGACTCATGAAAGCTGTTTCGGGTGGCTCCTATAAATTTATAACCTCCCCATCCTCCAAGGCCTTTAATCGTAAAATTTCCCACACTGGCTTTACATAGTGCATCGTTTTTTGAAATTACTTTGAACGACAATAAGGAATCGGGCTCCCTAATGACAACATTATTTATCTTATTTGAACAATTATGATAATCGTTAACTTTTATCGAAAATGTATCAGCCACAAAACCTTTCCATTCGTAACGGGGCCAATTTTTTGTTATTTGAGTGGTTTGAAATATGCTGGAATTATCATGGAAGGCAGTAATCGTCTGGAAACCTGAGTTGCCTCCGGAAATCCCAATGGTAATTGTTCCGCTGGCTTCTCCTTTACCAATCACATTTTGCAGATCGAGCAAATGAATTAATAAGGAATCAGGCTGGTCAATCCGGACTTTATATTTATTTGAAGTACAGGTGCTGTCATCTTCAAGAATGAAGTAGTATTCTCCAAAGGCAAAATCGTTGCGGCGAAAAAGGCCATCGAATGGATCCGTATAAACTTCCTTATCAGAGTCATTAAAAACATGTATTTTGGTAAACGGAATATAATTGTTATAATGCCAACCCTTTATTCCCCTGATCTCAACTGTACCATTGGCTTCACCATAACAATGTGCCGAATCGAACTTTACGCTGTCAGACAAAATTTTAGGATTTGTATAAGCAAAAATTGGCAAGGAGCCGGCTGGTGTTTTTCGGGTGCAACCCAGGCTATCCGTAACCAGAATGGTGTAGTAATCATTTGGAATTAAATCCGAAAAATGGTAGTTAACTTCTGGTAATAGTGGAGCAAGACTGTCAATAGCCATGGTATCCCTAAACAAATGATAGCGGTGATTTCCGTATCCGCCTTTTGAAGCAAAAATAATTTTACCATTGTTCATATCCTGGCAAACCTCATCGAAAGGAGTACCATGAATGGTAAGTTTGGGTTGCGAAGTAATTTCTGTTGTAAAAGCATAATAATCTGCACAGAGGGTATCACGTACCCGGATGGTGTAATGGCCAACAGGTTCGCCGATAAATAATGAATCGTATTGGTAATCTGAAAAAACGGCATCACCTGATTCTTTGAGCGCAAACCGGTACGGGAAAAGGTACCCGTTACCCGGATCATATCCACCGTGAATATTGGTAATAATAATACGGCCATTATTCATTTCTCCGGACAAATCACTGCTGTCACAGTCCACCAGAGTTGTATCAATATTCAGGGTAATCGGGTAATCGGGGCCATCAACAAATAATAAATCAGATTCGGCCGGACAATTTTTATAATCGTTTACACGAAAAGAATAATTTCCCTTTGGTAAATTGGCAAATAATTCATCAACAGGAATATTATTAAGAGTATCTAAAGTCTGGTATAATACCGGAACCGAATACCCGCCATTTCCGCCAGAAATTTGATATCCCAAAATTCCGTCATCAAAGCCATAGCAGCTGACATGTTTGAGGCTGTCTTGCATGATTTCAAGAAGAGACGGCTCTTTTTCTTCAGGCCGAATGGTATCAGAATAGCAGTTATTAATATCTTTTACATAGATGTCGTAAGTATCTCGAAATAAATTATCGAATAGGATATTTACGGTATCGGCAACCTCATATTTCCTATTAATGTAGTTTTCAGCTATTTGACCTTTTATAAAAATACTGTCATAGGGAAAGGTTTGGCCACCGATGTTTTGCCCTGGGGACATTTTTTGTAATGTTAATTTTCCGGAATTGTCACCGTAACACCTGACGGAATCCATAATAATATTATTAAGAAAAAGTTCAGGATTTTTATAGGGTAAAATGGGGATGTAGTTTGTTTTTTGGGAGCAACCTTTTGAATCCCTGATTTTTATATAATAATTATCAGAAGGATAACGGTTTGGGAAGGTTACCCCGGAATTTTCAGTAATATTTTGAAAACTATCAATAGGCGTAATACCGTCGTATAAAATAATTGAATAATTGGGATGGCTTTTTGATGCTGAAATTTCGATTTCCCCATTATTGGTAGCATCACAGATTTCATGATGTAAAACGGAATCAATAATCTGAAGGGCATCAGCCTGGGGAATTACAATTTTATTTGAAACAATGCAATCACCAGAGTCTTTAACTTGGATTATTAATGTGTCATGATTGAGGCCATTATATACATCTTTAGTATGATTCCATTCATCTGCATCAGCTTTAAATCTTTTTATGTCATAATAATAGCTAAGGTCCCAGCCGCCAGAGGCAGTGATTTTCACTCTCCCATCGTTGTGTTCCCCGCTATCACTAACGTTACAGGTTATTGGATTCAGAACCAGGTAATCAATTTTTAAGGGTTTTTCAGGTTCAGAGATATATAAAGTATCAGAATAGGCTTC
The DNA here is from genome assembly GCA_046704385.1 of Bacteroidales bacterium. Lineage (GTDB taxonomy): Bacteria > Bacteroidota > Bacteroidia > Bacteroidales > SZUA-534 > GH45. Next base: position 47,776 of record JBJKSB010000092.1, on the reverse strand, counting down.
ACAAAGGTTTTTATCTTCAGCATAAATAAAATATCTCCCAACTCCCAGTTTATCGAAATAATTCCGGTTAATGTCGTCAATGTCAATCGGGGTAAAACTATTACTCCCAACATTGGCCTTGTATAAAACATCAGAATGATAGAGATTTGTGCCGCCCCCAACTAAAAAATCTAATCTGCCGTCAAAATCACCTTTACAATCGACACTGTCATTAATTATCATTTTATTAAAATGCAAGGCTGAATCGGGTTGGCTCACAACTTTTCCGACACCTTCCGCTGAATTACAACCATTAATATCTTTAACCTTAATGCTATAACTACCTGCAGATAAATTTGAAAAGCTTGGTTCAGAAGCTTTTTGTTCTCTTATTTTTACTCTGTTTGAATCATAAAAAAATAAAGAATCAAGATCAAATGGGGCATTTAGAAAATTATAACCACGGGCAATACTTGTAACAACCAGGCTGCCAGTAGAATTTCCATAGCAATCAACCGGATACATAGCAATGTTTTCAGATAAGATAGAGGGGTTGGTATATGGCTTTATTTCCTGTGCATTAAGTGAAGTTGAACAATTGTTGTCACTTACCGTAATTATATAACCATTTGAAGGTGCCAGGTTTTTGAAGACAGTATCTGCTCCGGCTTGTTCAATTTTGGAAACTTTTGACAAATCAAATGTATTGTTTGCATGGGTTAATGAAAAATTCCTGGAACCCTTTCCCCCTATTGAATTAAGCTTGAACTGACCGTTATTTGTACCCGCACAGATTTCATGGGTAGGATAAACTATAATTGATAATTTTTGGGGGCCGGAGATAGATTGTGTTTTGCTTACAATGCATCCTCCACCATCTTTAATAAAAAAGGTATGAGTACCTTCTGGTAAATTATTAAAGACCTTATCTGTTCGCCAGTTTTCCTGTATGTTGTTTTCTTTTTTGATACTGTATTCGTAATTACCCCAACCTGAATTTTCAACCTCTGAAAGGCTAATTTCACCATCAGTACTAATACCCTGCCCGGAGGCACAAGTAATTAAATGGGTAATTGAGGTTGAAAAATCAAGAGCTGTAGCAGGCTCTGAAACAGAAAACTCACTGGAATAGTTATTGCAACCATTACCATCCTGAACATATATTTTGTAGGTTCCGGCCCGAATTCCTGAAAACACATTGTTTATAAAAGGTATATTTTGATCAGTTGCCCCGTTAAAAAGCCGCAAACTAGTGTAATTTGAGTTGCCTCCGGTTGTATTGGCTGTAACTATACCATTGGCATCCCCTTTACAATGAGCATTTTCTTTAATAATAGGAGTAATTGATAAAACAGGATTTGCTACCACAGAAACCTGTTCCTTAAAATCATCACATCCGTTTTGATCTTTAACCTGAATAACATAACTACCGGCAGAAAGTCCACTAATTGTATTCGAGGTTTGCCAGTTGCCCCAGTTGTCTGTGGTGTTAACAACTGTTCTTCTATATGAAAAACCGCGCCAGCCTCCAGAGGCCTCAATGGTAATTGCACCATCGTCATGAGGGCCATAATCACTATCCTGGCAGGAAACATTAGTGGTGGATGTTGTGGCTGAGATATTAGATGCAGCATTAATAGTTACACTCCCGGATTCTGCAGAGCAACCCACATTTGTAAGTTTGACTTTATAGGTTCCGGGAGGAACATTATAAAATTTACTATTGCTATTATCAAGGGTGTCGGCACCAAGCGAAACAGTACCCGATCCACTTGTAATTGTATATCCTATTTCTCCATTACCATTTCCATCACAAACCTCATCCCGTATTTTACTGGCTGTTATACCAAGTTCATTTCTTTTGGAAGAAACAGTTACAGCCGGTACTGTATAAACACAACCCCCTGCATCTCTTACATAGGTGTTGTAACTTCCTACTGTATAGCCACTAAAAACATTGTTTGAACCATAGGTTCCGGAAAGTGTGCTGGAATATGTATAACCGCCCCAGCCTCCTGAAGCGGATATTTGTATTTCTCCATCATTGTGTGTCCCATCATTATTAATGTGACATGAAACTTGATTTGACACAGATGCAGTAGCGGAAAGAGCTTGTGAAGGAGCTTCAATGTCTACAGTGTTTGTGTAATAGCAACCCCGGTTATCTACCATTTTTACTACATAGCCATTTTTTGCCGGTAAATTTCCTTTATACCAGGCTCCATAATTAATATGATTAACATTATTCGTGCTATTGTCAATATAAGTGGTGTAGGTCAAAGAACGATTATATGAATCAGCAGTTAGGGAAACAGTAATATTTCCTGTAGATGAGCCATAACAATTAACAGGGGTGGGCTGGGTTATAAAAATTGGTAAGGGATAAAGATCAGGAATAGTGACTTGTGTATTATAGGCGCATGGTGTAGCTTTAGGTAAAGTTTCATTGACATCTGAACAACCTGCATGTTCAACAGAAATATCATATGTCGTACCTGGATCAAGGTTTAAGGTGCTGTTGTTGTTTTCGCTCATAACGGGAGTAGTGCCTGATTCTAAGATATAGCATCCTTTGCCGGTATCGTAATCGCCACTAATTGTTGAGCTATTTACGTTACATCCTGATCCACTGTCTCCAAACATATTTATTGTGAATATATATCCATCATTCTTGGGCAGATAAAACTCAAGTACGGGTTTTTCATTTGTACATACCGGGGGAGCTTTTACCTGACAATCTGAAAAGGATTCCCAGATAATAGGCCCCAGATATTCATTTTCTATTTGTTCTGAATATGAACTTGATCCGGGTATTAATCGTTCTGTTATTACTTTTAGTCTAACCTGCTGGTTTAAAGCCGGTTTGGTGTTGTTTATATCATTTGTGCTAAATGAATAAGGGAAATTGACCCAGGCACCATCTTTTGAATATATTTTAAAGCTTCGATTAAATCCATGAACATTAAAGAATGCTGTCGAATTAATAATGCCATTGAATAAATCATCAACACATAATTCAGTAAGCTGAACATTAAGATACATATACTTGGTTACATTTATTATAGAAACAGGGGCATCAACATAAACAACAACATTTCCCCGGCCGTTTGTCGACGGTGGAGCCAAAATGTATGTATATTGTGTGCTTTTATAAATTTTTGAAATTAGTTTAACCCAATAATATTCTTCATTATTTGAATCGTATCTTTCCTCGGATAATGCTATTGAGCTTATTGAAACATTAGGCTTATTGGTGGTATAAGAGTTATAGACAGCATAATCGGTTTTTAAAAAATTATAACAGGTATCATTCGATGTAGTCTTTTTAATTGTCCATGATGTGCTTGATCCGTCTGAAAAAGTGATTGTAATCATGCACCTGTAACCAACTTGATTCTCCATTCCAACATAGTAATAAGTATTATATGCAAGCCCCTTCAATCCCGCCGAAATCAAAAGCAGTGTAAAAAACAGATATTTCCTTATCCTGTGTCGGGCCTTTTTATTCATGGTAATGGTTTGGTGGTTTTAAAATTTTTAGTTTTTAGTTAGTGTTTTTTTTATTAAGTTTCTATCCTCCCTAACCCTCCTTAAAATAAGGAGGGGACTGGCCGGAAGCTTTAATTTTGGGTTGAACCAAAATTCAATAGCAGCGACCAGCTCCTTCCTTTATAAAGGAAGGCGGGGGATGGATAAAAAATTCCATTCTCATATCTCAATTCACCGGGTTATACATTTCTTCATCAATCTTAAATTTTATATCGCTTTTGCCGGGCAAATGGTAGCTTATAATTATAGGATAATAGCCTTTTATTACATCATGCCGGGTAAGGGTTGCCAGTATCTTTTCCTCGGTACGGCTTAAGGGCAGGCCATTGGCCTTTTTATGGGCAAGGTAGTTCTGTACCAGGGCAAAATCCTGAGCCGCCCGGCAGGGTACCGAATAAGTTATGTTTCCCGGTACCGAAGCATAATCAGAATACCCCATACCAATTTCATCATCGGTTAACGATTTTTGCCGGTTGTTATTCCTTATTTCCACGGCCTTTACCGGCGGATACCCCAGCTTATCCAGCTCCGCACCTCTCTGCAAGGTCGTCGGGTCCACAACGGTGTACATATCCTCATAAACCGATCCTTTGTACCAGGGGGTTTCCGACAAATCCGCTTCAATACTTATTAAAGGATCATCGCGGTCGTATTCATATTTATCAAAGCCTTCGTCTTCAAATACGTTGGCTTTTACATCATGAACATGAGGCTCAATATAATAGCGCCAACCGGTACCCGACGGATCAATGGCCGCTATTTTAGCATTAAGCGTGTTATAATCGCTGGTCCTGAAATACAGGCTATAAATTTCTTTGATTTTCAAATTCTCCATATTTCCCGTGGCATGCTGGGTGGTGATGGTCATTTCGCCGCTACCTGCCCGGGCTTGCGTGGTCAGGCTCTCAATATTGCTGTTAATCGCGGCATCGGCATGCTCCGGTTTATTGATCAGGGCCAGTTTGTAAATGGCATCATTTCCGTAAGGGATGGATGCCATATTAAAGTCCACCTCCAACCGCACCGGGTTACCTGCCGCAAAGCTCCTGTGGGTAAACCCCACATCCTTAACCGGCGCGTCGTTTTGTAAAATTCGCACTACCTGGGTAAACCCTTCCGGGATATCGGTGGTAAACAGGTAACTGTAATTCTCCGTTAGCTGGATATACCCCGATGCATATTCATCAGCATAAAAATTAAACTGCCGGTTAGCCGGATAGCTGTACTTAACATGTTCGGGCATAATATGGTCGGGGCGTTCGCCCGATGTAAAGCCACAGGTTTTTTCCTCAATCACCGGCTTTCCGGCGGCATCGGTAACATTTACCCAGCTGCCGCTTACTTTATGCTTAAAACCCACTTTGGCAACCATCTCAATAGTTGTAAAACTCTCAAAGGGTTCGTCCGGATCAAACAGGTAAACCTTACCGTCGCTGCTTAATTCGTACGAGCCGGTAATTGCCTTTTGCGTTTCCTTGTATCGCACCGTAAACGCTTCGATACTGATTTTATAATCGGAATACCGGCCCGGGCTTTCTTCAATACGCATGGTCAGATTTGCCGGAATGTTCAGGACCAGTTGCGGGGCCGTAAATACATTAACGTCGGTCTCGTTGTCACCCGGGGTTAACGAGGCAATTACATCCGCGCCAAAGGGGCTGCCTCCCGCAACAATACAAGCCTGGCCAATCTCAAAATCAAAATTGCAGTCGCCCGAAATCAACCCGCCCATCACATTATAGGTCCCAAATACCGATCCACTGAAGTGAAAAGGGTTTGGGCCTTCACCTTGTAGTAAGATACCCGAAGTCAGGTTCATTAAATCGAAATTCCTGACCTTACCAAACAGCTTTGCCTCCATGCCGATAGCTGCCTGTGCATAGGCCCATGCCTGTCCTTTGGCATACCAGCCGTTTATTCCCAGGGTGCCTGAACCCCCCGAACAATAAGCCCCGGTGCCATAGTTTTTCAGCAGGAATTCGCCTCCCAGCTCAACATCCATCGAGGCATAAAAAGGAAATAACCTGGCATCGAAACCCACGCGGAACGACTGGCCGAAAGCCAGGCCCGAACCCTGGTCCATTCCTCCGGTCTGCCGGTTTTGTATCTGCGCCCTTTTTTCTGCCGATAGCTTACTGTAAACCTTATCGGGCGGCAGCGGTAATTCGGGAATGTTATCACCCATCATGAAATAGGTGGTCCCCTTTACCAGGTTTACGATATCTATGCCCAACCTATCGGTAGGGGTGCCAATATAAGTGTACCAACCCGAGGGCGAAACCCGGGCCGAAGCCCAGCCCAGTTTGCCTTGTGCACCAATGCCTTTTATATAACCGGCATCCAGGTAGGTTGCCAGATCGGCCGTAAAGGTTTTGTTCGCCATATCATAAAAAAAATTCATTTTGGCAGATAGTATATTTGTGCTTTTCAGGTCGGGTACACCTAAATCAGATTTTTTAGCAAGGCTCAGCTTCCCGGAGTTTCTTTCAAAACGCTTTACTTTTTGGTTGATATTATCGTGTAAACTACCCAGTTTTTCCGGGGCATTCATAAAAGCCCCTTCGCCCCGCATCTGGATAAAATTTACCCCCTGGTTTTGGTTAAACTGTATTTCGAAACTCACATTGGCATTAAATGCACCTGGCGCACCCAACAGGCCAAATTTGGTGGCAGCCATAAAACCCATTCCCACCTTTTTATCGGGCACATAATTTATTCCCGACAACGAAGCCCCAAATTCAGAGGCTGAAGGCAGCGCCGACTGTTGCATATGCTTATACATTCCTCCGCCAAACCCGTAAAATGAAAGGGCAGTCACAGGGATCCCGGCCGACGGGTCTACATCAAAAAACACATCCGTTAAAAAGTAACGGTAGTCGTTGTATTTTCCAAAAACCCCAACGGCCTTAAAACTAAATTTATCTACTACAGTTAAGGCTAGTTCTCCCCTGAATCCGGTGCCATAAACGGCATCCCCGTTTTTGAACATTACCCCTCCCGAAAGGGAAAACGCGTTTGAATTGTAAGCCACGTAGGCTTTGTCTAATCCCAGGTGGTCGAATTTGAACTTCCTGTAATCGCCAAATAACAGGATACCCGTTTTCCCTTCAAATAATTCATTGAGCTTAATCCCTGCATCAAACGCCAACCCTGTTCCCCTGCTGTCGTTAAAGGCCCGGATGTCGCTGATGGACAGCTCAAATCCCGCTATTTTTGGTGATGTGATATTGCCGCTTACCCCAATGGCCCCGATTTTAATACAAGGCTCTTCGCGCGATATTTGCATCTGTTCAAAAGTGACATCGGGCAGCGAAAACTTTTTGGTTGAATCTTCCTCATTAATGGGCGCATTAATGGATATTTTACCCGAGGCATTAATAAAGGGATAAATCTCCGAATCGCGCATTAAAACCTCGATGGTTGAGGTTTCAAGCAAATCAAGTTTTGCCCTGAAAACCGGGAATTCATAACTGCCTTTTAACCCAGCTGTAAAATCGTATTCGCCCGTATTAGCGTTGTAGCTTGCCTGGTAAGGCGTAAGCGAATTATCACCAAAGGGCGGGATATTTAATTCACCACCAAAGCCAAACCCGATTAATTCATTTTTTTGCAGATCGAGTAATATATCGTTAACCGATATGCCCCACTGACCTTTGGGCAGGGCATTGTTGTGCAGAATATTATCGGCTTCAACATAAGCACTAAACCCGTTGTTATCGAATATAACTTTTTTAAGCGCCAGGGTTATCCTTTCACCGGTATTTCCGTTTTCATCGGGTTTTTTCAACGCCCTGGGCAGAGCCACCGAGGCTTCGCTTATGGAAATTCCACGCCACAGATTTTTCTCTGATGCATTCCGGTCACCAAAATAGTTTTCAGGAAACTGAATGGATGAAGGGGTAGAAATATCATCCTGGTCAATAACGGCCCCTTTTAAGGTAAAAATCACGTCATTCAACCCCTTAAACATAAATGAATGGTTGAACGAGAAGGAAGCTGTAAACCGGTCGAAGTTGGTAAAACTGGATTCAAAAAGGGTTGCAACAGGTTTACCGGTGGGAGTTCCATCAGCCGAAACTTCAATAATTTTATCAGAGGTAATCAGCAACCCGAGCCGGGCATCAAACGACTCAATACCCTCGCAGCCAAAATTTACTTTGGTATCATTTAATACAACAAGCGTTAATTGCTTGCCCATATCGCGTTTAACCGGGGCAATTAATTTTAAGGACCCCGTTGTTCCCAGGCCTTTTTGCCCGTCAATATTAGCTTCGCCCTCAAAGGCTATTTTTTGCCCGTTTTCTTTAAAAGTAAAAGCACAACTGGCAAAAATTTTAAATTTTTCGGTCACGGCATCATAGGTAATTTTTTGGATAATGAGTTCATAGTCGCCTTTTTTAATCCCGACGGGCAAAGGGACAGTCTGGCTGCCTACCAAATCAGCAATCGATTCAATATAAGCACCGGCTCTTTGTACCTGGTTCATTGCGGCAAAAGCAGCATCTATTTTTGCCAGCCTTTGTTCATCTATGTGCAGGATAGCATCAAGGTCTAAGACCTCATTCTGCGCCAGCATTTTTTGGCAGCTTATTACAATTAACAGCATAAGGATGAGCAGGGTATACTTCATCGATGTAAATTGTTATGGTTAATATTTATTATAATCCATTTCAAAATCGGGATGGTTTTTAAACCATCGCCTGGTTTCATTCAAAGCAGTTGTATAATCATTAGTTGTTAAAGTCCCTGAAGCATCTGTTTTATAGGGAAATCCTATAATTGCCGATGCCAATAGCTCCATCACCCGGTATCCGCACAATACCTTTGCCGACGATTCCGCATTGGGCGACAGGCAATCTTTTTCATCGCTGTTCAATATACCGATGCAATATTCACAGGCCGCTCTCTGGTGCGTGTAAATCAAATCGGGTATTACATAAGTCATTAGGTCACTGTTGGTATCTTGTTCCTTAACCCAGGCCAGGCAGTTGTCTACCGCCTTTTTGTCACCCATCCGCGCCAGGGCCAGCTGCAGTGTCCATTTCTGTTTTGGCGGCGTATCGGCATGCAGATATTTTCTTTGCATCAGTTCATAACCAACCCCTAAAAACCCTGCCAGCAAATAAATATCACTGTAATATTCATATCTGGGGTTTGGCAACAGTTCTTCAAGCGCAGTTTCCGCTTTTCGGTCAAAAGCCTTTTTATTAAAATGTTTCAGATACCCTAGATTCTGTTTGACGATATTGCTGTTTTCATCGGCACAACCCTTTATAAACTGATGGATAGCCAAATCCTGATTCCTTTCGGGTTCGCCGGTCGATTTCCGGTAAGTTAAATAATAAGCCTTTCGGCGGATTTCTATGAGCGTGTCATTAAAATAAGGTTCCAGCGCACGGATAAGTTTTCGCTGGTTAGTTTCATTAAGGATTTGTTTTTCGGTATTCACATTACTTACCCGGGTCACACGAAATTCATCAAAGTAATCATCGACGGAGACCTGGCTTAAGCATGAGTACCATCCAGATATTATCAACCCTATGGTTATTAAGTATTTCATTGATCAAAAATTACCTTCAAAACAGAATTCTTTGTTTTCCCTTTTCAGGGAGCAATTAAATTGGTAACTGTAAGTGAAGTTTCCTCCGTAATCTGTCTTTTCTCTTAATCCGGTTGTGTTAACCAGGGTCAGCCCAAGGTTAAAATTATGCCGCTCAAGCCAGGTATATCCCCCCGCTAAGCGAATATTGATGATGTGCCCAGCATCTGATTCGCTGCTGTAAGTAGTGGATAACGAGGTATTGAACTTTTCATAAAAAGCCTTTCGCACCGATAGGTTCAGGCTAAGTACTTCAACCGTTGAGGTCGGCATGATATTATAATTATAATTCGCTGTGCCACTAAGGTTCAGCTTAACAGGGATAAATGAATTTTGGTATGAGAGCATGCCGTTATAAATTTTATTTCCTGTAAACTTTGTATCATTATATTGAACCTCCGATGCCTGCTGGTAAGTGATTGAGGCATTCAGGTTTTGCCTGCGGCTACTCGTACTTTGCAGCACATAATTCGCATTAAAAAATCCGGTTACGTTTATCTGCGTAAAGCTCAGTGTGTCCAGATTCTGGTAAGGATTGGTCTGCGCCAGCTCCTTGTAAATATCGCGAATATGCATATAGGTCTGTACATTGGTCATTGTTCCGTTTAGCGATAGTTTTTTCGAGGCGGCAAAACTTCCGTTAACCGAGTAAATAAACCTCCGGCTGTTTTGAGCCTTTTGTTCCCTGATATTGTCACGCTGAAAACCGACATTCACCATAAGGTTTACTTTGGGGATAAGCGAGGTGGAAAAATCAGCCGTTATATTTTCAAAATCGTTATTAAAATAGTAAGCTCCCAGCGTAGCATAATTTGGTGATACCCTTTCATATGTGGCACCTGCTTTCCCGATTTTCGACGATTGTGCCACCGAGGCTTTAAAGGCATCATACCGCGATATATCACCATTATTATTGAAGATAAGATGTGAAGGGCTTTGCATGCTATCTGATCTTGAAAGATTATGATTCATAAAGTTAACCGCATATTCGGTCATCACCGAAATACTACCGGGTAATTTTAGTTTAACCGAGCCTCCCAGAGCCATATTATCCTCCGGTTTCAGGATAACACTATCGGTGTTATTAATGATAATTGAATTTGGAATATCTTTTGCTTTGAAAGTATTTATACTCACTTCCGCCCACTCTTCACACCAATCCATTTTAAACCCGCCTCCTAATCGTTTAAAGTAAGGTTCTGTCCCCAACGTATCGGGTTCAACGGCTTTATTGAGCCTGCCAAACATGGCTGAAACCTTAAACTTTCCTTTTGGGGTAAGTTCCACACCCGTGCCTAAAAATTCATGTCCGGCCAGGGTATAGGGCGAAAAAGTCATACTGGTATAGCCCAGGTAGGTTTTCACCCATTTGTACGAAGGGCTCATGGAGAATCGGTTAAAAGGCTGGGGCAGGCTTTGGGTAAGCGCATCATTGGTATACATAAACGAAACCGGCAAATCCACCCCATCGAACAAACGGGTATTTATATTCCCCGATAAAAAGTACGCCGGGGGCTGCACCGGGGCTAACGAGTCGGTTGAAAAACCACTAAGCTGGCTTATGGTAATTCCCCCGTTTGCATTAATCCAGGGTGCATCAGGTATGCGCTCAATATTCTGTGCAACAGCATTTAAAAACGATACAATTAACCCTACAGTCAAAAACCCGTATTTGTGCGCGGTTCCCTTTAGGGAATTTAAAGGTGCGCGTTGGCAAGGGTATCCTTTTTTACCATGGGTCGGTGAACTAAACTTTAGGGAATAAAGAGCGGCATACAGGCAAACCTTCAAGCCCGGAATAAACCTTCTATATATCTGCCCTAACCTTTTCATCACATTTTTATCATTACGGGTTTGCTTAAGGCAGAACTGGTGCCATCGGTAAAAATCACCTTAATACAATAGGAATAGTCTTTTTCGGGAGCCAGCCGGTTATCGGTAAACTCACCGGTTTCAGAATAACCCAGCAGTTGCATGCTGCTGTGGTTAACACTGCGGTATACCAAAACTTTTTCGGGCGGTTTATCCATTTCAAGTACCCAGCTGAGCTTTACCCGGTCGGTATACACCTTTTTCTTTAGCCGCATAGTCTCCGGCTTACCCGGTGGCATGTTAAGATACCCGTTATGTGAAGGATGCGACACCAACCGGCTGTCGTCAACCGCACATATATAATAAGTATACTTGTGTCCGGGCTTTACGGTTTTATCGGTAAAGGTAGTGCTTGCAGCATCCTGCTTATCCAAACGGGCAATTGCGGTAAAAGCGGTATCCGTGTCCTGTTTTCGGTAAACCTTATGTGCCACCACATCGTCACTTGAGCTGTTAACCCAGGTAATTTCGGCCTTTCCTTTAGGGGCAAGCGCAATAGTTTTCAGCACCGGCGGCACCGGGGCAATTATATCGGGCCTTTTCAGGGCAAGTATGGGGGAAAAAGCCGATAGGTTGTCGCGCACATCAACGGCTTTTAACCGGTAATATATATACTTGTTAAGCACTTTAAGGCTAACGGTATCCACAAAAGCAGTGTCGCTAATAACGGATGGGTTAATCAGGGCAAATTCAAACGTTGGGTTATTGGCCCGGTAAATGCGGTAACCGGCCAGGTCGTCGTCAGTATTGGGCTGCCAACCTAAATGTGCAACCCCCGTTGAATCAATAAACCCGGTAAAACCTTTAGGCGCTTTGGGCGGAAAAGAGTCAATCCGTTGTACATATTCAGGATAGGGGCTTAGCTTTTGTTCATGGGCGTTATACACCGCAATAAGGTAATAGTTGGTCATACCGGGCGCGCTATCGGTAAACTCCCTGGCAGCCGGGTCATTGCCCCGGTAAATTGCCTGCTTTTTCCCCTTGGGTTTTGTCGATCTGTAAATAACAAACCCCGAGATATGATCATTCATATCATCGGGGTAAATCCATGCTATCCGTATAAAATGGTTATGGATAAGTTCACTTTGGATAAAAACGGGGGCACCGGTCAGGGGCAGGCAGCCTTTTCCAAAAACAGAGTCCGAAGGCGGGCTAAGCTCCCCAAAGGCGGTTATGCCCCTGATCCTGTAATACAGGGTGTCGGTATTATTGGCCAGGGTATCTGAAAAATATCCGGTTTCAGTATTAATTCCTTTTGCGGCAAGCTGCAGGGTATTTAAATCGCTTACGCGACGGTAGGTTTTGCCCTTATCAGTCGATTTTTCAACCACATAGGCGTTATAATAAGGCTTAAGGTAAAGGCAATTCCAGGATAGTTCCACATTTTTATCGCCCCATTCTGCGGTTAATTCCAGGGGTTTGGGCAGCGGGGCATAGTCGCTGATGCCTGTAAAAACACTGGCTGTATCAACCGCCAGCGAATCGGGACTGCAAATATATACCCGGTAAAGGTATTTCTCATCGGGCATAGCACTACGATCAACAAAATATAAACCCGACAGCTCTGCCACCTTTAACGATTGGTCGGCAGCATACAGGGCAAAGCCAAACCGGTGTTGGGTTTCTTTATATTGCTGATAGGCGGCAAATGGGTTCGTACCGGTTGGAACACCTGTATAGGTGGGATTAAAAATACATTCGGCAGCAACAGCTACGTATTTATCATTGGCATAAGGCTCCCAGTTTTTTAGGGGTTGGGGTTTTATGGGTTCGTCCGTAAGCCGGGTTTTGGTAACTTGTTTCACCACCCTGTGCCGGCGGGTAATGGTAACCCGGGTTACCATATAGCCGTATTCGTTGGCCAGTTGCCACGTAGCGGCATTGGTGGGTGCCCATCGCAGCATGATGGAATCGCGCCGGGGCGATGCAATCATTTTTACCCCGTTATTTTGGGCATAGCAAAAACCGGTAATAACAAGGAATGCCGAAATTATAATTCCTTTTTGACGGTTAATGTTTAAATTACACATAATGCCCTTGTTAATGTTTTATAAGGTTACAGAACAATACACCAAACTTTTTATAAAATCCTTAAGGGATTAGTTAATCGATTCGGCTACATTGATCTATTGGTTGAATTATACTACTAAGCAAACTAAAGGAATAATAAAGTAAAATCCAAATTTATTTTAGGCGCAAGCTGTCATTTGTTAATAAAAAACCCCTTTTTGCTTCCGATTATTAAGAAAGGGCCTTGCTGCAATTGGGATTATAATTTCTTAATTTGAGTGGCGGTTTTTATGGTAAGCAGATTTAATTTACTGCTGAAACCACTTTTCTAAAAAAACAAAAGTTTTTAGTGGGTCCTTTATGTAATCAAAATCTTAGATGGACTTAATCGCTGTTGCAGAGAACAATTGTTTTTAGGAATAATTGGGGTTAATCCCTAATTAAGTGCTTGTTATTAATGTAAATAAACTAACTATCAAAATTCAAAGCGAGGATTCTTATTCTTTTTTATATCTTTAGCTGATAAATTATTTTGTTTCTTAATTATGGACAGGGTATCGAAATTAATCAGGGTTTGTTTTTTTCTTTTGGCATTATTTCTTGTCTCCTGTAAAAAAGGTTCAAACGAACTGGAATGGCCTTTAAAACTGAACCAACCAGCGACATTAACTGATAAAATCTGGGCCCAGGATCCGGCAAACCGCAGTGGCGGTTATAAAACTATTGAATTTATCCCCAAACCCCAGAACCAAATAATATTTACCCGTTACGATAGTACACGGGTACTGTATTCAAGCTGGTCGTATTTCCCCGATGATAGTATTATAGTGATTAATAAAGAGAGTGCAGTGAGTTTTACTTATTTTGGCTGTGTAATTGATGGAAACAAGCTGGAGATAACCTTAAACGAAAGAACATTTACCTTTTATAACTAATTTTTGTAAATTGTATGGCCCGACAGGGTTTGCCATGTGACAAATGGTAAATGTTTTAGTTCAACCGAGCATTTTGTAATGAAAAAGCAACAGACCGATAATGTTGCTATTATAGGTGATACAACCGGAGGTGGTGCCGGGAATCCTAAATATTACGAACTCCCCAGTGGAATAAAGATCAGAGTCAGTACAACAAATTACCTGAAATATGACGGAACACCCATAGAATGGAATGGCATTGTTCCTGATATACTTGTCACACAAATCAAAGATGACCTGCAAAGTAAATCGGATAAACAACTTGAATATGCAATAGAGTTCTTAGCCGGTACTGATGTTTCGAGAAAATAATTAATTGAAAAAAACTTTAAGTTGATGTAATAGCCCGGCGTATTTAAACTGAACTTTATAAACACACTACCAGGCAACGGGAAATTTATTTTTCAATAAATACTTAAAAATGTTATTTTTGATAAAAAAACCAGTCCATGGTGAAATATTTTCTGATAGCGGTGGTGTTTCTTTCTTCCTTTCAGGCTTTCGCACAATCGTCGGAAACTTACAAGGGTGAAAAAGTTAACCTACGCGATGCTGAAAATAAAAAACAGGGAGTATGGGTGGTGCTCGACAAAGCAGGAAACCTTGAAGAAAAGGGAGAGTATGTCGATAATAAAAAAGAAGGAATCTGGAAAGGTTATTATCCTTCGGGAAAAATAAAACATGAAATAACTTACCTGAAAAATCGTCCCGACGGGCCGGCTAAGTTTTATTACGAGGACGGTAAAGTTTCAGAGGAGGGAGTCTGGAAAATCAACAAATGGGTGGGAGCGTATAAGTATTATCATGAAAACGGCAGCCTTGCATACGACTGGACCTATAATGAATCGGGGCGCCGGACCGGTGAGCAACGTTACTATTACAGCGATGGTTCACTAATGATAAAAGGCGACTGGACTGATGGCAAAAAAACAGGGGTACTTACTGAGTACTATAACGATGGAAGCATAAAATCGGAAATGAACTTTGTGGAAGGCAAAGTGGTGGTATCATCTATTAAAGAATATGCCATTACCGAAAAGCCCGGCGTTAAGCAAACAGCTAAACAAACCCAACAGATTGATGCAACCGAGACTCCGGCCAAACCCGACTTTTTTACACAAACCGGGTATTACAAAACCTATAATGAGTTTAAAAAAATCGATCGCGAAGGCGATTTTGTAAAGGGAAAACTCATCAACGGCAAACGCTATTTTTATAACGATAATGGCGACCTGGTACGTACCGTCACTTACAAAGATGCTAAAATAGTTGAATCGGTTGAAGCTAAACCCTGATCAGGTGTTGAAATTCGTGTTCGGTTACTTCGACTCCGCTCAGTAACCTTTACCCAGACTTTTTTACCCTGAAATCCGTTTACCTTGCAACCAATTACCCTGTCACCTTGCAACCTTTCTACTCTGCAACCCCGGTTTTACCCCGAATAATCAAACCAATTTAACATTTCGTGTAATTGCCTGTTACGGTGGGGTTTTTATGCTTACTTTTAACCCCTGAACTATTTCTGGAAAAGTTATGACCTGGAAAAAGAAATATTACATATTAAAAACAACCAACAATAAAAAAGCCCCTAAAGGCAAAAAGCTTTTCATTAAATTATTTTCCCTGTTGCTGAACGGAGCCGAAGCAACTATTTTCTTATTACTTATTACCGTTTTCTTTACACTTCCAGCACAAGCTCAGGAGTCGTATTCACTTTACCAGAACCAAATGTTCAGGCATTACGATCGCTATGTGTACCAGGCCGATCAACGGTTTCATACTTCGGTAAAGCCTTTCCTGATGCACCAGGTCGATTCGGTGGTTAACATCGACACCCTGTATAAAATACCAACCCATAATAAGTTTGCCGACCTGGTATTTAATCATAATACTATACGATTCAATAAAAAGGATTTAAAATTTACCATCGATCCCCTTTTTAACTTCGAAGCCGGCCGTGGAAGTGAAAATAGCGGAACGAGCTGGATCAATACGCGAGGATTTTTAATAAACGGTGCTATTGGTAAAAACCTTTCGTTTTCAACCTCTTTTTATGAAAACCAGGCATTGTTTAACGATTACCGGCATCAACTGGTTTCCCAAACTCATGTTTTACCCGGACAGGGCAGGCCAAAAAGCTTTGATAAAACCGGTTACGATTATGCTTTTTCTGATGCTTATATTAGTTACCAGGCAGGTAAATATTTCAACTTTCAGTTTGGTCATGGCAAGAATTTTATTGGTGATGGCTATCGGTCGTTACTGCTTTCCGACTATGCATTTTCATATCCCTTCTTTAAAATTACTACCGATATTTGGAACATTAAGTACATGAATTTATGGATGCAGTTCCAGGATTTTACTACCAAATACCCTTATGGAGAGCCTTACGACAAAAAGTGGGGAGCTTTTCATTACCTCGATTGGAGTGTTACCAAATGGCTCAACCTGGGATTATTTGAGGCTATTGTATGGCAAAATGCCGACAGCCTGGGGACACGGGGATTCGACATAAACTACGCAAACCCGGTTATTTTCTTCCGTCCGGTTGAGTTTTCGGTGGGTTCGCCCGATAATGTGCTACTTGGGGCAACCGGTAAAATCACACTCTTTAAAAATCAGGTTTTGTATGGCCAGCTTATGATTGACGAATTTAAGCTGAGCGACATAAAGGCCGGAATAAATCATTTTAGGAATCCGGCTGATACCACGGTGTTGTGGGGTTCGGCAAGCAATAAATATGCCATGCAACTGGGGTACAAAACGTTCGATTTGTTTAAAGTCAGGCATCTGGATATGCAAACTGAAGTAAATTTTGTGCGGCCCTATATGTATTCACATATCAGTACGTTGAAAAACTACGGTCATTACAATGTATCGCTGGCCCACCCGCTGGGGTCGAATTTTCTGGAATCGGTTTCATTTATCAGGTATAATTATAAAAGGATATTCATTGAAGGAAGATACAGTTATGCCAAACACGGAAGCGATACGGCGGGCTTGAATTTTGGCAACGATATTTTTAAATTATACCCCGATGCCGCTCATCAGTACTATAATAAATTAGGGCAGGCAAACCCTGTTTATTTGAAATATACCACTCTTACCCTGGCATACCTGGTAAACCCATCTACCAATTTAAACATCTACGTAAGTTATACAAACCGCTCTGAAAGCTCCTTGGCAAATACCAATAAAAGCAGTTTAATCACGTTTGGGATCAGGACTTCACTACAGAATTTTTATTACGATTTTTAATTAAAATTCCATGAGGCTTTGCCTCGGGTTCCTCTTTTTGAGGCTGTCTCAAAAGTAATTTTTTTACCACCAAGGCACAAAGGCACTAAAATTCACGAATTTGTAAGGTGTTAATTTTTAACGCCTTGTGTTTCTTGGTGTCTTTGTGGTTTTATGGCTTTATATTCATTTTAATACTTTTGAGACAGCCCATCCCAACAGATGTGGTGAGAGGGGTAATTAAGAAAATGTGATTTCAAATAAAAACTGATATTGGCTGCAAATATTTTATCGAAATCAAAATTAATAGCGGGGAAATATGATAATCTAAATTTATGATTATCTTTAAATCCCAAGGATATTATAATTTCATACCTGAAATAGTATTTATAAAAGCCTGACCAAAATTAAATAAAGTCTATTTTATGAATGACTATGAATAAAATTTTATTTGGTTTATATTGTATAATTGCGCTATGCTTTTTTCAGCTTTCTAACGCAAAAGGGCAGCCCAATTATTATCAATTCAGGCACTTAACTATTGAAAACGGATTGTCCCAAAATACGGTAAGTGCTATTGTACAGGATAATTTTGGTTTTATTTGGTTGGGAACACAGAATGGCTTAAACCGTTACGATGGCTATCAGTTCGAAGCTTTTTATTATGACGAATCGGATTCAACCAGCATAAGCAACAACCAGATAAAAGCGTTATTTGTAGATTCGAAAGGCCGGTTGTGGATTGGGACGGAAGGGGGTGGATTAAATCTGTATTTGCATGGAGAAAGGAAATTTAAAAGATATGAATACCATCCGGATGACACATCTGCTATTTGTTCAAATGACATAAATGTAATTTACCAGGATTTACTGGGAAATATATGGATAGGTACCCGTAACGGTTTAAACAAATACATAGAAAAAACGGATAACTTCAGGCAGTTTAAACATACTGATGGTGATTCCAATGGTATTTCAAATAATTTTATTACAGGGATAAATACTTCATCCCCTGATTATTTATGGATTTCGACACATGGGGGAGGGCTTGATAAGCTGAACCTAAAGAATGAAACCGTTGAGGTACTTAAAAAAGAAGATGGAAATACCATAAACGATAATAATTTATGGTCGGTTTATGATGATACTCTTGGCAAAGTTTGGGTGGGTGCAGAGCGGGGTGGTCTGAACGAATTAAGTAAATCGACCAATAAGTGGCGTTACTATGGTTACTATCCAATACATTTAACCAGTACCGGCCAAAACATGGTCAGAAATCTTGTCGCGGGCTTAAATGGTGATATTTGGATAGGTTCCGATGGAGGTGGGGTTTACCAGTTAAATCATGGTGCTAACAGATTTTTTCGGGAGTACAGGCAAAACATTTATCATGACGAAGGCCTGGCAAGCAACTCTATTAACGCGTTATACAGAGATAAGGATGATGAACTTTGGATTGGTATGGCCGATGCGGGAGTTGATCGTATTAATTTAAAACAAAAACCATTTTATAATCTTTCACATATTCCGGGGAATGATATTTCTATTTGCGATAACCGGGTAAATTGTATCTACCAGGATTCAGAAGGAAATTATTGGATAGCGACTGAAGGCGGACTTAATTATGCTGATTCCACTTTGCAGAAATTTCATTATTTTTTTGAAGAATACAATAATTCCAGGGCCCTCAATAATAATGTTGCTGTTTGTATCTATGAAGCCAGTAATGGAGAAATTTGGATAGGGACCTACCTGGGGGGCATTAATATCTATAACAAAAAAACGAAAAAATTCAGGTATCTTACCGCAAAAGGCGGTGTTAAAAATTCGTTACCCAGTAATTTCGTGCGAACCATTTATGAAGACAGAGATGGTTTTTTCTGGATTGGAACGATCAGAGGAGGATTATGCAGCTATGATCCCCAAAACGGGAGGTTTAAAAATTATTCGCTGAACGATGCGCACGGTTTAAATTCCAAAATAGATTTTATTATGAAAATTATTGGTGACAATAATGGCCATATCTATATTGCTACCTATGGCGGAGGACTAAAAATAATGGATACCCGGTCAGAGAAAGTAACCACCATTTCACAAAACCTTAATCATTTAAATTCTCTTTGCAATAATGAGGTTATTTCACTGGTTTTTGATGCGGATTCAAATCTTTGGGTGGGAACGGTTAATGGTTTGAATAGAATTAACAGGCAAACTGGAGCGGTGCAGAGCTTTACAGAAGAAGATGGATTGCCCGATAATTTTATTTATGGATTGGTGACCGATAAACACAATAATCTTTGGATAAGTACAAATAATGGTTTGTCAAAGTTGGATGCACATACAGGCTTTTTTGAAAATTATTATAAGGAAGACGGATTGCTAAGCAATGAATTCAGATATAATTCGGCCTTAAGTGATAATAAGGGAAGATTGTTTTTTGGAGGGATTAAAGGCCTGATTTATTTTAATCCTGATGATATTAAACAAGACGATGAAAATTTAAAAGTAGTGTTCACCCATCTGGTAGTTAATAATAACGAAATAGAAGTGGGAGATAAACTAAACGGCACAACTATATTATCAAAACCTTTGTATACCACTGATGAATTGAATTTATCTTATTTGGAAAACAATTTTACCATAAGTTTTTCAGCGCTTCAATTTACATGTAACGGAAAAACCAAATTCAGGTATAAACTCGAAGGGGAAAGCGAGCACTTTATAAACCTTGGATTTAATAATTTTATTTCGTTTACAAACCTAAATCCGGGTCATCATAAACTGGCTATCCAGGCATCTATAAACGATTTTTCTTCGCCATGTAACACGACTTACCTTGAAATTTCTATTAAACCACCCTTTTACAAAAGTTCATGGTTTATTATTTCTTTAATAATTTCAATCTGTGGATTGTTGTTGTTGCTGTACTACTTGAGAATTAACTCAATAAAAAGAAAGAAAAGGATTCTTGAGAAATTAGTAAAAGAGAGGACAAAGGATTTGCGGGAGGTAAATACTTTGCTTGAAGAAAACCAGGCGGAACTTTTGATGCAACAGGAAGAATTAATTTCGCAGCGTGATCTGGCAAATGAACAGGCCGAACAAATACAGTTGCAAAACAAAGAACTTCAGTACCACCGCCAGAATCTTGAAAAATTAATCGAGGAGCGTACTAATGAATTACAAATTGCCAAAGATAAAGCCGAAGAATCGGATGCATTAAAAACAAGTTTTTTGGCTAACATGAGCCACGAAATCAGAACCCCGATGAATGCAATTCTTGGTTTTATCGAATTATTAGATGAAACTATTTATACTCCTGAGGAAAGGAAGAAATTCAGAACGTTTATTCATAGCAGCGGCCAATCACTTTTAAGCTTAATTAATGATATTATTGACATAGCCAAAATTGAATCGGGTCAGATAGATATTTTCAAATCAGAGTTTGACCTGGTTGCCGTGTTTACTGAAATGAAATATATATATTCAAAAAAAATAAGCGAAGACTTATTGCCCCTTGATTTAACGCTGGACATGCCCGAATCGTTAATAGTTAAAACAGATGAATTAAGAATAAAACAGGTATTAATTAACCTGTTGGATAATGCCTTAAAATTTACTGAAAAAGGAAACATCCAATTCGGTTGTAAACAGGAGGGAGAAATAGCTCATTGTTATGTCCGGGATACGGGAATGGGGATTCCTTCAGAATTCATCGACCTTATTTTTGACCGGTTCAGAAAAGTTGATTCAGAGGAGGGAAGGGTATATCGGGGAACAGGTTTAGGCTTAGCCATATCAAAGAATATTATAGAATTATTGGGAGGTAATATTTGGGTTGAGAGTATTGTAGATAAAGGATCGACGTTTTATTTTACATTTCCGGTTAGTTAATTCAAGCTTTGCATTATCCTCGACATTCACAGTATATTTTGCCAGATGTTCCTCGTGTCTTTGATGGTTATTACATTTCCTTTTCTGCCTGCTCAATAATCTCCATTATTTAAAATATTTTAAAATTCTTTCTCTGTCTTCATTCTCTTTATTGCTCTTATGATATAACTCAACTAAAACAATTTTCGGAATTTCTTTGAAATATGCATAAATCAACTTAAATCCAGAACTGCTTCCTTTACCTTTAAAGCTATCGCCGGCAATTTTCTTCACCTTGATAACGCAACTTTCAATACCCAGGCCATCAATTCTGAAGCTGAATGGTTCCTGGGCATCAGGTCGAACGCTTAAGACTTTTTTAACATCTTCAACATCACTTATCAAAGTTCTATATTTCTTAAGAAGTTTCTTCAAGTCCTTTTGGTATTCAGGTAATAATTCAAATTCCATTTTAAAGTTTAATTTTCTTCGTCATAAACTCTAACAGAATAAGGCAACTCACGATAGAAAGCCAGGTTGTAACTTATAAAATCACCTTCTTTGGTTGCAAGCCACGGCATATCTTTATGAGAATATTCACTAATCTTGTTTGCATTCCAGTCGCTCATTTGCAGAATAACGTGGTCAATCACAGTTTTTTCAGCTGCCGAGAACTGTTTCAAATCTGATTTTTCCAGAGGAATATATCTTGTCTGTGGAAAATCGTGAAATTCTGTTTTTATTCTTTTCAACTGACCTTTATTAATCATTTGATTAATTATTGTGTTAAGTTTTTGCGGGACAGGTCCATAAGGCAATTTCTTATATCTTGATCCGGTAAGATGCTCCTCATAGAGTTCATAAAAATCAAAATCACAGAAATAGAGTAGTTTATTCAGCACTGTTTCGCCAACGTTTGGTTTACCGGCACATCGTTCTAAAATATACAGAAGCACATTTTTGAATTTGCTGATTTGTAATTCAGGAACTGATATTCGCAAATCGGTTTTCTTTTCCTCTTTTTCTATTTCATTGTGAATTTCATCTTCAGTTTTGAAATCAGGAGATAAAAATTCATCTGTTGAAAAACCAAGAACATGGGACAAATATATCAGCTCAAATACATCAACACTCCGATTGCCTAATTCAATTTGAGCTAACGAGGGTCTGGATATTCCAATACTTTTAGCCAAATGTTCTTGTGACATTCCTTTAGCTTTTCGTAGTTCCATAATTCGTTTTCCAATCTGCTGTTGAGACAATTTTAGCTTCATTTCATTATAAAATTAAGTTAGCTCTCAGGAACAAAGCTAAACAATGTTTTAAAACAAAACAACGCAATGTTCTAATAACATACATAAAATTATCAGCAAAATGACAGATAAAAATTCTCCCACAAAAAATAATTTCTCGTTAGGAATCAATTAAACATAGAAGCATGCCCATATAGTAATCGACCTTATACTATAACAATTAACACATCTTATGGGAAATGTGGACCAGAATTTGATCATTTTCATGACAAAGCAACTTACCCGTTTATTTCACTTTCCTTTTATATTGTAAATTCCGCGTTGCAACCGATCCCGAAGCATCGGGGGAGCTCAACGAAGTTAAACGCGGACGAGAGGGGGAATGTCTAAAATCAATCACTCAACTTCAAAAATATAAAGATAAGTGCCTTCTTTGCATTCTATTAAGGCAGCCGTTTTATTACCAGTATATTGATGAATAAATTTCATTTCAGGAGCACAATTAACATTGTCCCAACATTCTTTGCAAAATCCCAACAATGAAATGCTGGTAAAATAATTATTCAACAGTAACCGATTTGGCCAGGTTCCTTGGCTGGTCAACATTACAGCCTCTCATTACAGCAATATGGTACGACAATAATTGCAAAGGAACTACCGATAATAATGGTGCAAGATGCTCAGGGGTTTCCGGAACTTCAATTACATGATCGGCCATTTTGCTGATAGTGTCATCACCCTGGGTTACAACTGCTATTACAATGCCGTTCCGGGCTTTTACTTCCTGCACATTCGACACAATTTTTTCGTACGAACTATCCTTTGTGGCTACTACAATCACCGGCATATCTTTGTCAATAAGAGCAATGGGGCCGTGCTTCATTTCAGCAGCAGGGTAACCCTCAGCATGGATATATGAAATTTCTTTCAGCTTTAATGCTCCTTCCAGGGCAACAGGGAAAAGGAATCCACGGCCCAGGTACAATGCATTGTTTTTATTCATATAGAGTTTTGAGATGTTCTTGATATGATCGTTTTCCTGCAAAGCCTGTTCAATTTTTGCGGGGATCTCTGTTAAGGCTTTAATCAAATGATGGTATTTATCATCAGCAATCTGGTAACGTTTTTTGGCTAATTTCAGGGCCATCATGGTTAAAACGGTAACCTGTGCTGTAAATGCTTTGGTAGAGGCAACTCCTATTTCTGGTCCGGCGTGTGTATAAACACCGGCATCAGTTTCACGTGGAATGCTTGAACCCACAACATTACATATTCCTAAAACCATAGCCCCCGCTTCCTTAGCCAACCTTATTGCCGCAAGAGTGTCAGCAGTTTCGCCACTCTGGCTTATCGCAATAACCACATCGTCACTATATATTATAGGTTTCCTGTAGCGGAACTCTGATCCGTATTCTACTTCCACCGGTATTCGTGCAAATTCCTCAAACAGGTATTCACCAACCAAACCGGCATGCCAAGAGGTTCCGCAGGCAATAATAATTATACGCCGTGCTTTTTCTAAATTTGGCCAGGCTGTATGTAATCCCCCCAAATGAACGTTGGTACATTCACTGTTAATTCTACCTCTAAAGGTGTCACCAATAGCTTTAGGCTGCTCATAAATTTCTTTAAGCATAAAATGGTCGAACCCCATTTTATCAATTTCGCCGATATCCAGCGAAAGCTCCTGAATATTTGGTGTAAGTGTTTCATTTTGAATGGTTTTAAGCTGCAGCTCATCCTTTTTAATGACGGCCACATCATCATCATTCATATAAATAACACTTTTTGTATACTCTACAATGGGTGTAGCATCCGATGCCAGGAAATACTCTCCCTGTCCGATTCCAATAACCAACGGACTCCCCTTGCGTGCTGCAATAAGTTTGTCGGGTTCATCCTTGCACATTACAACAAGGCCATAGGCTCCAACTACTTTCGACAGGGCAATTCGCACGGACATTTCAGCAGTAACGCCGCCTCTTAAATATATGTATTCAATTAAATTAGCCAGAACTTCGGTATCTGTTTCACTTTTAAAGCTATAACCCTGCACAATCAGTTTTTCCTTTAAGCGGGCATAATTTTCAATAATACCATTATGAATCACAATAAATTTTTTGTGATGGCTTTCGTGCGGGTGCGCATTTACATCGTTTGGCTCACCATGCGTGGCCCAACGGGTATGCCCCATTCCTATTTTTCCCGACACCAACTCATTACCAATATAAGCTTCAAGATCGCTAACCTTTCCTTTCCGTTTATACAGATAATTGCTACCATTTAACAAGGCAATTCCAGCCGAATCGTAGCCCCGGTATTCCAGCCTTTTTAGTCCTTTAATGAGGATAGGATAGGCATCCTTGTCACCAATATATCCTACAATCCCACACATAATTATTTATCCTTAAATTTAGTATATGATATTTTTAATTTCACTGGTTTTTCAGCAGCTTTTGCCCCTAAAAATAGGGTTCGGGTTGCCAATGATATGTTGGCAGGAATGCTGCTATTGTCTGTTTCAATTGTCAGACTAACCTTATCCTCTCCATTCTTAATAGCGTTGGCAATGGTATAATTCAGGCTTACAATATAGCCATCAACAACCGTGTCATACGGAACAGAGTTATATGCTTGGTTATATGAATCGTAATAATCACCCAAATAATAGCGTTTAAAAACACTGTCAATTCCAAACACCATTATTGATGCGTGGTGCTTGTAGATACTGTCTGACGGGGTTTCCGGCGGTTTAACTGTTAAAATTAATTCGGCCTTATTTATAGTAAATAAACCAGAATCGGCCCAGGTGTGTAGCCCGGAAATATCAATTCTGCCTTCAAGGGCATTATTGTTTTTAAGGTAAAATAAATCCTGTTCATAACTTATATCGGGCGTAGTTTTGTATGGTACCACTTTAATATCAGGATTATAACTTCGTTTAAAAATATTGCATTTGTAGGTTTCATTATATATATCATAAACGTAAGCGTGTTTAACCGTATCGTCATGATAATAGAGTTCCATACGAGTTGAATCATCGTCAACAAAATAGCTTATTGCACCACCATCATTAATATTGGCAACAAAATAAAATCCCCGGAAAACCTTCAAATTAAATGTATCTTGTGAATGGTAATAACTGGTATCGAGTAGCCTGTCGCGAAGACTATTTGGAAGTTTTATCCTCAGAGGCATGGTATCCGCCGGATTTGGTCTGAAAGAAAAAGTCATCAGGGGTTTCGAGGCATCATAGTATTTAGCTATTACCGATTCTTCCATGGGCTGCCTGTTGATACTTTCAGCAGTATCATTTAAAGAAAGATTTTTATTTAGCTCATATACGGTAATATTCTGAGTTTGCGTAGTGTCGCCATAAGCCGCAACATAATCCAGATATAATACCAGGGAATCTGCAACAGGGTTATCCCCAAAATCGGTGGAGAAAGACGTTAAGGAAACTTCAGTCATAAAATTGTTTTGAAATTGTCCAAGTGCGGGGTCATTGCAATATCCGAGCAGTAAATAGTATGGCCATAAAGTTATGGAATCCGGTTGCTGTACCGAATATGTATGTATTACAGATGAAGAATCATTATGTACCTGCAACTTTTCGATGGGATTCTGCAAATCAAGTCCTAACTGGCTAACATCATCGGTACACGAAAAAAGCAAATATCCACTAACACAAAAACCCACCCACAGGAAGGTTTTTAATCTAAACATTAAATTCAATCTAATAAAGTATTAAGGTTAATATTATGATAGTATCTCGTCATAAAAGGCAGAGTATGCATCAATATACTCATCTCCATTTTTAAAAGTAAGCATTGGTTTTCCACTATCAACCGAATATTTTTCAATGGTGGTATTTACATTTGGACTTCCAAAAATTATACCATCTGAATTATCGATGGCAAGTTTGGTTATATTTTCAAAATTCGGTTCTTTTATTACAGACACATCATCTTTTGAAATACCATCAAACATAAGTTTTTTATTAAAATTACCGTCCATGCTTTGGCTAAAATCGTCGTTGTATACGGAATAAACCATTTTAGCGTCGGCAAACAAAGGATTATCTTTAAACGATTTTTTTATATAAAGTGGCACAAGCGATGTAAACCAGCCATGACAATGAATAATATCGGGAGCCCAGCGCAATTTTTGAACCGTTTCTAAAACACCTCTGGCGAAAAATATAGCCCTTTCATCATTATCTTTAAAGAACGTTCCATTTTTATCTTGTAGAACGAACTTTCTATGAAAATAGTCTTCATTATCGATAAAATAAACCTGCATCCTTGCGGCTTGTATCGAAGCAACCTTTATAATTAATGGGTGATCGGTATCGTCGATGATTAAATTCATACCCGAAAGCCTGATAACTTCATGCAATTGGTTTCTTCGCTCATTAATACATCCAAATTTTGGCATGAATGTGCGTATTTCCTTCCCTCTTTCCTGAATTCCTTGTGGTAATTCCCGTCCAATTTTTGCTATTTCACTTTCTGGTAGGTAAGGTGTAATTTCCTGTGATACAAACAGTACTTTCTTTTTTTCCATCTAAATCTCGATTATTTTTTCGACCGTGCAAAGTTAGTAAAAATATTATATAATCTCAACAATTAACATGTTACCCAATGATATATAAGGTATTAATAGGGTTCGATTTTGAATAGTTTATTTTGAAATAATGGTTTTTTAAATTTCTTTTGCAATGAAAATTAGTGAATTTTTATGCAGGTATTGTATACAAAACAGGAGCTGAATGATTTTGTGGCGGATGAAAGGAACAGGAATAATATTATTGGTTTTGTGCCCACCATGGGAGCCCTTCATCGGGGACATTTATCATTAATTGAATATGCACTGGCTAATTCTGATATTACCGTAGCCAGCATATTTGTTAATCCGACCCAGTTTAATAATGCTGACGATTTGAAGAACTATCCGCGAACCACGGAGAATGATCTTCAATTGCTTGAAAATATTGGTTGTCATGCAGTTTTTGTACCTGATGTAAAAGAAATGTATCCTGAACCGGATGTCCGGCAATTTGATTTTAATGGTTTGGATACCCTGATGGAAGGAGAGCACAGGCCAGGCCATTTTAATGGTGTTGCACAGATTGTGTCGAAACTATTTGATGCGGTTCAGCCTCACAAGGCTTTTTTTGGTTTAAAGGATTTTCAGCAAGTGGCTATTATTCGCAAAATGGTTGAAAAACTTGATTATAATATAGAAATAGTCGCCTGTCCGATTGTACGCGAAAGGGATGGTTTGGCAATGAGTTCAAGAAATCAGCTGCTTACAGATGAATTCCGTTCGGTAGCTCCGGTTATTTACCAGACACTGAAAAAATCACAGGAAAAATGGAAAGAATTTAAAAACACCGGGCAGGTAATAGAATGGGTTTGCACACAAATAAGTAATACTGAATTATTAAGCGTTGAGTATTTTGAAATTGTTCATCAAAATACCCTAAAACCGGTTGAACAAAGCGAGGATATTAATGGTCATATAGGTTGTATAGCCGTATGGGCAGGGAAGGTTCGGTTAATAGATAATTTCATTTATAATTATTAACTTTGCACCGCTTTAATAAAAAAGTTCCTGATTCAAAAGGCAGAAAGTTTTGACCAATTTATAGAGGGATGCTTTTTTAGGAAATAGAATTTGGGAGGTTTATTAAACTGTTTAACAAATTTTGTTGTGATGAATATTGAAGTTGTTAAGTCGAAAATACATAAGGTCCGGGTTACTGAAGCTAATTTGCAGTATGTTGGAAGTATAACGATTGACGAAGATTTGATGGATGCCGCCAATATTATTGAAAATGAAAAAGTGCAGATTGTAAATATTAATAATGGCGAGCGTTTGGAAACTTATGTCATCAAAGGTGAAAGAGGTTCTGGTTCCATATGTTTGAATGGACCGGCTGCTCGTAAGGTTGAAGTGGGCGACATTATTATTATAATCTCCTATGCCAGCATGGATTTTGAAGAAGCAAAAAAATTCAAACCCTCGTTCGTTTTTCCCGATGTTGCCACTAATTCTATTATTGATTAGTAACCATGACCAGGTTTGAGCTAATCGAATCGAAAATATTCAAGCCGGATCAGATTAACCGGCTTCTTTCATTGTGGCATTTCAAGCATGAAAAAATAGTATTTACCAATGGTTGCTTTGATGTGGTGCACTTTGGCCACGTTAAATATCTTTCAATGGCAGCCGACCTGGGAACAAAACTCATTATCGGGTTAAATACCGATGATTCAGTTAAACATCTTAAAGGGAAAAACAGACCCGTTAATAGTGAAATTGCCCGGGCTTGTTTACTGGCTTCACTCTGTTTTATTGATGCCGTGGTGTTTTTTGATAGCGACACGCCTTATGATTTAATCAAAAAAATAAGACCAGATATTTTGGTCAAAGGCGGCGATTATAAACCTGAAGATATCGTGGGTTATGATATTGTAAAAGCCAACAATGGTGAAATTAAAACTATTGAGTTTATCGAAGGTTTTTCATCCACATCAATCATCAAAAAAGGCGGATTGATGTAAATTATTTTGAACGATTAAATTAATTTTTAATTTTGTTACCCAATAGTTTTCAACAGGTTAAAAACGTTGCCAATGTTTAAGAATCTCTTTATCATACTTGCATTTATTGCAGTTTCTTTTTTTTATAATTGTCGGGGCGATCAGCAAAATAAAATAATTGGTACCTGGAAGCAGATACCTTTTACAAACCCGGAAACAACTCCGGATACGGTACTCTGGCAATTTTATCCTGCTGATAGACTTGTAATTTACAGGATAAATGCTAAAGGTACAGATTCACTTCAGCTTACCTATAATATTAGCGGATACGTATTGGATGTATTTCCTGGTGATGATGATCCGACTTATTCTAAAGATGCCCGCGATCCAAGAGGACAGTACTGGGTGGATTTGTTAACAAACGATCAATGTAAAGCCACGAAGCGGAAGCATCCCGACAATACTACCGATGCTGCTTTTATGCGCATTGAGCTGGTTAAGCGCTAATATGGTTAAGTCAAAAAGCATTTATGTTTGTCAAAGTTGCGGTGCAACCTCACCCAAATGGATAGGCCGATGTCCTTCATGTAACGAATGGAATACTTATACAGAGGAAATACGAACCACATCACCAAAAATTCCTGCACTTGCTAATTCATTTTCGTCGGGGAACAGCCCGGTTTTATTGCATGAGGTTAAGGACAGTAAACAAGAAAGATATTCAACCCATAACACTGAATTTGACAGGGTTCTGGGAGGAGGTCTGGTTCCGGGTTCTGTTACTTTGATTGGAGGAGAGCCGGGTATTGGAAAATCGACCTTACTGTTACAAATTGCACAAAATTTTACGGGCAAGGTTTTATACGTTTCGGGCGAGGAAAGTGCCGAACAGATAAAAATGCGAGCTGTTCGATTAAATGGGGAGAATAATAATTTATTCTTTTTGGCCGAAGTTTTAACGGAAGCTGTTATTACTCACAGTAAGAATCTTAAGCCCGATATCCTTATTATTGATTCCATACAGACATTGCGGACAGAGAATATTGAATCTTCACCAGGAACTGTTTCCCAGATAAGAGAATGTGCCAATTTACTGCTATATTATGCCAAAGAAACGGGTATCCCGGTTTTATTGGTTGGTCATATTACCAAAGAAGGTTCGCTTGCCGGGCCAAAAGTACTGGAACATGTAGTAGACACGGTTCTTCAGTTTGAAGGCGACAATAACTTTAATTACAGAATTATTCGCGCAAACAAAAACCGTTTTGGATCAACATCTGAAATTGGTATTTTCGAAATGATTGAATCCGGTTTGAGGGAAGTCCCAAATCCATCTGAATTTTTATTGTCTTCGGCCTCAAAACAATATAGCGGAATTTCGATTTGTGCTGCTGTTGAAGGCATCAGGCCGTTTTTAATTGAAGTGCAATCGTTAGTTAGTTCGGCCGTTTATGGAACGCCACAACGATCGTGCACCGGTTTTGACACGCGGAGATTAAACATGCTGTTAGCCGTTTTAGAAAAAAGGGTCGGTTTTAAACTTTCAACCAAAGACGTTTTTTTAAATATTGCAGGAGGTTTAAAGGTTAGTGACCCGGCAATTGACCTGGCAGTGGTTTGCGCAGTATTATCATCTGACATTGACCGGCCCATACCAAATGGAACCTGTTTTGTCGGGGAAATTGGACTTTCAGGTGAAATAAGACCCACCAGCCGCATTGAACAACGAATTTCAGAGGCTCAAAAATTAGGTTTTAAAAGGATTTTTATTCCGAACCAAAAAAAACATCACCCCAATAATATGGATATTGAGGTGATTGAAGTGGATAAGGTCGAAAATGTTTTCTCAAAAATTTTCGCCAAATAAATTAAAACGGTAATTCAGGATCTATTCCTGAATCTGAATTTTTAGTTGATATATCTGATACATCAATACAATCATCAGGTTCTACAAAATCAGCAGGCTTTTCAAATTTGTCCGATTTGTAAATATGCAATGTGCTATCATTATAAACTTTGTTCATGTACAAGGCCCAAACTGGTAAGGCCATATTAGCACCTTGTCCCAAATGAAGTCCGTCGAAATGAATGGATCGATCCTCTGCTCCTGTCCATACACCGGTAACTAAATTAGGCACAACTCCCATAAACCATCCGTCGGACTGGTTTTGAGTGGTCCCTGTTTTAGCGGCAATTTGCGCATGTATTTTATAGGGATAATTATCTGACCATAATCTTACTGCAGTACCGTTTTGATAAACTCCTTCAAGCATTTCAACCATCAGATAAGCCGTTTTTTCATCAATAGCCTCTTTTTTTCGTGGGGTAAATGTGGCTAGTATGTTACCGTTTTTGTCTTCAATACGTGAAACAAATATGGGTTGAGTATAAACTCCCTTATTGGCGTAGGTTCCATAGGCTCCAACCATTTCGTAAAGTGATAAATCTGCTGTTCCCAAACAAATGGATAAAACCTCGGGTATATAACTTTTAATACCCATATTCCTGGCAATTTCAATAACTGCTTTTGGCTGGAATTGTCCCATAAGCCAGGCTGAAATATTATTTAAAGAATTTCGCAGGCCAAATCTTAAAGAAACCATTTTTCGTTCATATTCAGCATCGCTTCCACTTTCGGGTGTCCAGGATACTCCTGAGGTTGGATCAGTTAATGTAATAGTCACATTCGGGACAGGTGTACATGGCGAATAACCGTCACGCATGGCAAGGGTGTACAAAAATGGTTTAAAGGTAGATCCAATTTGTCTCTTAGCCTGGGTAACATGATCATACTGAAAATGCGTGTAGTCAATACCTCCTACATAGGCTTTCACATATCCGGTGTGCGGATCCATCGACATTAGCCCCGATAGCAAAAAGTGCTTGTAGTACCGAATGGAATCCATTGGGGTCATAACCGTATCAACATCGCCATTCCATGAAAACACGGTCATCTCAGTGGGAGTATTAAAATTCTTCTCAATTTCAGTTAACGATAATTTTTGTTTTCGTAATACCCGATACCGTTCGCTCCTCTTCATGGACAGGGTCATTAAATTTTCAATTTGTTCAGAAGTTAGGTCACCGGAGAAAGGAGCATTTTTCTGATGGGCTTTTTCATTATCAAAAGCAATCTGCAAATCATTTTTCAAATGGTCTTTTACTGCCTCTTCAGCATAAGTTTGCATCTTTGAATTTATGGTTGTATAAATCCGCAGCCCATCTTTGTATAGGTCATAATTTTCTCCATCCGGCTTAAAATTTTTTTTACACCAACCATAAAGCGGGTTGGTTTCCCATTCAATACTGTCTTCCTGGTAATCATAAAATGAGCTGTATTGATTTCGGGTGGGTTTATCTTTATTTAATAATGTTCTCAAATATTCTCTAAAATAGGTAGCTGACCCAAGCCTATGATCAACTTTATGATATTTAAGCCCTAGCGGTAGCATTTTAAGAGAATCATACTGTTGCTGCGATAATTTATTGTTTCTGAGCATCTGGTGAAGCACAACATTTCTGCGGTTTTTGGTAAGTTCGGGCCTTCTCAGCGGATTATAATAGGATGAGTTTTGAGCCATACCTACCAACATCGCAGCCTGTTCAATTTTAAGTTCATTGGGTCGGCAACCAAAGTAAACACTTGATGCTGATTTTATACCAAC
Organism: Bacteroidales bacterium; assembly: GCA_046704385.1. Lineage (GTDB taxonomy): Bacteria > Bacteroidota > Bacteroidia > Bacteroidales > SZUA-534 > GH45. The sequence goes on along the minus strand of JBJKSB010000092.1, from coordinate 15,217 downwards.
AGCCAGATTTAAGAAATCGTACTGATTGAAATACATGGCAATGATTTCTTCTTTTGTATAACTTTTCTCCAATTTTACGGCAATTACCCACTCCCTGAATTTTCTCAGGGCAATTTCAATTGGGTTGCTGAAACTTTCACGGGGAAATTGCATTTTTGCCAATTGCTGCGTGATGGTACTACCCCCACCTGCATTTCTGTTTCCACCTATAATGGTTACAAAAACGACGCGGGCCAATCCTCTGAAATCAATACCTGAGTGGCGAAAGAATCGTTCATCTTCAGTTGAAACAAGCGCATCAACCAAATAGGGTGAAAGTTCAGAATATTCTGTCCTTGACCTGTTTTCGCGAAAATAAGTTCCAAGAATTACGTCATCTTCAGAATAAACTTCCGTGGCCAGGCTGCTTTGTGGATTTTCAAGTTCATCAAAAGAAGGCATAAAACCCAGGTTCCCCTTTGATATATTATAAAAAAGAATAAACATTAAAAGTATCGGGAGCAAAATAACTGTCCAGATTAATATCCTGTTTTTTAAGTTAATAGCCAAAGTTTGTTTCATTTTGAGTTTATTGATGAATGTAATACTGCGATCTAAAAATTTATAAATTTAATATTATTGTCACCATCTGTAAATTATTTAGCAAATTAACTATAAATAAGGAACAATATCAAAGAGATTAACGTTCTGAAAAACAAATAAATTTTGAACATATATATATTATTAGCTTAATTTGCGAAAAAATTTGAGATAAAATCAGTTTGAATTTATGCAGGAGAATTTAGTAATAGTTGAGTCACCGGCAAAAGCCAAGACCATTGAGAAATTTTTAGGGAAAGGATATTTAGTAACATCCAGCTTTGGTCATATCAGAGATTTATCAAAGAAAGGTTTCGGTATTGATATAGAAAACAATTTTCAGCCAAATTATCAAATCTCAGCCGATAAGAAAAAAATTGTTACGGAGTTGAAAAAACTGGCTAAAGAAGCTAAAGTAGTATGGTTGGCTTCTGATGAGGACCGAGAAGGAGAAGCTATTTCATGGCACTTGTTTGAGGTTTTGGATTTGGACAAGACCAGAACCAAACGAATTGTTTTTCACGAAATTACGAAAGATGCCATTATAAAGGCCATTGACACTCCCCGTGACATTGATTACAACCTGGTGAATGCCCAACAGGCCCGAAGAGTGCTTGACAGGCTTGTTGGGTTTGAATTGTCACCCGTATTATGGAAAAAGGTCAGGCCTTCGCTTTCAGCCGGAAGGGTTCAGTCTGTAGCGGTACGCCTGATTGTAGAGCGCGAACGGGAAATTATTGCCTTTGAGCCACAATCATCATTTCGGGTTTTAGCTAATTTTAATAAAGCAAATAATACAATCATTGATTTAAAGGCTGAATTAAACAACCGTTTTGTAAAGGCTAGTGAGGCTGAAAAATTTTTAGAACATTGTAAATCGGCTTCTTTTAAAGTTTCGGAGATATCAAAAAAACCGGCTAAAAGATCGCCGGCCCCACCATTTACAACATCAACCTTACAACAGGAAGCCAGTCGCAAATTTGGGTTTTCGGTTTCACAAACCATGACGATTGCTCAAAAACTCTACGAAGCTGGTAAAATAACTTATATGCGTACTGACTCGGTGAATTTATCGGACCTTGCTGTGTCAGCTGCCGCCAATGAAATTAAAAACGAATTTGGTGAAAAATATTTGAAAATCAGGAAGTACAAGACAAAAAGCAAAGGAGCCCAGGAAGCACACGAAGCTATTCGTCCGACCTATATGAACAAACCGGCAATATCAGGCAATAACAACGAAAAAAGATTGTATGAGCTTATTTGGAAAAGAACCATGGCTTCACTAATGAGTGATGCAGAGCTTGAAAAAACAACAATTACTGTTGATATTTCGGGAAACCAAAATAAATTTATTGCGCAGGGCGAAATGATTAAGTTTGATGGTTTTTTGAAATTATATATAGAATCAACTGACGATGAAGAAGAAGATGTTGCAGAAGGGATATTGCCAGTTATTGCATCAAATGATATTTTAAACTTTAGTCAAATAACTGCAACTGAAAAATTTACTCAACATCCGGCAAGATACACTGAAGCAAGCCTGGTTCGAAAACTTGAAGAGCTTGGAATTGGCAGACCATCTACTTATGCACCAATTATCAGTACCATCCAGAACAGAGGATATGTAATTAAAGAGGACCGACCGGGGAAAGAACGTTCCTATGGTTTTATGAAACTTGAGGATAATGCTTTAATCAAGAATATTAAAAACGAGGTAGTTGGCACTGAAAAGAGTAAACTTTTTCCCACTGATATTGGTATGGTGGTAAATGACTATCTGATTGAGCACTTTCAAACCATTATGGATTACAATTTTACGGCAAAGGTTGAAAAGCAGTTTGACGAAATTGCTTTGGGTGACCGAGTTTGGAATGAAATGATAAGAACATTTTATAATCCTTTTCATAAAACCATTGAAGGGGCCCTTGAGATTTCAGGAAGACAAAGTGGTGAAAGGCAGCTTGGAACTGATCCTAAAACCGGCAAACCGGTAATTGTTAAAATTGGCAGATATGGTCCAATGGCACAAATAGGCGACAACGAAGGTCCTGATAAGCCGCAGTATGCTGCCATGCGCCGCGATCAACATATTGAATCAATTACGCTCGAAGAAGCTCTTCAATTATTCAATTTGCCGCGCGATTTAGGTGAATTTGAAAATAAGAAAGTAGTAGCCGCTATTGGCCGGTTTGGCCCATATGTAAGGCACGATAATAAATTCTTTTCATTAAAAAAAGGTATTGATGATCCTTATACAATAGAATTGCCCCGTGCAATTGAATTGATAAATGAAAAGAGAAAAGCGGATGCCAATAAAGTCATAAATGTATTTGCCGGAGATGATGGAGAGCTTCAAGTGCTCAATGGTCGTTATGGCCCATATATAGCTTATAATAAGCAAAATTACCGGATACCGAAAGGGAAAAATGCTAAAAAAGCAGAGGAACTGACCTTAGAAGATTGTATGGAAATAATAAACAAAACTCCTGCTAAGAGCAGTGGCAGAAAAAAGAGTTAACAAATGAGTGAGCTGTTCGATCATTTTGATTCTGTAAATCCGAAAATCAGGTCGTTTAGATATGCTGAAGGCACCTTTGGAAAAGTTTTGGCTGATAGTGATTTATTTCAATCCAAAAACAAAATTCAGGTTGCTCTTTTAGGTATTCCTGAAACACGAAATGCTTTCGCTGGTCCGTATAATTCCGGCGTTGATTCTATCCGATCATATTTTTATAAACTGGCAGAAATTCCTCGGTTGAACGTTGTTGATGCAGGAAATTTAAAACCAGGCAAACAGGTTAAAGACACCTATGCCTCAATTGGTCATGTGGTTAATGAGTTAAAAGCACAGGGAATAATTCCCGTTGTAATTGGTGGTTCGCAGGATATTACACCATCCCTTTTTCAGGGATTGACAAGTTCCATTGACGAACCAGAACTTGTAATAATTGATTCAAAATTAGATACGGACGATCACGAATATCACTCTCAAAGCTTTGTTAATCAAATAATTAAAAACGCAAACAAACGAAATGTTATATCATTTGTAGGTTATCAATCGTATTTTGTTTCCACCAATCAGCTTAGGTTTGCTTATGATCAAAATTGGAACCTATACCGGTTGGGGACTGTCAGAAATAATTTTAATCAGGTTGAACCTCTTTTGCGGGATTCTGATCTGGTTTCCTTTGATATATCAAGTATTCGTCAAAACGAATGTCCGGGAGCTTCACTAAATAGTCCCAATGGGTTTTATGCCGAGGAAGCTTGTCAATTAGCCAATTTGGCTGGTTTAAGTGATAAGCTTGGTGCCTTTTCAATTTTTGAATATAATGAGGCAAAAGATATAAATGGTCAATCAGCGCATTTGATAGCACAAATTATATGGCATTTCCTATATGGCATTTCTCAACGTAAAGGCGACTACCCTAAAAAGAAATTGGAATCCTATAAAAAAATATATGTTAAGCTGGACAAGATGGATTCAGATCTGGTATTTTATGAAAACCAGCAAAATAAGAGATTTTGGGTTGAGATACCCATAGGAAAAAATAACGAAACAAAAGTTATTGCCTGTAGTGAATTTGATTATCAACAGGCATGTAAAAATGAATTGCCCGATCGTATTTGGTATAATATAAGTCGTTATATTAAATAACCTGGTATTATTTATACTAGCTTTACTGATAAATCGTTAATAAATTGCAAATTATTTATTAAACTTGCTTAGAGATGTTTTTTTTGTTTATTTTACCAATTGTACCGCATATATAATAGAATTGCTGATAGTCGATGCGTAGTAAGTTTATAGGAATTATATTTATAGTTTTATTTTTTGGACAACTAAGAGCCCAGAATGGTAATTTTTCAAGTTTATCCATGTTTGACCAAATGTATTATAATCCGGGATACGCTGGTGATGGCAATGACATTGAAGCCAGGGCCTTATACAGAAGTCAGTGGATGGGTTTTCCCGGTGCCCCAAATACTTCTACTTTAAACGTGGATGCTCCTTTTAAACTTTTTGGACAAAGCCATGGTGCAGGATTATCAGTAGTTCAGGATGTATTTGGTAATTTTAGTAACACAGAATTGAATATTTCGTATGCATACAGGAAAAGTTTAATCCAGGGAGAATTGGGTATAGGTATCGGTTTAAATATGATTAGTCATTCCTATAAGGCAGATTGGCGGTTTCCCGGCGGGTCGTCTACAACGGACCCTAATGTGCCAACAGTTGCCGATCAAAAACCCTTTATGTTCGATGCTAATTTAGGTTTATATTATAAGTCAGATAACCTTTATTTAAGTATATCAACACGTAATGCAACGAATACTATGGTAAAATATCTCACACAAACCTCTGGTTCAACTGGAAGTAACAGCACAAGCGAACTACTTATCGGGAGGCAGGTTTATTTAAGCACGGGATATGATTATCAGTTGCCAAACCCCATGTTTTCAGTACAACCCGGGGCTTTTATAGGTACAGATTTTACCTCAACACAAATGAATATTTCAGGCCTGGTTACATATAACAAACGATTTTTTGGAGGGTTGGCATATAAACCGACTGATGCTGTGATTGTTATTGCCGGAATTGATTTGCCCAGTGGAATTCATGCTGCTGTGTCATACGATGTCACTACATCAAGAATAATAAAATATAGTACCGGGTCGTTTGAGTTTATGTTGGGATATAGATTTAGTTTAGAAATAGAAAAAGATAACCGTAAATACAAAAGTGTACGGTTTCTTTGATTTGTTTTTTTAATTTATTTTGTTCATTTTTATATTTTTAAAATATTCGGATAAACTATGAAAAAACTAGCAATTTTGAGTGCCACATTACTAGTATTTGTAGGATGTGCAAACTATGAAGGAGGAGAACTAACCGGTGTTCAAAATAGGGCCCCATGGTATGCTGCCCCACCAAATGGAATGGTTTTGGTCCCTAAAGGCAGTTATCGGATGGGTCCAAACGATCAGGATGTTCCCTGGGCATCAACATCTCAATCAAAAACAGTTTCAATTGCTTCGTTTTGGATGGATGAAACCGAAATTACAAACAATGAGTACCGTCAGTTTGTTTTTTGGGTTAAAGATTCTTTAGCCTACCGTTTGTTGGGTGAACAAATTGATGAATACCTGATTTCAGAGGATAAATATGGTAATGCAATCGATCCGCCATACATCAATTGGTCGCAGGAAATTGTATGGGATGGAGAAGAAGAAAGTCAAATACTTCAGGATTTATATTATCCTGAACATGAAAGATATTACAGAATTAAAACAATTGACCCAAGAAAATTAAATTACGATTATTTTTGGATTGATTATAAGCAGGCAGCTGCAAAATTCACTTTCGAAAACGAAAACCGTAGGCATTATAACTATAAAACCGGACAATACGATGGTGAAATTGTTGGCCTCGATGGAAAAAAAGTGCCAATTAAAGACAGAAGTTCATTTATTATGCATGATATGGTAAATGTTTATCCGGATACACTTTGTTGGATTAGCGATTTTTCATACTCATATAACGAACCTATGGCAAACCAGTATTTTTCGCACCCTTCGTTTGATAATTACCCTGTTGTTGGTGTTACCTGGAAACAAGCATCAGCCTTTTGTAACTGGAGAACAAATTATATGAATTCTTACCTCAGATCGAATGGTGGATTTGGAGTTCAGGATTACAGGTTGCCAATGGAAGCAGAATGGGAATATGCAGCTCGTGGTGGGCTTGATTTGGCCGTGTACCCTTGGGGAGGTCCTTATACCAGAAATGATATGGGTTGCTTCCTGGCAAACTTTAAACCAATGAGAGGAGACTATGTTGACGATGGTGGTTTAAATACAGTTGAAGTGGCTATTTATGAGGCTAATGATTATGGCCTTTATGATATGGCCGGTAATGTTGCCGAATGGACAGCAAATGCTTTTGATGAAAGTGCCTATAGTTTCACCCATGATTTAAATCCTTATTATAAATATAATGCTTTACCTGACGATCCTCCGGCACTTAAAAGAAAAGTTGTTCGAGGTGGTTCATGGAAAGATATCGGATATTATTTACAGAATGCTACCAGAACGTATGAATACCAGGATACGGCTAAATCTTATATTGGTTTTCGTTGTGTAAGATCTTATATGGGTCCGGATGAAACAGGAGCGAAATCAAATGTATATTAGGAATTGAAAAAGTAACATAAACATTTAGAATCCATGTTTAGCATAACCGAATTAGTTGAGAGTAAAGGCTACAAGAACTTCATGAAGTACGTGTATGGTTGGGGAGCCTCTGTTGTATTAGTGGGAGCTCTTTTTAAAATACAGCACTTGCCGGGAGCTTCAGTAATGTTAACAGTAGGGCTTTTAACTGAAGCCGTGATATTCTTCTTTTCTGCCTTTGAGCCATTGCATGAGGAACTTGACTGGACGCTGGTTTATCCCGAATTGGCTGGATTGACTGATGAGTTTGAAGACGATGAAGCTCAGGTACGAAGGTTTGACCGGGTTGGGGATGTGCCTCAAATGGCCGGGATGCCTGTTGGCGGTGGTTTTGTTGGCGGCGGAACGATACCGGAAGGGGCTCAGGTTGGTACCGGAGGTGGAGTGGCCTATGTTGGAGGAGGAAGTCCTTCAGCACTGTTAAAATTCGACGAGATGCTAGAAAAAGCGGATATTGGACCAGAAATATTTGATAAACTTGGTATTGGGTTAAATAGGCTCAGTGAAACTGCAGCACAATTGGCTGATATGGGTGATGCCGGGGCGGCCACAAAAGAGTTTGTAACAAAAATGCATAATGCCTCTGAGTCAGTTGGAAAACTTGATGAAACTTATCAAAAATCATCTGAAGCATTAAGTGAATCTGTAAGTAATTTATCAGAATCATATGCTAAAAGTGCTACAACTTTTAATGATTCAAGTGAACAATTAACTGAGGCATATACAAGTTTTGCAAATAAACTCACACAGGAAATTGATACAGTGGGTAGCGAAGGAAGCGCTTATTCAGCTAAATTAGGCACATTAAATTCGAATCTTGCAGCATTAAACTCTGTTTATGAGTTACAAATTACAAACCTGAATGAGCAGATGACGACTGCAAATAATTATTATGACGAATTAAAAAGTGTTGTTAATAATATACAAGAATCAGTTAATAATACCGATAAATTAAATTCCGGTGTTAAGGAATTAGAAAGCAATATAGCATCTCTTAACAGTATTTACGGGAACATGCTATCGTCTTTAAATTTTAATAAATAAGAATTTAACTACCTATGGGTCACGGCAAGGAAACCCCACGGCAAAAGATGATAGGTTTAATGTACCTATTTCTTACGGCTATGTTGGCTTTAAATGTTTCGAAAGAAGTATTGAACTCATTCATTTATGTTGGTGATAGCTTGGAAAAAACTGTCGAAAACTATAAATCAAAAAATGATAAGGTTTATAATGAGTTTGATAAGGCCTATATGCAAAATCAGGAAAAGGTAGGGCCATGGAAAACCAAGGCTGATGAGGTCAGAAAAAAGACAGACGAATTAGTTGAAACACTTGAAAATGATAAAGTTGGCCTGGCAAAGTATGCTGAAGGTGATGATACAAAATCTGTTGTTGACGGAAAATTTTATATTAATTTACTTGACCAAAAAGACAATATTGATAAGGGAGGTGAATATTTTGGTGAACTAGGGAAAAAGCATGGAGTTAAATTAAAAGAAATGCTAGAAGATTACCAGAAATTATTACTTGGAATTATACCTGAAAGCGAAACGGAATTAACACATAATATTGAAACGACCCTTGAAACAAAAGAGCATGTTGACGATGAGGGTGTTACTCATACATGGGTAAGTCACACCTTTGAACATATTCCCTTGATAGCGGATTTTGTTATGTTGGCTCAATTGCAGACAAATGTCAAAAACATGGAAACCGATGTAATTAATTATTTGTATACACAAATTAGTGCGGGTGATTTTAAAGTCAATAAAATGGAAGGGACTGTTATTGCCAAGTCGAGTTATGTTATGGTTGGGGGTGAATATAGTGCTAAAGTTTTTATTGCAGCCTCTGATTCCACCCAGGATCCCGAGATTTATGTGGGGGACTTTAAATCGCTTGGTGATGGTAAATATGAAATACCGGATAATGCTGAAAAACTTGAAGTAAAAAACGGGAAAGGTATATATACTAAACCAGCAAGTTCTGTTGGTGATAAAAAATGGGGTGGATTAATTAAGCTTAAAAGCCCGGATGGTGGAGAATCGTACTACCCTTTTCATGAGGAATATAAAGTGGCCCAATCTAATGTAGTTATTTCACCTACAGGTATGAATGTTTTTTATTATGGGATTGCTAACCCTGCAGAAATTTCTGTTCCCGGTATTGCAGAGTCTGATATTACTCCGAGAATTCCTGAAGGAGCTACCATTACTAAAGTGGCCAAAGGATATGAAGTAAAACCAACCAAACAAAGGGGGAATGTGAGCATTCAGGTTTATGCCAATATTGATGGTACCCAAAAATTAATGGGGAGCAGGGAGTTCAGGATTAAGGTTATACCTGCGCCACAGCCTAAAATTATGGGTAAAGCTGGTGGTACTATTTCTAAGGCATATCTGCAGAATGCACCAGGTGTATATGCGGAATTAGAGGATTTTGTATTCAATTTAAAATATGAGGTAACAAAATTTACTGTGGTAACCCAGGATGGGATTTATTTTAGAACATTAACTGCAAATGGAACTAATTTTACGGCCGACCAGCGAAGTTCTATTGCGGCAGCAAAAAGGGGATCGAGGATTACAATTGAAGATATTGAAGCAAGAGGTCCTGATGGGCGGACAGTACCGTTGTCCTCTTTGGTTTTTAAAATTAATTAATAATTTAATATGAAAAAGTATTTATTAATTTCGGTAGTATTAGGTGTTTTCGTACTATTTTTTCATAAGGAATCGAAAGCACAGGTGCTTGATGGTATTTATGTAAAAGAACACGTGCCTGCACGAAAACAAGTTCCCTATAAATTTTTACGTGAGGCCGATGTAATGTGGTCCAAAAGAATTTGGCGAATCATTGACTTAAATGAAAAAATTAATCACCCATTGTATTATCCTACCGAGCGAATCGGAGACAGGATGAGTTTAATTGATCTGTTACTATGGGGTATTAATACGGAGGGCATAACCCCCTATAGTAATGAAGATGACAGATTTACCCAACCAATTACCAGAAGTCAGGTTGAAACCAATCTTGGAGCCGGGGTAAAAAATATAACCTATACGGATCAAAATGGCGATCAACAAACGCAGCAAATTACAAACGAAGTTAAAAGCTCAGAAGTAAAGCAGTTTGTTTTAAAAGAAGACTGGTTTTTTGACAGACAAAGTTCTATTATGGATGTCAGGATAATTGGTATGTGTCCGATTAGATTTGAAGTAGTTACAAATGATAACGGTGATGCTGGAGCTGAACCTGAAATCAGACCACAAAAAGCTTTCTGGATATATTTCCCTGAAGCGCGGAGAATTTTGGCTAATCATGAAGTGTTTAACGAATTTAATGATGCTGAACGAAGGACGTTTGATGATATTTTCTATAAAAGAAAATTTAATAGTTATATAGTTGCTGAATCGAACGTTTATGACGACCGTAGGGTTTCTGATTATACGTTAGGATTGCAAAGTATGCTGGAAGGTGAAAAAATTAAGAAAAGCATATCTAATTACGAACAGGATTTATGGAATTATTAAGATTTAGATAAACAAAAAAACCGGCTTAAGCCGGTTTTTTTTATCTTAATTCATCAAGCAATAGCAATGAATTATATGAACTTATTCTTCTTTTGCGTTTTAATATCGTTTACAAACAATTTAATTTGTTGTTCATCTTTTTTGTTACATATTAATAAAGCATCCTCCGTATCAACCACAATATAGTCAGTTAAGCCCTGGACTATCACCAGCTTTTCTTTTGGAGTTTTAATTATTGAGTCTTTTGTATCATAGGTCATAACATTTTTACTCGTTATGGCATTGTTATCTTCATTTTTGGGAGTGTGTTCAAACAGAGAAGTCCAAGTCCCTAAATCAGACCAGCCGAATTCAGAACCCAGGACATATACATTTGAAGCTTTTTCCATAATACCATAATCAATTGAAATATTGCGGCAGGCTGGATAAATTTCTGCTATGGCCTTAGTCTCATTTTTTGTATTAAACTGCGCTACCTTTTCGCTGAACGAACTATAAATGTCATCCAGATGCTTCTTGAAAGCTTCCTGAATCGTTTTTAGCGACCAGATAAAAATTCCGGAATTCCAATAAAACTCTCCACTTTGCACAAAAAATTTTGCTAATTCGATATCGGGTTTCTCGGTAAAAGTTTTAACTTTTTCAAACGAATCATCAATGGTTGAAGGAGTATCATTATTTACCTGGATATAACCGTATCCTGTATCAGGTCGATTAGGTTCTATTCCCAGGGTTAAAAGATTATTATGTTCAGACACAAAATCAAAGCTTTTTTGGATTGTGGCTATAAACTTGTCTTCGTTTAATATCAAATGATCAGAAGGAGCTACAACTATTTTTGCCTCTGGATTTATTTTTTCGATTCTAAAATTTGCATAGGCAATACAAGGAGCCGTATTTCTTCTTGCTGGTTCTAACAGAACCTGCTGTTCATCAATCTGAGGTAATTGTTTTAAGGTTATATCTTTATATTCAGCGCTGGTAACAATGTAAATGTTCTCAGCAGGACAAATTTTTGCAAACCGTTCAAAGGTTTGCTGAAGCAAGGTTTTTCCTACACCTAAAATGTCAATAAATTGTTTGGGATATGACGAACGGCTTATAGGCCAAAAACGGGTTCCTGCCCCACCAGCCATAATTACACAATAGTAGTTTGAATTCATTTTATATTTTTATTTCCGTTATTGATCAACCTTTATTTAAATTAGCGCAAATATACTAAAATAATTTACCTTGTGTTTTTTGTTAATTGACTTAGATTTTAAACCTTTGTTAATCTATAATAATAAGTATGAACCTGTTTTTTCATATTGGAAGATATTTCGTTTTTATTTCCAAGGTGTTTGCAAAACCAGAGAAACATTCTGTATGGTTTAAACATTTTATCAAGGAAATTGAAAAACTGGGAGTTAGTTCAGTCGGCATAATTATTTTGGTTTCGGTTTTTATTGGAGCAGCTATTACCATTCAAATGGCATATAATATAACCAGTCCTTTGGTGCCTGATTATGTAATTAGTTTAACTACGCGTGACACCATGTTGCTGGAGTTTTCGTCTACCATAATTTCTTTGGTTCTTGCTGGTAAAGTCGGGTCGAATGTTGCTTCTGAAATTGGGACTATGCGGGTAACCGAACAGATTGATGCTTTGGAAATAATGGGCATTAATTCTTCTTCGTTTTTAGTATCTCCAAAGGTTTTTGCTTTTGTGTTTTTTATACCATTTTTGGTTATTATAAGCATGGTTGTTGGAATTGGGGGTGGTTGGCTTTCTTCTGTTTTGACAGATGCCCTCAGCCAAAAAGACTATATTACAGGAATCAGGTACGTATTTATACCTTATTACATAACCTATTCAATAATTAAATCAATTGTATTTGCTTTTATAATTATTACCGTTTCATGCTATCAGGGGTATTATGTTAAAGGTGGCGCACTTGAAGTTGGTAGGGCAAGTACTCGGGCCGTGGTTTATAGTAGTGTTTTGATTTTAATGTTTGATTTGATACTTACCCAATTGCTTTTATCATGATTGAAGTAAAATACATTAATAAATCATTTCAGGAAAATCATGTTTTAAAAGACGTTTCTGCCATATTCATGCCGGGAAAAGTAAATATGGTTATAGGTAAAAGCGGTTCGGGTAAAACTGTTTTACTAAAATCATTGGTGGGTCTGCATAGTATTGATAGCGGAGCAATTCTTTTTGACAATGTTGATTTTACGCGTTTAAAACAAAAGGAGAAAATTAGTATCAGGCAGCAGGTGGGCATGTTATTTCAAGGTGGGGCATTATTTGATTCTGCTACTATTGAAGAAAACGTAATGTACCCGATGGATGTGTTTACCAATATGACTTTTCAGGAGAAATTGGAACGGGCAAATTTCTGCCTTGAGCGTGTGAATTTATCGGGATCAAATGCTTTATTTCCTGCAGAATTAAGTGGTGGAATGCAAAAACGGGCAGCTATTGCCAGGGCTATAGCTTTGAATCCTAAATATCTTTTTTGTGATGAGCCCAACTCGGGACTTGACCCACAAACGGCAATTGTAATCGACCGGCTTATTTCGGAATTAACATACGAGTATGGCATGACTACTGTGATAAACACGCATGATATGAATTCAGTATTAGGAATTTCAGATAGCATTGTTTTTATTCACGAAGGACGGTCCTGGTGGCATGGAACACGGGATAACCTACTAAAATCAGGTAATGAAGAGTTAGATGAATTTCTGTTTTCTTCTGAGATTATGAAACGTATAAAACCATCAGAAAAGTAATTTGCTGTTACGCAAAAATATTTGCAAAAAGCATTCTTGTATAACAATAAAACGACTGACGTATCTATTAAAAAATTATGATCAATTTGCCTTGACAATTGATTAAAATTAAAACCCAAAATACCTCCACCCCGTATTATTACCATATTGAAAGTTGTTGATTATGTTTTGTTGGAAATAATGTTACTTTCGAATAAGATATAGTAAGAATCATCAAAAGGGTAGTTTATGGAGCTGAATTTATTTTATATTTGTAGGACGTGTTAATAAGTTCAGGAAAACTGTTTCAATTTTAATTAGATATTATTTTGAATTATTCAATATTTATATTATGAGGAAGCTAATACTTGTTATATTTTTTATTTCCGTTATTTTAAATTCATTCGCTCAAAAGGGTCGATTCTGGGTAAATGGTCCTGGTGAATGGAATGACCGGAACCACTGGTCAGAAATTTCGGGAGGCGATGGAGGGGCAACTGTTCCAACTAGCAACGACAATGTATTTTTTGATTCCAAATCATCAGTATTTGCAAAGGGTTACATAATTTTAAAAAATGATGCTGCCGTTAACGATTTCACCATAACAGTTCCAGTTATGCTAAAAGGAAGAAAATCCTTAAGTATTAATGGCTCAATTAATGTAAGTAATAAAGCTGATTTTCATAAATTTAAAGGCGATATATCCTTAACTTCCTCAGGCAAACAAAATATTTCACTTCCCATTCCATTACGTTCTAACCTTATTTTCAATGGCAAAAAGGGTTCATGGAATTTGCAAACAGATCTTGCCACAAAACGGAATATTATTCTGGAAAAAGGCTTCTTGAATACCAATAATAAAAGCGTAACCTCATATGCGTTTATTGCCAAAGGAAACAACCTGCGGGGACTAAATCTTGGTTCTTCTCAAATATCGGTTAACCAATGGGATTTTGCTGCATCAAAAAATTTGAATTTTAATGCAGGAAAATCGACAATTATTACAGCGAAGAGTATCAATAAAAGTGTCAATTTTGGGTCTCTTAAATATAATGTATTTCTGCAATCATCTGCAGCTAAAGGAGTTACGCTAACATTAACTCCAAAAAATGACACATGCCCTATAAACGCTTTTGGTTTTACAGGAGGCGGTGAAATTAAATGTGATCTTACTGGTGCAACTACATATGATTTATTGCTTCTAAACAGTAAAGGACAACAAATTGCTTCTGCTTATAATGTGATCTCTCCATATACATTCAAAACTTCGAATTTAACTGTAGGAAATTTAACTTCTGGGGTTTATACTGTATTGTGTGCACCACACAACGGCAGTTTTTCCGGGGGAACGGGAACAACTGTTGGCCCCGATTCTTTATTGGTAAACATATCAGTTATTCATGATGTAACGTGTGCAGGAGGGTCCGATCTTCAATTGACAACCAATGTGTTAGGTGGTAATGGAGGAGAATCGTACCTTTGGACATTTTATTCAGCTACTCCAATTGTTCCTGATAATACGGCAAGTACTAATAACATTGGACCAGGTGAATATCAGGTAAAGGTTACAGATTCAAAAGGGTGTTACAAAGGAGCTCAATTTAATTATTATGCAGGTGATCCACTTGATAATTATACAACGGAACCGGATTCAATTCACATTAATAATGTAACTTCAACTAATGCTTGTGAAGGTTCAACAAATGGAACAATAACTATTGGTTCGGTAACCGGAGGTTATGGGTCTTATACATATGGTGCTATTGTGGGGGCAGGATCTCCAACTTATGCGAGCAACAATCCGATTATAAACCTTGCGGGTAATACAACCTATAATGTTTGGGTTAAGGATAATGGTGGATGTGAAGAACTGTTCGCTCCCCCTGTTACCGTTACAGAAACACCTTTACCTACAGATCCCTTATCTGTAACAGCCAGCCCTACTGAGATCTGTAATGGTTCATCAACAACTTTAACCTATAGTGGTGGCTCAGGAGAGGTTTTTAAATGGTATTCCGGCACATGTGGAGGAACGCTTGTTGGCACGGGTAATAATCTGGTAGTATCCCCAACCACAGATACAAGGTATTATGGACGATGGGAGA
>JBJKSB010000091.1:0-78142 GCA_046704385.1 Bacteroidales bacterium | reverse complement strand
TTAGATGAATTTTGCTACAAAGTAAATCGACGATACTATGGTGAGAAAATATTTGAAAGATTGCTAATAGCTTCAGTTTCTATAAATTATAAGAATGTTATTACTGATTCCCGATAGACATATTTTTAAATAATATAAACCTGTTGGAAGATCATTTAAGTCAAGCTGTTCTGTGTAGGTACCGGCAAGGTTAGTGTAACTAAATTTATGCATTAGCTTCCCTTCAATATTGAATATTGAAACATTCACCGGCTCATTTTTAGTGGTTGATAAAGTCAGGTTCAGGTTATCACTGGTAGGGTTTGGAAAAACAGAAACCGCTGTATTCGAATTAATATTATCAACACCTATAGTTCCATCTTTTAGTTGGACCATCCTTTCAACTTCTGCCCTGTTATAATTATAACTACTGTCTACAAAAGCAGTAATTATAACCTCTCCAGGATTTATCAAATGAGCTGTAAGGCCATCAAAGTAGATAACTGACAAATCAGATGATTTAAAAAACACGGCATATCCTGAACTTGATGTGGCATTGAAAGTGTATAATGAATTCGGAACAAACATATATACTACTGAATCAGGATCAAAAGTAATTATCTGATCAGCTTTTAAAATGGTAAGGATTCCCTGGCCTGTGTGAGTAAACAGATAGTTATCATCATAACCTCCAATATATTGAATAGAATATTCTCCGGCATTAGATTCAATATCTGCAGAAGTTATCACAGTTGGTAAGGTATCAATATCGGACACATAATCACCATTTGCAAATCCTGAATAAATCAATGTAAAGTCAGGATTAGGTTCATGATATACTCTGGAAGTATCCAATATTGTAACTGTTAAAATTCCCTTATCGATTGTGCCAATACTCGTAGTTTCAGGACCTAAGCCGTTTCCAGTTGAATCAAAGGCTCCTGCCAAGGTTATTGAGGCTTCTCCTGCTGAAATAGCTTCAAGTAATATGGTACTATCAATAGGATAGAAATCGCCCGTATTAAATTGCATTGAATCAGACAAGCTTACCTTTAAATTATTAGCGTTCACAATTTTAACAAATTTAACTTCCTCTCCATCCCTATCAAAACGTTTTGCTTTAAATGGTAAGGTATCACCATATGAAAAACGAAATGGTGAATTTAACTGAAGTTTATTTATAATTGGTTTGATTATATAATGCAAACTGTCATAGGTTGATTTACCAAGCTGGTCGGAAACATGATAATAAAAAATTATTTCACCATATTCGTATGAATCTATAGTTATTAGAATTTGACTGTAGTATAATTGGGGTTTATAAGTAAAATTTTGTTCTGGTACATATTTTATAGAATCTAATGTTGTGAAAAATGAAGTTGAATCTTCAAAATCACGATATAATTCAGCAATATTTATTGTATCTCTGAATTCTTGTGAAGAAGGTTCTACTTCATCAACTATAACAGTATCAAGCTGAACAATTTTGTGCGGTGGATTATTAAAAGTTCGCTTGAAAATATCATAAACTCCCTGCATATAACCTTTGTCAGTCGTTCTTTTATAGTGTGAAGTAATAATATAATTCTCTGAAACTGCCAGGTCCCTATAACCAAATAATTGTGGTATCAACGGATCCTCAAGATGGAAAATACCCGTGCTCACATATTCAGGAATGGCTAAAACTGTTTTTGAAAAATCGCCCCTTCGTTTTGAATAATTGCTGCTCAAATTTTCTGAGTGAGTGGGTTCATTATTTAGCAGGTACTGCACGTATAAATTATAGGTTGAATCTGCAAGTACCGAATCTTTACCAATGGTAAACGAAGGCGAATTCATATCTGTCCAGTTATCACCTTTCAGATAAAATAATATGCTGTCGTTAACTGTTAAAGCAGCAATAAAGTTATTGGCAGCTACTATCAGGTCAAGCGTGTCTGATGCTGGAACGGATAAAGTTGCTGCATGCGTAATATCCCAATCATTATTACTATAACTAATTGCTTTTAATTCAGTGAAAGAGGCAACAGCCATGTAATTTGATGCATAATAAAGAGTGGTTATTTGACTGGAAAATCCACAATCGAACAATTTTATAGTATTATCGGTAATCCAATCACTATTTTTTTGGATGCTGTAAACCTGTGTATTTTTGTAGGTAATAACCAGGCTGTCGTTGGCATAACCTATTTTATTTGATCCGACATTAATAGTTCCGGTATAATTCCAGCTATCATGATCATTGGTATACATGAATACATATCCCGAGTCGGCGGTATGGATAAATGCATATTTATCGGTGGTTGCAGAACTTTCGTTATATCCAAACCAACCTCTATTGTTTAAAGGTGGCGAAATGGTATCGATTTTAGTAAATGAATCCCAACCTGCATTATTTTTATTCAACTCATAAACATTAAAACCTCCCCCGGGAACGGTGCTACTTACCTGTGTGAAATAATAGTTTCCGTAAATGTCACCTTTGGCATACGTGGTACTCATTTCCTTTAGATCAAGGTTGTCAAGTACACTTAAATCTCCGGCATCGCGATTGTCGTAATACATTTTGTTGTTTTTCCAACTATACATTACATCGTCCGATACACTAAAATTGGTTATGGCTTCCTTCCTGAATGGTAACAATATATCGGTGCTCCAGTTAATATTATCTGTAAGGTTATAAAAGAATATACTATCGGATGATTCAACTACCAGGTTATGAGTTAGAATCTGAAACTTTCTTCCAAAATTGTATGGACCATTAAAATGTCCCCCCGGGTTTGTTGAATAAGCACGTATTTTATTTATTTCTTTATTCCATGTGGCACCATCCCACGTGGCAACATCAACAGATCCATAATAAATAATATTATAATTTGCATCTTGTAGTGCGCTTGCATTATACGATAGAATAACCGAATCATTCAAAATATCATACGATACATATGTACCGATGTTAAAGTCGCCTTTTTTCATCCAATTGTTGGGTGAGGTTTCGTGAAATACATTTATATGTCCGTATGCATTTAGGACAGCTACAGTATCTTTTATTTTTGCACTTATAGCATTTGCATCAGGTTGAATTCCAACTTCTTCTGTTATAACAGAACTTTCCAGGGTAATCCCGTTCCAGCCGGTTTTGGGTTTTTTAAAGATATATCCGTTTACAAAGGTTCCTATATTTCTGGTTCCAACAATAATTACCCTGTCTCCATCAGCATCAAGGCTTACACCAAAATTCTCATACGAAATGCCGTTTCCTAATGAGTCAGCAAAATCACGCGCTATCAAAGTTGCCACGTTAACCCATTTTTCACCTACAGGTTCATAAACCCGGGCTAACTCTCTGGTGCCATAGCAATTTGGTAAATTTGAGGCAACAACCAGTAATCCGTCACCCCAGGCGTAATCTCTGTTAAAGGTTCCCTGTTGCTGGTAGGGAGGGGCTGTAATAGTATCGCAATAGTTCCAGTAATCTTGTCCGCATAAAGACAAAGAGAGTATAATAAAACTTAAAAGAAAGATTGTTTTCATAACCAATAGTTTTAAGAAAAAATAATTGAGAATGATAATATAGTTGAGTCCCCTTTTGGAATAAATTAACCTTTAATAATGATGATTATTGGTTAAATAGAAAATACCAAAGGTTTAAATTATATTTAATTCAGTAATTTAGAGTTATAAAATTAGGATTTTTTACATACATTCCAAATTTTAACCTCTTATCGAAAATAAAGACCGTTTATCGAAAACTGGTTTAACAGCTGATAATTTATTCAGACATTTGATGTGTTATTAATAAAACCTTTAAAACCATTTAGTGATGAAAAAATTATTAGTATTATTGGTAGCTGCAACCTTAGGTTTAACTACCGCCGTAAGTGCAAAAAAATTGCCAGCCGTAGCTGAAAAATTACCTACCGATTTCAAACAGGCTATTGCCAAACAAATTGCCTATCCGCAATTTGCCAAAGACCAGATGATTAAAGGTGAAGTTTGGATGAAAGTTACCCTGGATGAAAATTCGATGGTACGTATTGTTGACCTGAGCGCAACTAACCAAGAGTTAGGTGACCATGTAAGGAAATCGTTGACTGATGTAACTGTAAAAAGTACTAACTTTAAAACAGGAAACATTTATTATTTAAAAGTTAAGTTCGATATTCTTACCGATTTGTAACAAATAGTTGTTGAAATGCATAAAAAAGTCCCGGTTTTAAACAAAGCCGGGACTTTTTTATGTTTTAATTAATTTTATGGTTTTTATAAAACCAGCTATTAACCTACATCTAATCTTAAAATATTGCTAACGCGATAACATTCTTCAAGATTGAAAAGTTGAAAAACAAATACCGCAAAACAAAAGTAAGGGTTTACCAGTTCTATCAAATGGATTGATACTTCAATTGCCAGACACATACCTTATTTTAACTGTTTCGGTTTTGTTGATAGTTTCTTGCTAATTTGATAATTTTGTTACTGTTAATTTCCTTATTTTTAATCTGATGCCCGATAACAACCAAATATATAGTCTTGATTTGCAACTCAATGGTGTACCCATGCCATTCGTAATAAAAACTATGGAGGAGTTGGATCAATCACTGGGCGGTATTGCCGACGATCCGCACCGACATAATTATTATTCGGTTATTTGGTCGTATACAGCTACAGGGAAGCATATTATTGATTTTAAAGAATACAAGATTCTTCCAAACAATATTTTCTTTGTGAGTCCCGAACAGGTTCACCAGGTAATTACAAATCCGAATCCTACGGGCTATGTCATTCTGTTTACGTCAGAATTTCTCGAAAAAAACAGTATCCGACCTGATTTTATTTCGAACTTGAAACTGTTTCAAAAAAGTGACGAAACACCACCACTCCCGATTCATTCGGAAATGGAGGGCTCATTAAAATTATTTGCCGCAAAAATGGATTCAGAGTTTCATTCTGTGAACGAAATGCGTTATGAAACTATTGGGGCTTACCTGAAACTTTTTCTGATAGAATGCAATGGGCATTGTTCGCTTACACCTGATGCCAATTCACAATTTTTAGAAGTGGGAAAATCGATAGTGAAAAAATTTAAAGAGAATGTTGAGACCCATTTTAAAACCTTGCATCAGGTGCAGGAATACGCCGAAAAGTTAAATGTTTCGCCTAACTATTTAAATGAAGTTATAAAAGCATCCATAAATGTTTCTGCAAAAGAGTTTATTCAAAACCGATTAGCCCTTGAAGCCAAGAGAATGATTGTTTTTACGGATAAAAGCAGCAAAGAAATAGGTTTTGATTTGGGTTTTGATGATCCCTCACATTTCAGCAAATTCATTAAGAGTAAATTAGGATTATCATTACAGGAATTTCGCGACAGTCATTTAAAATAAAATTACCAAATCGATAATTTTTACCATAGATACCGTAATTCTTCCATTACAGAGTCAGTTTCCGCAACGTAGTTTTGTATCGTTAAAAACAATTAAAAATTAAAGCAATGGAAACTAATTCAAAAACAAAATGGTCAATTGACCCTTCGCACAGCGAAATTTCTTTTAAAGCAAAACACTTAATGATAACTAATGTAAAGGGTGTTTTTAAAGAATTCGAAGGTACTGTTTACACGTCAGGAAACAATTTTTTAACCTCCGAAGTTGAGTTTAAAATGAATCCTGAATCAATAGATACTGGTGCTCCTGACCGTGATGCTCACTTAAAAAGTGCAGATTTCTTCGATGTTGAAAACTTTAAAGAAGTTACTTTTAAGGGAACCAGCATGGCTAAAACCGACGATGAAAACTACATCCTTACGGGTGATTTAACCATTAAAGGAGTAACACAAAATGTAAAACTGGATGTTGAATTCGGCGGAGTAATGAAAGACCCCTGGGGCAATGAAAAAGCAGGATACGCAATTTCCGGGAAAATAAATCGTAAAGATTTTGGACTTACCTGGAACGCAACTCTTGAAACCGGAGGAGTTTTGGTAAGCGACGAAATTAAGATAATTTGTGAAGTTCAGTTGTTAAAACAAGCTAATTGATAACAAAATGAAAACGCTATTGCATAGAGCCAACACTCGTGGTCATGTGAACCATGGGTGGCTTGACTCACATCATACATTCAGTTTCGCAAATTATTTCGATCCTGAACGTGTTCATTTCGGGGCATTGCGAGTACTTAACGATGATGTTGTGGAAGCCGGAAAGGGTTTCGGAAGACATCCGCATGACAATATGGAAATTATTACGATTCCTCTGGAAGGCGATTTGGAACATAAAGACAGCATGGGAAATGTGACCGTAATTAAAGAAGGTGATGTTCAGATTATGAGTGCAGGAACCGGCATTTTTCACAGCGAATACAACAAAAACAAAGATCAGAAAGTCAGGTTTCTTCAGATTTGGGTAATCCCCAAACAAAAAAGTGTAATACCACGTTACGATCAAATTTCCATCAGAGATGTTGAAATAACGAACAAGTTTTATCAGATACTGTCGCCCGACAAAGATGACCAGGGTGTCTGGATACATCAGGACGCATGGTTTTATATGGGTAAATTTGATACTGGCAGTTCAATTTCGTATCCATTGAAAAAACAAGGGAATGGGGTTTATGCTTTTGTATTGGAGGGAAATGTGCAAATTGAAGGTCAAAAGCTTACGCCACGCGATGGTATGGGCTTATGGGATATCAACGAAATACAATTCCTTTTCGAAGCGCACGGCAGCGTTCTTTTAATGGAAGTTCCAATGATTAATTAAATTAACATTAAGTTATGAAAATAGTCGCTTTTGGTGCAAGTTCAAGCAAACATTCAATAAATAAGCAATTTGCAAAATTTACGACAACCCAGTTTGGCAATGCCGAAATTCTGGTGCATTTCAGTTTGCCAAAATTTCAAGAGAATTTTGATGCTAAAAGCGGGTTTACAAATGACGAATTAAAGAATTCCTTTATCTATAGTTTAAATCTGGTTAAATCTTGTTAAATCTTGTTTTGGCCGGTAAAAGCCTTTTTTATTGAAGGACAAAAATAAATTCAAACCTTTATTTCCTTTTCACCCCTCGTACTGGTATTGCTTTTAACGGATCATCGGGCCATTCGTGTTTAGGATATTTTCTCCTGAGCTCACTTTTTACCTCGAAATAGGCGTTTTGCCAAAAGCTCGACAAATCACCGGTTATCTGAACCAGTTTAAATCCCGGTGACAGCAAATGTATGAGTATGCTTATTGTATTATTGCAAATTTTGGGAGTTTGCAGTATGCCGAATACTTCCTGTAATCTTACGGCCAAAATTGGTGGCTTTCCTATGGAATTGTACTGTAATTTAATATTTGAGCCGCTGGGTACTTTTATTCGTTCAGGAGCCAAATTCTTAAGTAATACCTGTTTATTATAATTCAGTGAATGGGTAAGAATTTCTGGCAGATTCAGTTTCTTAAGATCTTCCGGTTTTTTAACGTCTACCAGATAGGGAGCCAGCCAGTTTTCAGCAGTAGCCAGCAGATTGGGAGTCGAAACATCGGGCCAGTTATCTTCCGGCATCCATTTTCGAAGGCTTAACACGCGGTTTTGCCATTGATTAAAATCATCGTTAAAATTTAGTAGGGTTTCTCCTTCTTTTTCGATAGTATTTATTATTACCCTGGTTTTTTTCTCAATACTCACATCTGTAATAGGTTTCGATTGGAGTATAATATTTCCGATACATTTATTTTGTACGGCGATAAAACCTCCTTTTTTGGTATTCCACTCAATAATGGTTTTATCCTTTACCATGGGTGCCAGATCCGTTGGATCCAGAGGAGCAGCCATAAATATTTTTCCCATTGTATCGCGTGCAAGCACATGAGCGATGACCAGCCAGGGTTCGTAAGCCAGGTCATCTTTATGCCCTGCCACCGCCATTTTGCCATTGGCCATCATAAATACAGCATTATTTCCGGGTTTGGCATAAGCAATGCGTTCAGGATAGGCGTAAACCAATAATAATCCGGTTTCATAAGGATTTACCGATGAATTATCCACTTCAACAGAAAGCATATGCCGGTATTGCTGGGCTACTTTTTCAATAAATATTAACCTTTTATTTTTTAAATCACCTTTTCGAAATCGACGCAGGGCATCAATTCTTAGGTTTATATCAATTCCTGCGGTTTTGTCCAGCGGGTCGCGTTCTTCAAGTACGGCCGCTACATCGGTTGCCAGGGCTGCAAGTCCTTCTTTTTGTGCCATTATCAACATGTGGGCAATCCTTGGATGGCAGGGTAATGTATGAATTTCTTTTCCGTGTGAAGTAATTTTGTTGTTCTCAAGAGCCTCAAGTTGTTCAAGAAGATTTACGGCTTCTTCCATCGAGTTTTTCGGAGGCGGTGTCAGCCAGGTTAGCGTTTCGGCATTCAGGGTGCCCCATTGTGCCAAGTCCAGAACCAGTGATGCCAGGTCAGCTTCAAGAATTTCGGGTAACCGGTGTTTGATTAAACGATTTTGTGTGGCTTTTGTCCACATACGGTAACAAACTCCGGGTTGCAGTCGTCCGGCCCTTCCGGTGCGTTGATCCGCTACATCCAGTGTAATTTCACGTGTTTCCAGTTTCGATAAACCGGTGGCGGCATTATAAGTCATGTTGCGCGTATAGCCGCAATCAATCACCACGGTTATTCCTTCAATGGTAAGGCTGGTTTCTGCAATGGATGTAGCTAAAACAACTTTTCGCTTACCGTCCTTCCGGGGTAAAATGGCTGCAAATTGTTTTGCCGGAGGCAATTGGCCGTATAATGGATAAACTACTACCTGCGGGTTTTCTCGTTTTACCAGGGTTTCACAATCGCGAATTTCCCCTTCGCCGGGTAAAAATACCAGAACATCACCTTGTTGTTCTGCTAAAGCGCGGCTTACTACTTTTGCCGTAAATTCAGGTAAAAGGGCAGGATCGTTATCGTTGGTATAAATCATGTCGACCGGGTATTGCTTACCTTCTGAAATGACTGCTTTGGAATTTAATAAATTAGTTAGTTGTGGCATATCAAGGGTGGCCGACATAATGAGAATCCGCAAATCGGTTCGTAAAATTTGTTGTGATTCCCGGCAGAGAGCCAAGGCTACATCCGTAAATAAACTTCGTTCATGAAATTCATCGAAAATAACCATGCCGATGCCTTCCAACGAATTATTTTGTTGAAGCATTCGGGTAAGTATACCTTCTGTAACCACTTCAATTTGAGTGTTTGGTCCAATGCTGGTTTCGAACCTGATACGAAACCCAACCCGTTCACCCGTTTTTTCTCCAAGCAAATCGGCCATGCGCATGGCAATGGTTTTTGCAGCTAGCCGTCGTGGTTCCAGCATAATAATTTTCTTTCCCTGTAGCCAGGTCTCATCCATTAAAGCCAGGGGAAGAAGTGTACTTTTCCCGGCTCCCGGCGGAGCATGAACAATCAGGGTGTTTGCATCGTGCAGGTTGCTCCTGATGTCAGGAATACTTTCTTGTACAGGAAGATCAATATGAAACGGATCGAAACTCAAAGTGTTATTTTTCGGCAAAAGTAATGAATTAAATTCCAGGACAGCTTATCACTTTTCTATATATTTTTTCATTAATTTTAATTGACTCAAAAGAATTGATTATGGCAAATAACGGAGGAAGACGAATTAAAAAATATGTAAGTATTAACCTGAACATCAGGGGAATTACGCAATCACCGACCCTGGCCATAAACCAACTGAGTAAAAAACTGGCTGACAAGGGTAGGATGGTTTATGCCATGGGACTTGGTCAGTCGCCTTTTCCTGTTCCGGTACCGGTGGTTGAAGCGCTGAAAAATAATGCGCATGAAAAAGATTATCTGAATGTAAAAGGTTTGGAAACATTGAGGCAGGCAGTGGCTTATTTTCATAAACAAAAAAACAATGTTGACATTAAGCCCAACAATGTTTTAATCGGACCGGGATCGAAGGAACTCATGTTTGTTTTGCAGATGGTTTTTTATGGTGACTTGATTTTACCAACTCCCTGCTGGGTTTCATATGGTCCCCAGGCAAAAATAATTGGTCGTAATACACGGTTAATACAAACCACTTTTGAAAATAAATGGAGGTTAACGGCCAAACAGTTAAGTGATTTTTTGACCCAGGAAAATGATGTTTATAAACCGCGATTACTAATACTTAATTATCCATCGAACCCTGATGGAGGAACGTATTCTGAAACTGAGCTTAAAAAAATTGCGCAGGTTGCCCGCAAACATGAACTGATCGTTTTATCGGATGAAATTTACGGTGAATTGCATTTTAAGGGTAAACATGTTTCCATTGCAAAGTTTTATCCTGAAGGAACGATAATCAGCTCAGGTCTTTCAAAATGGAGTGGTGCAGGGGGATGGCGTTTAGGCACCTTTGCTTTTCCTTCCGATTTTGACTGGTTGTTGAATTCCATGTCAGCTGTGGCCAGCGAGACTTATACTTCAGTGAGTACACCTATTCAGTATGCCGCGGTAAGGGCTTTTAAAGGCGGAGTTCAGATTGAAAGGTACCTAAGCCATTCGCGCCGGATACTTTCACATTTAAGCAATCGTTGTGTTGCTATACTTCGTGATGCGGGTATTAGGCTGCATGATCCCGATGGTGCCTTTTATTTTTTTATTGACTTTACACCTTTATCAGAAAAAATGATTAAAAAAGGGATAGATAGTAGCAGAATTTTATGCGAAAAATTATTGCAGGATACCGGGGTAGCTATTTTGCCGGGTGAAGCTTTTCAGCGTCCGCCACAGGAGCTTACAGCCCGTATCGCTTTTGTTAATTTTGATGGGGCCAAAGCTTTGCTGGCAAGCGAAGCCATACCATTAAATGAAAATCTTCCCGATGATTTTACAGAAGTTTATTGCAGCAGGACGGTTGAAGGGATGCGTAGAATTGCGGAATGGGTAAAGCAATAAAAGCAGGGTTGTCGCAAAAATCAACAAAGAACACGAAAAATTTATTTTTAGTTAACAGTGATAACTAATTTTAATTATTAGTATTTTTGATCTGCTTAATGACAAATAAATGGATTTAGGTGATTATAATTTACTAAAGGAGCCTATTGGTCGTGTTATGGCTAAAATTAGCCATATGTTTCTTGCTGATCTTAATAATAATCTGTTGAACCTTGATATAAGCCGGTCATTCTATCCTCTGCTTATTATAGAATCGGGTGGTGGATTAATGAATCAGCAGGAGCTGGCTCAAAAACTTGCCATTGATAAAGTTCAGGTAGTGCGGATTGTTGATTACCTATCTTCAAAAGGTTATGTGCAAAGGAAGAGAGATACAAATGATCGCAGAAAATATAATCTTGTGGTAACTGAAAAGGCTCAACAGTATCTCCCCGAAATAAAAAAGGCCATACAACTTGCATCGGGAAAAGCATTCCATAACATACCTCAATCAAAGGTGGAAGAATTATATGATTTATTGAGGATAATGAAGAATAACCTGGACAAAACAAATGATTTGTAATATGAAATATGATAATTTTAAAGAAGATGAAAAACACCAAATGGTTAATAATTCTTGTTGGATTAGTGTTGGTTACACTTTTAATCATAAAGCTAGAAAAACCAAAATCTGATAATTTTAATAAGCGGAGAAATAAGCCTGCGCTTAAAGTTGACGCGTATATAGTTAAACCTTCACTTTTAATTAACGAAATTACCGTATCGGGTACGTTGATGGCTAATGAAGAGGTTGAGCTGAAAAATGAAGTTGCCGGAAGGATTGTTAAACTGAATCTTCAGGAAGGTAAATTTGTAAAGGAGGGCACCTTGCTGGTAAAATTGTTTGATGATGATTTACAGGCAGATTTGAAAAAACTTCAAACCCAGTTGGCCATACAGCAGCAAATTTATAACCGACAATCTGAATTGTTGAAAGTTAATGGTATTAGTCAGAATGATTACGAGCAAACAGGCTTACAGTTGAATTCCATTAAGGCTGAGATTGAGGTTCAGAAAGTTAAAATCAGAAAAACCGAAGTGCTTGCACCTTTCGATGGCGTAATCGGGCTACGGAATGTAAGCGTGGGTGCTCAGGTTACTCCCTCAACATTGTTGGCTACTATCCGAAGCATCGATCAATTGAAACTGGATTTCAGTGTGCCTGAAAAATACAGTCCAGAAATTGTTCCCGGTATGAAGGTGAAATTTACTGTTTATGAATCAAAAAAGGCCTACGATGCTACAGTAATTGCCAGCGAAAGAGGAATCGACCCTTATACCCGTAACATGAAAGTGCGGGCATTGGTAAACAGTAAATCAAATCAATTAATCCCGGGTTCTTTCACCAACGTTCAGTTGCGAATGAATGAAAACAAACATGCCCTGGTTATACCCACACAATCTATAATTCCGAATCAGGAGAATAAAACCGTGATAATTGCAAAAAACGGGAAAGCCCATTTTACGGAGGTTAAAACCGGCATCCGTAAAGTATCGTACATTGAAATTACAAACGGACTGCAGCCGGGTGATACGGTTATCACAAACGGAATCCTTTTTTTGAAAGAGGGTTCACCTTTAAAATATGCAACTGTTAAGACGGATTCGTTATGATGATTTCAGATATTGCATTAAAACGACCCGTTGGCTCTGTAGTTATGAGCCTTATCATAATCCTTATGGGAGTTGTCGGGTTTAAGTTTTTAGGAGTCAGGCTTTACCCGGCCATCGACCCACCGGTGATTACTGTTCGGACGAATTATACAGGAGCAAATTCGGAAATTATTGAATCGCAAATAACCGAACCACTTGAAAAATCGATTAATGGAATTGAAGGAGTGAAATCAATTTCCTCGCAATCATCAATCGGAAGCAGTAGTATAACGGTGGAATTCGATTTGGGAGCTGACCTCGAAAAGGCGGCTAATGATGTCCGCGATAAAGTTTCGCAGGCCATGCGATCACTGCCTCAGGATATAGATGCTCCACCCACCGTAACCAAGGCTGATGCTAACGCCTCGCCAATTATTATGCTGGTTGCCGAGAGTAGTACCATGAATGATATAGAATTAAGCGATTACGCTGAAAATGTATTAATGGAAAAATTTCAGACCATTCCAGGGATCAGTTCGGTGGTTATTTACGGGCAACAAAAACCCGCCATGCGTTTGTGGCTCGATCCAAATAAATTGACAGCATTTAATCTTACAGCGGCTGATGTTAATGCGGCTTTAGCCAAAGAAAATGTGGAAATGCCCGGGGGAAAGATCCGTGGAGGAGCCACTGAATTAGTCATAAAAACACATGGCAGGCTTGAAACCGAGGATGACTTTAACAATATGATAATTAAACAAACCGATAACCAGGTGATCAGGTTGAGGGACATTGGCGAAGCCATTCTGGGTCCGCAAAACGAGGAATCAGGAGCCACCATTAACGGCGCAACTGGCGTAGTACTTGCCTTAATACCTTTACCGGGAGCCAACGATATTGAAATTGCTGATGAATTTTACCTTAGGCTCGACCAGGTTGAGGAAAATCTTCCCAATGGCTTAAAATTGTTCATTGGCCGCGACAAATCAATTTTTGTCAGACAATCGGTCACTGATGTTTTAGATACTTTAATGATCGCCATTTGTCTGGTGGTTCTTATAATTTTCCTGTTTTTCAGAAACTGGATTATAGCTTTGCGTCCATTGATAGATATACCGGTGTCGTTAATCGGGACGTTTTTTGTTATGTATATTTTTGGCTTTTCGGTAAATGTGCTTACACTACTTGGAATTGTTCTGGCAACCGGTCTCGTTGTTGACGATGGGATTGTGGTAACTGAAAATATTTTTAAACGGATTGAAAAAGGTATGGATAAGCGAAAAGCTGCCGCTGAAGGTACCCGTGAGATTTTCTTCGCTGTGGTTTCCACCTCACTTACCCTGGCCATTGTATTTATTCCCGTAATCTTTTTGCAGGGATTTACCGGACGTTTATTCCGCGAATTTGGAATTGTGGTGGCCAGTGCCGTTCTGATCTCTGCTTTTGTTTCCCTAACGCTAACCCCGGTTCTGAATGTTATTATGGGTGGTTCGGCATCTCATCATTCACGTTTTTTCGTGGCCACTGAACCATTTTTTGTCGGGTTGGAAAAAGGTTACCGGAGGCGACTGAGTTTCTTCATTCAGCATAAATGGATATCAATAGCAGTTGTTCTTGCATGTGTGGGAATAATTTTTACATTATCGAAGGTGTTGAAAAAGGAACTGGCTCCCTTGGAAGATCATAATTACCTGAGAACTTTTATAACTGCTCCTGAAGGTACTGAATATACAGCTACTAAGAATATTATCGATAAGTTGGCCCGTATAAATCTGGATACAGTTCCTGAATCGAATTATGTGCTTGCACGGTATGGTGGTGGTTCAAGCTCAAGTGTTAATTCCGGTTTTATTATTACATTTCTAGTTGATCCTGATCAGCGAAAGGCAACCCAACAGGATATTTATGACCGGTTGAACAGTATTTACCGGAAAATTCCCGATGCCAGGGTTATTGCAAGCCAGGAACCAACTATCACTACGTCATTTGCCAGGGGATTAGATGTTCAGTTTGTAATTCAAAACCTCGATTTTGATAAAATACGTAAAGTTTTGCCGGAGTTTTTAGACGAGGCACAGAACAGCCCTGTGTTTGGCAAT
This sequence comes from Bacteroidales bacterium, assembly GCA_046704385.1. Taxonomy (GTDB): domain Bacteria; phylum Bacteroidota; class Bacteroidia; order Bacteroidales; family SZUA-534; genus GH45. The sequence goes on along the minus strand of JBJKSB010000091.1, from coordinate 63,493 downwards.
GTGGATGTGGATTTAAAATTTAATAAACCGGAATTGAATATTACCGTCGATCGGTTAAAAGCCACCAGTCTGGGAGTTAATGAACGGGATATTTCAGATGCTTTAAACAGTGCTTTTAGCGGGGGACGCGCCGGTTATTTTTTAAGAAACAACAAGCAATATTATGTTATAACACAGCTTAAGCGTGAAGATCGTGAAGATCCGTCGGATATATCTTCGTTGTATGTGCGATCAAAAAACGGAAATTTAGTTCAGCTCGATAACCTGGTGAAGATTCAGGAAAATAGTAATCCGCCTACTTTGTATCATTATAACCGCTATAAATCAGCTACTATATCAGCAAATCCTGCCAAAGGAAGAACCCTGGGTGAGGGGATTGAGGAAATGCAGCGGATTGCGAACAAATTACTCGATAAGAGTTTTAATACAGCTTTATCAGGACCTTCGAGGGATTTTGCAGAAAGCAGCTCAAATATTTCTTTTGCATTAGTACTTGCACTGATGCTTATTTATTTGATCCTGGCTGCTCAATTTGAAAGTTTCCTCGATCCGTTTATTATAATGCTAACTGTGCCTATGGCTATTGCCGGGGCAATGCTTTCGCTTTGGATTTTCGGGCAAACCCTGAATATTTTTTCTGAAATTGGTATGATCCTGTTGATTGGTATTGTTACCAAAAACGGAATTTTAATTGTGGAATTCGCCAATCAAAAACGTAAGGCCGGGTTAACCAAACGTGTAGCTGCATTTGAAGCCGCAGCCGCCCGTTTTCGTCCGATCTTGATGACTTCCCTGGCAACCATGTTTGGTGCACTGCCTATTGCTTTAGCGCTGGGAGCCGGTGCCACGAGTAGAATTCCAATGGGTATTGTGGTAGTTGGTGGTTTGTTTTTTTCCTTGCTATTAACACTCTTTGTGATTCCGGTTATGTACATTTTGATGGCTGGTAAAAAAACTCCAACTATGTAATTGGTTAAATTTGAATGTTATGAGATTTTTAATAATAGTTTTTCTTTTTATAAGTTATTTTGCAAGCGCTCAACAGCTTATGACGGTTGAAGATGCTGTGAATATTGCTCTGAAAAGTAATTTTGATATCCTGGTTGCCCGAAATAATGCTGACATTGATAAAGTAAATAATACCCGTGGAAACGCGGGAATGCTTCCTGTTGTTGATTTAAATGGATCGGCAAATTTTCAGGCCAATAATACAAACCAGGAATATTCCGACGGCACCAGCACTAGTTATAATCCTTTGACCAGCACAAATGTAGGTGCAGGTCCTCAGCTTTCGTGGTTATTATACGATGGGGGCAAAATGTTTGTCACCAAAAACAAACTCAACGAAATTGAGGCATTAGGCGAAATTCAGTTTAAGGAGAAGGTATTGGAAGTAGTTTATAATGTAATTGCGGCTTATTATAATGTAGTAAGGCAGAATCAGCAACTGGCCTCCATTAAGGAAGTACTCGATTTGAACCAGGAACGGGTAACCATTGCTCAGGCAGGGTTTAATGCCGGTTCATTATTAAAAACCGATTTGTTACAGGCTAAAATTGATATGAATGTTACCATGGAAAATGCCATTAACCAACAATTTGCTATTGATGCAGCCAAAAAAGATTTGAATGTTTTATTGGGAAAGGCACCAGAGAATGATTTTATGGTTTCAGATTCGATCCCATTTCAGTACACTCCCGATAAAGAAAAATTATTTCAGCAGATTGATACAGCCAACACCAGTATTCTGGCATTTCAGAAGCAGCTGGATATTTCACGGTTGAACGTTACCGAAAACAAAAAAAACTATTACCCTACTTTAAGCCTAAAAGGGGGTTATAATTTTTCACAGACTATGAATTCTGATGGTTCGCTAATAAAGAGCCGTTTGGTTGGCCCCCAGATTGGAGGAACCCTGGCAATCCCTCTTTATAATTCCGGCGAAACAAAAAGAAAAATAGCCGAGGCCACCATTCAGATGCAGTCGGCACAGTACGACCTTGATTACGTGAAATTGCAGGTGGCTTCTGAACTTCAGAATGCTATTACCAATTTTGAGAACCAACGAAAACTAATGTTGATCGAGAAAGAAAATAATGCTTTAACAAAAGAGAATTTTGAAATCAGCCTGAGCAGGCTAAAACTTGGACAGACCACTTCACTGGAAGTACACCAGGCGCAGGAAAATTATGTGCAATCGAGTACCCGGCTTATTAATTTTGAATACAACTTAAAAATAAACGAAATAAAGCTTAAGCAATTGATTTCTTCATTATAGCATGATGTAATCTAAACAATTTTATGTCAAAAAACTCACTAACTTATTGTCATTCCGAGCAAAGCGAGGAATCTTTACAGTTTTACCGGACACTAATGTTTTTTAAGGATAAATTTTAAATATTGTTTGATGTTTTATAAGACTGTTTTGCCTTCGGAAATCCTTTCGTCTTATATCGATAAGTACACAATGTTTTGTAATATTGACGATAAGGGGAGCATTTTACTGGATAAATTTATCCCTTCGATTGGCGAAGCTATGATATTTCATTTTCGGGACCGATCGAAGGCAATTATCAATGAAAAAAGTACCCTGTTGCCAAAGGTTATTTTTGTTGGACAGCAAACAAAATATATCTTTATCGACCCGGGAAAGGTTTTTGATACCCTGATTATAAAATTTAAACCATTGATTTTTTTCAGGCTTTTTAATACCTCCTTTAATGAGATAAACGACAGGTATCTGGATGCCAGTTTGCTGTTAGGGCACGAGATAACTCTTTTGCATGAACAACTTGGTGAAATTGCCGGCATGGAGAAACGTATAACTTTATTGGAGGATTTTATTATCAGGCATCTAAGAAAATCAAATAAAGGGCCAAGATATGTTGATGAACTGCAATTTTCGGTTAATACAATTATAAACAACTTTGGTCAGCTAAAATTATCGGAATTATGCCAGCTTTCGTGCATCGACGAACGTACGTTTCGACGGCATTTTAATTTACAGGCAGGAGTATCGGCCAAATCGTTTTCGCGGATAGTGAAATTCGGTTATATTATTCAGGAAATGATGAAATATCCGGCCAGTAAGGAAATGGACCTCGCCTATAAATACAACTTTTTCGATCAAACCCATTTTATTAATGATTTTAAAAATATTATGGGAGAAACACCTCAGTCGTTCCTAAAAAGGGACACTTCAAATGGTAAACTTATTTCGGGAATGAAAGAGTAGTTCTGGATCAGTCTTGCGCCTTCATATTATTCTGCATCTAAACTCAGGATTTTTATACCTGACCCGATAACGGAATTTTGTCCGATTTTTACTATAACGGCTATTTGCAGGTTCTTAATTTAGGCCTTTTCTTAAACCAAAATTGATTAAATATGAAAAAGTCTAATGGGTTATTACTGGCTCTTATCGCAATGGTTGTATTGTTTTTTAATAGCTGCGAAACAAACGTCGACAATTCTGGTGCTTTAATTGAGATTAATGAAAATATTTCCGAATCTGTAACATGGTCGGCAGACAATGTGTACCTGGTTGACGGAATGGTGTATGTCGACGATGGGGCGGTACTTGTCATTGAACCGGGCACTACAATTAAGTTTAATTCAGGTTCCGGTCTTGTATTTGGTTATAGCAACAATTCCACTATTCTGGCCAAAGGCACCAAAGAAAAACCGATCACTTTTACCTCAAGCTCTTCTAATCCTACAGCAGGAGCCTGGGATGGTTTGACTTTTTATAGCAATACCCTGCAAAATTCGGAATTCAGAAACTGTATTATAGAATATGCCGGCAGTAATAATTATGGTGCTGTTGAGCTGTTAGGATGCAACATTATTATGGACAGTTGCTTTATTCGAAATTCCTCGTCAGATGGTGTTTATACCAGCTATAGCGATAACCAAGGAGGATTTGTTTCATTCAAACATGATACCATCAGCGATTGCAGTAAATATGCCATTGAAATGGATGCGAATAAAATTTCGTGCATCGATACCAGCAGTGCTTTTATAAATGCCGCCGGGATTTTGATTACAGGCGATTATGAAAGCAATACACCACAAACATGGAACAACTTAGATCTGCCGTATATAATTGACCATGAATTATATGTTGATGGCACTTTAACCATGCAGGCTGGGACAACTTTTAAATTCGAAGCTAACAGCAGCCTGGTTTTTGGATATAGCTCTTCAACCACCCTGGTTGCTGACGGAGGGTCATCATTAACTCCCATTACATTTACATCAAATGCGGTTATGCCAACTGCCGGGGCCTGGGAAGGGATTACCTTTTACAGTAATTGTCTTGCATCTTCAAAAATGGCATTCTGTATGATTAATTACGCCGGAAATGGCAATTATGCGGCAATGGAATTATATGGTGCCTCAATTAACTTTAATAATAACACTATTGAAAACAGCTCCAGCGGGGGGATATATTTTAACGATGAAGCCGGGGCTGTTTCTTTTAAAAATAACACCATTAACACATGCGCTAATCACCTGATCAGTATATCTGCCCAACACCTGCCCGATTTAGGGACTCCAAATACGCTTGTACCGGCTGCACTTAAAGGGATTGAGATATGGGGAAACCCAACTTATAATAATGCCGTTACATGGAAAAAGCAGGCTAATGTTGATTTTTATACTGAGGATTATATTTATATTGATGGTGATTTAACCATTGAAGCCGGTTCTACCATCCGGTTCGGGTCCGATGGTGGTTTAAGTATAGGCTATTCCAACAGCTCAAAACTAACAGCAGTAGGTAACGTTGCCAAACCAATTACTTTCACGTCAAGTGCAGCGTCACCGGCTGCCGGTGCATGGGGTGGACTCTATTTCTGGGAAAATACACTTTCAAATACCAAAATGGACCATTGTATTATTGAGTATGCCGGACAAGGTTCAAATGCCCCTGTCGAAACTGATGCGAGCATTACAGTAAGCAATACGCAGATTAACAGCTCAAATAATATTGCTTTGAAACAACAAGGGGTTACTGTCTCGGGTTCTGGTAATAATTTCGTTTGGACTAATAAATAAGATTATTGCCAAGGCGGGTTGAAGTTCAAAATTGGAAAATTGGAAAAATGGGATCGTAAATAATCTAAGTTTTACAAAATTCCATAATTCCAATTTTCCAATTGCCTGTTTTTATACAGTTTTGTGGATTTTATAGTATTGGAGAATTACAGGTTCTGCTATGCGGGTAATTCGGCCAGCACCGATTCCTCAATCCTTTCCAGCAAAGCAGTAATAGCATTAACCGATTGTTCATCCAGGTCATCCTTTTTAATTTGGTTATTGTCAGTAAGAGCTGCAAATTGAGAGGCCAGGAAATTACCGGCTAAATTATTTATTTCAATATACTCGCTGTTGCTTTCGGGAATACCCACCCTTTTGTTGAGGATAAGTTTTTTAAAATCAAATTTGGAAAACAGGTTTACAATATTTTCTTCTTCAAGTATTACAAGCTTTTTACTGAGTAAGTCCGTTTTATTGATGAAGTAATTATTTTTAAGTTCCTCATAAACGCTGTGGCCTTCATCGTTGTCAGGCAAAAGAACAGAAAAATCTGTCCTCCATCCTGTTAGCAGATTTGTCATTAACGGAATACTCTGTATGCCATTTGATGGTATAAAATGAATATTGGTACATTTATTAAAAAGTTTGGCAAAGGCCGATAAATAATAAAAAGTTGCCACATCGTTTACTACCAGATTTTTTTCTTTAATTAGGTTTTTGTTGCTGATAATTTGTTCGCTTAATACCGAATAAATAGGCATCATAGTATCTTTGTTGGCATCATTAAGTGTATTTGAATCGAGTATAATTGACTGGCAGTCAAGTCCGTCGCCATCTTTTCGCTGTACGGCAAGTATGCGATACATTTTATCCTTGTCAATTAACTGTGATGAATGCGTACTGTAAATTACCTGTAAGTTATTTTTAAGGTTTTCAAATACTTTTAAAACGTCATGTTGTGCTTTGGCATGAAGGCTTATCCCGGGTTCGTCAATGAGTAAAACCTTGGGTTGTTTGTTCATGGCTGTCGCTTTTAATTCAAGGTAAAACGATAAAAACCATCGCACTCCGCGACTTCGTTGCTTGGGGTACAACCGTTCCGAGTTATCTTTTATCCAGAATTCAAGGTAGGGTTTGCCGCTTTTTTCGGGAATGCTGTTGTTGTAATGTTCCAGTTCAAAATTCAGATGAATTTTATTGTGGTCGGTTATTTTCTGACTCCAGAATTCATGAAAATCAATGGTAATTTCACCATTCAGGTTTTCAATTCGTTGTTTTAAAATCCGGTCGTTATCCTGCTTGAAGAAATCGCTGCTTAGGCCTGAAATCGACAGAAAATTGTTAACGGCTTTATATCCTTCGGTATAAATATTTTGTTCAAATAAATCTGACAGATCAATCCGGTTGGGAAGCAGGCTTGAAAAATCTTCAAAAAACTCAAAAACCGGCAGGTGTTTATATAAGGCTTCACCTATCTGTTCCAGTGTATAAATAGCTTTTTGTTTTGAAAGTTCAATTTTAACCTCGCTTTCGGCAACCCGTGTATTTTTACCTGCCAGTACTTTTTCGGCAACGTGCTCAATAACGTCAAGGTTTGATTTTGCCACTTTTAGGCTCGGTTCAATGGTAAGTCTGTCTTTTTTCAGGCTGTTTACTTTGTTCGACAATAGTTTTAATTCGTTGTCATTTACAGCCTGTATGTAAAGATTTTCATAATGTTCAAGTTCTTCAATGCAGCTATCATAGGCATATTGTTCGTCTAAATATTCTTTTTTTATGGTTAAAAACCGACTGGCCAGGGCATCATTTTCGCCATAGGTTTCAAGTTTTTCTTTTTTACTTTTTAATATTTTTTGTATTTCGTCGCGATCGATTTTTTTCTGGACGTATATTTTATTCGCCGCTTCGTGTTCGTGTTGATATAGTTGGGTTACTTCAGGTTTTTTACTTTTGTCAAGCAGTTTTTTTGCCTTATTCAGCCTTTTTAATGCCTCATCGGTTTCTTTTATCAGCTCGTTATTGTCTTTGTCAATAATATTTATTTCGGCTCTTAATTCAGTAGTTTCGTTATGAATTTTATCGATATAATTATGGATGCCCTCAATCCTTTTTTGATCTGATTCTCTAACATCTCTGTAAAAACTTACCAATTCTTCATCACTGCATTGAAAAACCGGAGTCGAAATGTTTTTCCAGCTTCGTTGCAGCCAGATGCTGGTCATTTTTGATATTTTCTTTTGCAGACCTTCAGGTATTTTGGTCAGGTCTAAAAAATCTTTCAGGAAATTATTCGGAAACTCAAAATAGCAGGAAATTATCGGGAAAGAGCAATCACTCCTTAGTACATCTTCAGTAATTACACCGGTTGAGAAACTATGCAGGGCCTCAAGCACTGTTGTTTTGCCCGATTCATTCTGTCCAATTAAAGCTGTTATATTATCCTTTGACAGATATATAACCTGAGAGTCGATCATCGATCGAAAATTCTTAATACGAAATGCGGCTAGTTTCATATGTTCAGCAATTAATTTTACTAAAAGCGGGTTCAATTAATGATATTCTATTTTTTGTACCGTATTCCAAAAATTAAAACGTCATCCATTTGGTTCGTATTTTCTTTCCAGTCCATAAATCGTTGAGTGATAAAATTTTGTTGATCAGAAACTGAAAATTTACTTGCCTCAGTAAGCAATTCTTTAAAGCCTTTTTGCTTGAATTTTTTCTCCTCCGGACCCCCAAACTGATCGGCAAAACCATCAGAAAACACATAAATCATATCATCATCATCAAGAAGTATTTCGCGGTTTGTAAAGGGTCTTTCCTCCAGCGGATCAATGCCAATGGGCATCCTGTCGGCATCAAGTTGTGTTAACGAACCGCTTCGCACAAGGTACAATGGATTATAAGCCCCGGCAAACTGTAAAGTATGGGTTTCTGTATCAATAATTCCAAGGGCTATATCCATTCCGTCCTGTTGTTCTCCAATAGTTCCGGTTTGATGTAACGATTTCATTACATGTTCGCGCAATAATTCCAGGATACTTCCGGCTGATATATTTTTATTTCCAAGAACAATCTGATTCAGGATGGATATCCCCAATATGCTCATAAAAGCTCCCGGAACACCGTGCCCGGTGCAATCGGCTGCAGTAAAAATAAATCGGTTTTTTTGTCGCCCCACCCAGTAAAAGTCTCCGCTAACGATATCGCGGGGCAGGTAAACCAATAAGTTATTGGGAAACAGCCGGTTAATATCGTTTTTTGATGGCAGCATGGCTTTTTGAATATAACTTGCATATCTGATGCTGGCATCAAGCTCTTTCTTATGTTTTTCCAGCGACGAATTGAGCCATATATTTTTAGTCTCTATAAGGTCCATAAACTAAAATTGAATTCCAAAAAACACCCAATAATATTTATTGACACCTAATTTAGTTTATATATGCTTGAAAAACAAGAAATTAATTCCATTGTTATTTGAGTAATGTGAGATGTATCTATTCTTTTAATATTTTTTGATGCAAAGTATGCTTATCGGAAAAAATATAAATAAAATATATTCCTTTGGGCAAACCTTTCATATCAAATGAATTAATGCCCTTTTGAAAAGAGCAGCTTATAATAATTTGTCCGTTTAAATTGCTTATAAACCCATCACCGGCATATTCTGTGGTTACATTCAGAGTTTCAATTACCGGGTTTGGATAAACTTTAACTGAATTTAAGTCAGCTATCTCCTGGAGATCAGAAAATTTCTTAGCTGTGCCACTTATATATGCTATTACAGGGCCAATAGTATGTATATTATGATAAATAAGAAGTGAGTCTTTGTAAGTATTACTTGTTTGGGGTATCCACTCAACCTCTATAGTATCAGTTTGAAGAGGATCTATAACTGTAGTGGAAAATGACTTAATTTTGACCTGACTGTTTGCACTTATTCTAATACTGTCAATGGTTACTTTTTTGGTACTTTGATTTGTAAGGATCAATTTTTTAATAACAGCTATTCCAATGGTATCATTGTTACCAAAATTTAATTTATTGGCTGAGATATTTAAAAATTCAAACGATGGTAAAAAAAATGCCCCGCGACCGCCATATGCACCTATGTCATTTCTGATTGTTCCCATTGATGGTAGTAATGCAAAGCCTGGATTTATACTATCTTCTTTGTCATTATAAGAAATATCTTCTGAACCAGCATCAATTAATTGAGAGTTTGACTGAAGGAATAACATGGTATCCTCGAAAACAGGAAAACAGCTCATATTTTCAGATGATTTTGTAAATTGGATGGTATTATTATTTGAATTCAGAATAGTTGATTTTGAATTAATTTGGAAAATTGAGTTTCCCCAAACTATATTATTTATAACATGGGCATTAACTGATTCCAGGTAAATTCCACCCCCGGTATTTTCAACAATGGTGTTGTTTTCAATGGTTATTGAACAGGCTCCTCCGTAAATCCACAGGCCTCCACCACCTCCATAGGCTGAACCTGCTGTATTCATATAAAAAATATTATTTTTAAATATTCCCTCCGAATTGTCCAATGCAATGGCTCCTCCGCCAAATGTCCCCTTGTTAAACATAAATACATTGTTTAATACATGAGGATTTCCCAGATGAGAACGTAATCCTCCACCACCTGCATTTATAACGTTTACGGTATTTACCGCTTCATTATCAATAATTAAGTTGAATTTTATTGTGGGTGCTGAACTATTAATGAAAATTCCTCCACCTTCGCGAAACCATCCAGCCGGGTATAAGCATCTTGTGGCTGTGCCGTTAGTCAGCGTAAAACCTTCAAGAACAGCGGTTGAATCTTCTCCTGAACAAAAAACGGCACAACTGGCTGTGTCAGGATCAAAAGGTTTACCTGCATCAATAATTGTGTTTGCAATATCCGGCAATGAACCGGTTTTTATATAATTGCTTGTAACAACAATATTCTTTCCCTTAAAATTGATGTTTTCAAAATATCTACCTGGGGCAACCAAAACTGTATCGCCATTGGAGCTTGCATTAATTGCTGTCTGAATATTTGGTTTATCCCGGGGTACATTTATTACAGTAGCTTTTAATGATGAAATACCAAATATTGCAGATAGGTATATTATTCTGAATTTGAATTTCATTTTTTGGTGTTTTAACAAAAAACTTTATAATCAAATATACAGTTTAAATAGTTTTATGCAACCCGGTATTTCACATAGCTGTGAATTTTACATTTTTATGGACATACAGGTGAATGATTTAAAAATCGCGGAAGAACCAGAACTATCCAGACCAGGTTAATCCTTTGTTGAGGTTAGAATAATAGCAGCTTAAGCAAAATATTAATAGGGAAAACAGCTTAATTTAATTCAGTTTAGGTACACATTAAGAAATAAATCCTCATAATTTGTTCTTACAAACAGGTACTAAAGGTATGTGTGGTGATATTTTTATTTTGTAAAATAAAAGGTATATTCACTTATCGATTAATGAAATAGTTGGTTGTATGTTACGAATTGTAAAACTGATTGGAATCTATACACATTTGTAATTATGAAAAGTATCCCAAATAAGAAAATATTAGTGTTTCTGGCAAAAGCATTTGAAACCATGGAATTTTGTGTCTTTATTGATGTTCTTGGTTGGGCCAGAAATGATTATGGACATAATTTGTTTGTTGATACTTGTGGTTTTACTGAAAAAGTTATAAGCACTTTTAATGTGCCTGTATTGGTTGATAAAACCATTGATGAAATAATTGTTGACGAATATGATGCCCTGGCAATTCCTGGCGGATTTGGAGAATTTGGTTTTTATGAAGAGGCATATGACGGGAGATTTTTAAAATTAATCAGGGAATTTAATGCAAAAGGTAAAATCATTGCCTCAATTTGTTCCGGGGCTTTTCCTTTAGGCAAAAGCGGAGTTCTTAAAAATCGGAGGGCAACAACCTACCACTTAAAAAACGGATATTATCAAGAACAATTGAAAGAATTTGGAGTGAATGTTGTGAATGAGCCTGTTGTAGTTGATGGTAATATTATTACTTCGTATTGTCCTGAAACAGCTCCTAAAGTTGCATTTGAATTATTGAAAATGCTGACTTCAGAAAAAGAAATGGAAGTAATAAAGCAAGCCATGGGATTTTAAGAAAAATGCTGATGTAAGTTCCGGAAGATTAAGATATAGAAATGTCAAACAGCTATACATCAAACGTTTACAAAAAATAAAATAAATTATTGTGCATGAAAAAAGGTAAAAATTGAATGCACATTTTCATGAATCTTATGTAACAAAAAGTATCTTTTAAACCGGAATTTCCATGAATGCTGATATGGGAATAGTCAATGGTACTAAAGTTTGGTTAAAGTGAGTCCTTATATAAATCCATTTTTTAAGAATAGAGATAAAAATAGCAAGAATCCTTAAGTCCTGACTTTTTAAAATTATCATTTTTGTAAATACACAGTGATTGGGAATTACCCTTCCAATAGGGTGTATTGTTTATTTTAATTACTTGTTATTTAACGCATTAAATGATAATTTTCAACTGATGAAAATAAATACTAAGCACAAATTTACCTATGGAAAAAAACTATGGTTTATTGTAGTTGGATTTATATCCTTAATATGGTTTTTAATAAGAGTAATACCTAAACCGCAGCGGGCCATGTACCCATGTCAGAGGGTAGCATTTCCATTGGCATCGGCATTTGTAATCTGGTTAACAGGTTTTACCGGGTCATTTCTGTTTTATAAAAAAGCGCAGAATTTTTTTAAAAATGCAAGATACCTGCTGTCCGCTTCATTTTTTATACTGGCATTGTTAATTTTTGGATTTGTGCAATCTACCTGCCTGTTAAAACAAACTAAAGCTAATACCTCCCTGACACAATCCTCATTTGATCTGGCAGACAGTACTGCCGACAGTTCCATGGTTGCACCCAAAGCTGTTGTAGGCATTGTTCGTTCTGATAAACCTACGGCGGAAGATATAGACTCACTGGAAATTTATAGTATGGTGCAAAATGCTGTTGAACTGGCTGGTGGGTTTAAAGATTTAATACACGATAGCTGTACCGTTGTTTTGAAACCCAATATGGTTGTAATTTGGGTGGTAGACGCAAATATTAATCCACTGTATAAGTTGCCCGAAAAAGTAAATAGTGTAACAACCGATTACAGGGTTATTCAGGCTGTTGTGAATCTGGTCAGGAAATACAATCCACATGGAAAAGTTTATGTAATGGAGGGATCTGCTTCCGATAAAACCCGTAATAATATGGAAGCGATGGGCTGGTTTAAGATTAAAGGAGTCGATGATTTTATCTGTCTGGATGAAGCATGTGGTGCATGGCGTGATTATTCGGCAAAAGAATTGGTAAAGGTATCGTTACCTTCGGGAAAAGCGTTGTATACTGCTGCTAATAATGAGTATTACATGAATAAAATCTATTATAATGCCGATGTTGTAATTAGTCTGCCTGTTTTGAAAACCCACGATATGGCAGCCGTAACGGGTGCAGTTAAAAATGTTGCAATGGGGGCGACACCTCTCAATATTTATGGTTCCGATACTACTTTCATACATACACGTGCTGTGGTTATTAACCATGGTAGTGAAAGTAATAATTATTCCAGCCTTCATGATTGGATACACGATTATTACATGTGCCGGCCTGTTAATTTTGCTGTTATGGATGCTCTTACCGGGATGCAGGACGGACCTTCCCCTATGGCGAATTACCCTAAAACGCTGGACAAAAAGAATGTGCGCTGTATCCTGGCAAGCAGAGATCCGTTAGCTATGGATGCTATCGAAGCATTAATGATACAGGTGGATCCTTCAAAAGTGAAATATTTAGCCACACTTCATAATGACGGCTTAGGTTGCGCTGATCCAAAATATATCAGGGTTAAAGGGATGAGGGTTGACCAGGTAAAGGATCATTTTGCAAGTTGGTCAACTTATGCAAAGTATTCCGATTTTACAGCCCCAAATTTATCAGTTAATTCATATACTTTAACTGATGATTCACTAAACCTGAATTTAATTACTGATCCTGAGGTTGTCAAGGTTGAGATTTCTGTGGATGATCAGATGCTGGCACCAATTATTACCAGGAATTTTGATAATATAAGGGTGAAAACCGGAAAGGTTAATGATCCTAAACAGGTTAAAATATTTGCTTACGATCGGTTTTTAAACTGTACCATTGTAAATTTAGATGGTACCACGGTATCACTAAAACAGGCACATATTAAAACCGTTATTACCGCTTTTCCAAATCCTTGTATTAATAATCTTACTATTGAAAGTAATCAACCTTTCAGCCACCCTACCCTAATTAATATTTATGATTTATCGGGCAACTTAATAAAAGTGACCGGGCCATTTTCTAAAGGTGAAACCATTGTTCATCTTAGGGTGTCTGATTTACCGGTCGGGGTATATCAACTGATTGTAAAAGACAATCAGAAATATTTAAATAAGATTCGGATAATTAAAGAATAATTTATAGTATTTTTGTTTCGTTAAACACTCATACACAGACTGAAAAACGCTTAACCAAACAACAATTTAAATTCATTGTATTGATTGAAATACACAAGTGCAACTAAAAATGAATGCAAATATAAATGTAATATACTCATCGGATTTATGCAAAATAATAGATTTTAAGTGTAAGTGTGATTGTTGTGCTGTCTCTAAAAAGGAGTATTCCAAATCGTTTAATATAAGCTTTATCCGTAAAGGAAATTTTGGATATAAAGGTTTTCGCTACAATTTTGATGCTTATAATGGTTATGCAATAGTTGATAAGCCTGATAGTGAGCATGTTGTTGAACACCGTCAGCATAGTCCTGACGAATGTACTATAATTGATTTTACGGATAACTTTTACCAAATATTACGAGAAAAGCATAAGATGAAATATAAACTGTTTTTTGAAAATGAGGATATTCAATCCTTATTGTTTAAAACAGATAATAAAGTTGAATACCTGCATTATTTACTTATCAGCCAGTTTAATGCAAAGTATTTCGATACCAATTATACGGAAAGTTTAGTTATGGAAATATTGCATTGGTTTCTCGACAGGATGGATAACAGGATGCCCCAATCCATTTTAGCAACAAAACTTAAAAGGCAACATTTGCATACCATTGAAAAAGCTAAGGATTTCATTTTTAATAACTTTATTGAAAATATTACTATCAATGATATTGCCTGCTATTGTAATGTAAGTCCGTTTCATTTTAGCCGAATTTTTAAAGAAATATCGAGTTATACTCCTTACCAGTTTTTGCTTAATACCAGGTTAACCAATGCGAAACAGTTGATTGTGAATTCCGGGCTGCCTATAAATGAAGTCGGATTTCTCTCAGGTTTTCAAAGTGCAGAAAATTTTGATGCCGCATTTAAAAACAAATTTCATTATTCTCCATCGTATTTGAGGAAGAGCAAGAATCCTTAAGTCCTGACTTAATATAATTTGCATTTTTGCAATGGCATTCTGGTTGGAAGTTACGCTTCTAACCATGTATTTTATTTGCTTTAGTGACTACAATTAATGAAAAATTTTAACAAATGAAACTTAATATAGAGTACAAATTTACCTATAGAAAAAAACTGTGGTTTATTGCATTCGGATTTATATCATTAATATGGTTTTTAATTAGGGTTATACCCAAGCCGCAGCGGGCCATGTACCCATGTCAAAGGGTGGCATTTCCAATGGCATCGGCGTTTGTAATCTGGCTAACAGGTTTTACCGGATCGTTTTTCTTTTATAGAAAAGCACGGAATTATTTAAAAAATTCAAGGTACCTGCTTTCCACTTCATTTTTTATACTGGCAGTGTTAATTTTTGGATTAGTGCAATCTACCTGTGTGTTTCAAACCAAAGCTGATACTACACAGACACAGGCCTCATTTGATCTGGCCGACAGCACAGCCGACAGTACAATGGTTGCACCTAAAGCTGTTGTAGGTATTGTTCGCTCTGATAAACCTACGGCGGAAGACATTGATTCTGCCGAAATTTGTGTTATGGTTAAAAAAGCTGTTGAATTAGCAGGAGGTTTTAATACACTTATTCGTGACAGTATGGTAGTGGTGCTTAAACCCAATTTAATTGCTACTGCCCAATTGGACGATAACTTTTACCCTACAAATAAATTGTTGCCCCAAAAAGTTAATGCTGTTACCACCGATTACAGGGTTATTCAGGCTGTAGTAAATCTGGTGCGTGAGCAAAATCCGCATGGAAAAATTTACATTATGGAAGGTTCCGGTATTGGACAAACCAGGGACAATATGCAAAAGATGGGTTGGTTAACAATTAAAGGGGTTGACGATTTTATCTGTCTTGATGAAGCTTGTGGTGACCGTGGTGATACTAATGCCCCGGAACTTGTTAAAGTATCACTTCCCAAAGGTAAGGCACTTTATAGTTATGCACAGAATATTTATTATTTGAATAAAATTTATTATGATGCAGATGTTGTTATAAGTCTTCCGGTGTTAAAAAACCACAGCAATGCTGCTGTTACCGGGGCGGTAAAAAACGTTGGAATAGGGGCTACCCCAATAAACATTTATGGAGAATCGGACAGCCGACACTGGAGGGTAGCAAAAATTAAACATGATGGTATAAATTTTATTAACCTCCATAACTGGATTCATGATTTTTACCTCTGCCGACCTGTCGATTATGTCATAATGGATGCCTTAACAGGAATGGAACATGGGCCAACACCGGTAACATCCGATCCGGTCTCATTAAGAAAAAAGAATACGCGATGTATCATTGCAGGCAAAGATGCTGTAGCAGTGGATGCAATCGAATCATTAATTGTGCAGGTTGATCCATCCAAAATCAGTTATCTCGCAACTTTGCATAATGACAGCATAGGTTGTGCTGATCCTAAATACATCAGGATTAATGGGGTAAGAGTTGATCAGGTTAAAGATCATTATGCCAACATAGCTACTTATGCAAAGTATACTGATTTTACAGCCCCAAATTTGTCTGTTAATTCATATACCTTAACTGATGATTCGCTAAACCTGAATTTAATTACCGATCCTGAAGTTGTTAAGGTTGAGATTTCTGTGGATGATCAGACACTGCCACCAATTATTACCGGGAATTTCGATAATATAAGGGTGAAAACCGGAAAGATTAATGATCCTAAGCAGGTTAAAATATTTGCTTACGATCGGTTTTTGAACTGTACCATTGTTAATTTAGATGGCACCATGGAATCAATAAAACAGGCACCTAATAAAACCGTTATTAATGCATATCCAAACCCTTCTGATGATTATCTTACGATTGAAAGCAATCAACCTTTCAGCCACCAAACCACAATTAATATTTATGATTTATCGGGCAACTTAATAAGAGTAGTCGGGCCATTTCCTAAAGGTGAAACTATTGTTCATCTTAACGTATCTGATTTACAGGTTGGGGTATATCAACTGATTGTAAAAGACAATCAGAAATATTTAAATCAGGTTCGGATAATTAAAGAATAATTATAGTATTTTTTACTTAGCAAAGCATTTATACCTGGATAGAAAAGTACACAATCATACAACTGCTTATAATTCATAGTGTTGATTAAAATACAAGATTTGCACCATGCCGGAAAATACAAATAGGATAGACTGTATTAAAGATTCAGATGAATTAAAACTTGGTAGTGTTCAGAAAACATTGTTACTTCCATTGTGGGGAAGGGCTATTGAAACACAAAAATTAAAACCTCATTTGGTGGATGATAAGGCTGTTTCTATAATAAACAGTATTCCTTATAATTTTACCTTAATTGCTGAAAACATTAATCCAATAACTCGATTATGCTTCAGAACGCGGAGTTAAGCTTTCCAACAAAGTTGTAATTAAAAAAGGAGGCATGGATATCTCAGCTAATTTAAAGTGGGGCATTAACAATATAATGGAAATTGAGAAATGGGCAGATTATATTAATGTAATAAGCCATGAGCCAATGTATAAAGAGTTTAAGAAAAATTATCCATTTTATTGTAGAATTGGAATGAATATAGCAGATGCAATGAGAATAATTTCATTGGCTCATATTAGGATTAACTGATAATTTGAAAAGCACAACTGTACTTATGGGATAGTGTAAGTAAATTTAACTTAGTTGGGTTCCCTGCTGTTGGTTTAGTAGTTTGTAAAATATGTAGCTAATATAAAAGCAGGTTTAAACTAATTGGAAATTGCTTCCTAATCCAATATTTTTTCTCAAAAAAAAAGCAGGAATTATTAAGTCTTACCGTAATTGTATTATCATTTTTGTAAAAAAGAAAAAATATAATTTATGCATAACCATAAAGTAAAGTCTGGGTTATTATTATTTGGAAGTTAGGTACAACCATGTGAACAAAAAAATTACATTTTGAAAACAAAGATTAAATTATCCATACTAATTATAATTTTTTGTATTTGCCATTTGAGAATAAATGCATGCACGAGTTTTGCCGTTTACTCCAGGGAAAAATGGTATGGAATGAATTTTGACTATTCAAATGTCGATATAAAATTTTCTATTTTCCACGTTGGTAATAAAAAAATATTTCGGGCGCAATTTGGTTCTGGAGGTTTTATTGCAGGCATGAACGATAGTGGTTTATTTACATGTGGTCAATTATTATATTATAACAATGGAGAGCCAACATTTGACAATAGTTCAAATACATTAGGCATTGGTGATTTATACGATTATTCCCTTAATAGTTTGTCGACTATAGCTGAAATAACAAACTATATTGGAACTAAAAAGATTATACCATCATGGGGAATTGACACACATTTTTTATTTGCTGATAGCACGCGCAATGCTTTTGTAGTTGAACCTTTTGGTTCATCAAACGGCATAACACCGGTGCAGGACAGTGTATTAATCATGACTAATTTTCCTGATTTCAGTTTTATCGGGATGAATTATAATTCGGTTTATGGAGTGGGAGCTGACCGCTACAAAACTGCATTTGCATACATTCAGAATCACAAATCGGATTTTGGGTATAATGATGGGTTTGAGACTCTTAGACGAACGGTTCAATCCTCCGGTGATTTTCCAACCCAAATTTCGTTTTTGTTCGATCCTGTAAAAATGGTAATTTATTTTTGTTTGAAGCGGGATTTCTCTAAAGTGTGGAAAATATCACTTAAAAATGAAACTATTGAAACTTATTCGGGCTTTGATATTCGGCGGAGTACAAAACTTGATGATACTGGAATTTGGTCATACGATTTACCAAACATGGCAATAAGTACACAAGAAATTGTACTAAAAGATAATGATAACGGAAATGTTAAAATTTATCCTGATCCAAGTTCCGGAGTGTTAAATATAGCTTTTGACTTAGAACCGGTTAAGAGTACAATTATAGAAGTATATAATATTGAAGGGGAGAAAATATTGTCAAAATCCACTAAAGAAACATCTAGGGCAAAGATTGATGTAACTGGCAATCCAATAGGGTTTTACATAGTTAAACTGTCGTTTAATGATAAAATAATTAGCAGGATGTTCTATCTAAAATGACCACAGGGTTTCCTTGAGTATTTTAACAACTTTTGAGAGTGGCACCCGGGGTTTTCTTATATTAATTATAATTACTAAAAAATGGAGAATAATAATGGATTTTTTAATGCTTTAGTGTCAAATAAAGTAAATAATGAATCAGAAAATACGGAAGATATATTTGGACAATTTGTTGGCGAATGGGAGTTTGATTGGTTTGGTTATGTACCGGATATGGAAGTACAACACGAGAAAGGTGAATGGATATTTTCCGACATAAGTGATAATTCCTTCAGGTGGAAAAATATTATTTCATACAATCACGGAAAAACCTGGGAATTGGTACAGGAGATGAATGTAAAACGAAAACTTTAAATAATAAAAATATGATAGCAAGAATCTGGCATGGATGGACTACTCCTGAAAATGCAAATTTATATGAAGAGTTGCTAAAACACACCGTGTTTCCATCTATCGAGAAAAAGAACATGAAAGGTTATAGAAAAATATCTCTTTTAAAACTCTTTGTGGAAAATGAAGTGGAATTTATTACCATTATGATCTTTGACGATTTGGAAAGTGTTAAAGAGTTTGTTGGTAACGACTATGAAGTATGTTATGTTCCTGATGAAGCAAGAAAAATTCTTAAAAGATTTGATCATAAATCAAAACATTATGAAATTATTGAGGAACTGATTTATAATTAGAAACAAATATATAATAGCCCGGATATCTTCTGGTTTATGCAGTAATGAGAAGGAATGTAGATATAAAAAATTTTTGTAATTAGTAGTGCGTTCATAAAGTTCTGTTTAAATACTCATCGGACTTATTTATAAACCAGCAACCTAGTCATCAGATGAGTCTATGTTACTTAATGAACTTTATACTGGCTTAGTGTAAGGATGCTCAATCTTATTTTGAGGTGCTGTGAAATCAATAAATATAAGTTTTCCGTTAATTATTAGCCCCAAAAGAGGCGTAATCAATAGCATAGTCCGGTAGGGCTATGCTTATTGCGTTAGCAATTGTGAGCGCCAATGGTGCGAAGAAAACCTGAACAGAATTAGTTAGTTGGTGTTAATTGTCTTAATTTTGCGAAATTTTTAAAAGTAAGATTATGGCTAATATTATAAACGAAGTTTCCAGAACTTTTAATGAATATCTGATTATACCGGGACTGACAACAAAACTGAACACTCCTGATAAAACAAATTTGCAAACACCATTAGTCCGGTTTAAGAGAGGTGAAACTTCCAGGATTAACTTAAATGTTCCTTTTGTATCTGCCATTATGCAATCAGTTTCAGACAGTAAATTGGCTATTGCGCTTGCAAAGGAGGGTGGATTGTCGTTTATCTTCGGGTCACAGTCAATCGAAGACCAGGCAAGAATGGTAACGGAAGTTAAAAAATATAAAGCCGGTTTTGTTGAAAGCCGGGCTAATATTACGCCAGAAGATACGCTTAAGGATGTTATCAAATTAAAGGAAAAAACAGGTTTTTCAACAGTTGGGGTTACACATAATGGAAAATCTTCAGGTAAACTTCTTGGAATAGTAACCAGTCGCGATTATAGGGTAAGCAGGGATAATCCTGATATGAAAGTAAAGGATTTTATGACCCCGTTTGAAAATATGGTTACTGCTGAAGATGGTATATCGCTTAGCGATGCAAATGATATTATCTGGGAACACAAGCTTAATACATTGCCTATTGTTGATGATAAGCAAAACCTAAAATATTTTGTGTTTCGCAAAGATTATGACAGTCATAAAGAAAATCCAAATGAGCTGTTGGATTCTAAAAAACAATTGATTGTCGGGGCCGGAATAAATACACGCGATTTTGCCGAAAGGGTTCCAGCGCTTATTGAGGCTGGTGTTGATGTGTTGTGTATTGATTCATCGGATGGATTTTCGGAATGGCAAAAAGAAACAATAGAGTATATTAAGGACAAATATGGGAATGATATTTTGGTTGGAGCAGGGAATGTAGTTGATAAGGAAGGATTTTTATATCTGGCAGAAGCCGGAGCCGACTTTATAAAAGTTGGTGTTGGAGGAGGTTCAATTTGCATTACCCGTGAACAAAAAGGAATTGGCAGAGGCCAGGCTACAGCTTTAATTGATGTTGCCGATGCCCGAAACGGCTTTTTTGAAGAAACCGGCGAATATATTCCAATATGTTCCGACGGAGGTATAGTGCAGGACTATCACATGATACTTGCTCTCGCAATGGGGGCAGATTTTTTAATGATGGGCCGATACTTTGCCCGTTTTGATGAAAGTCCGACAAGAAAACTCCTGGTTGGTGGTAATTATGTGAAAGAGTATTGGGGCGAAGGTTCCAACAGGGCAAGAAACTGGCAGCGGTACGATATGGGTGGCACCGATAATTTAAAATTTGAAGAAGGTGTGGATAGTTATGTACCATATGCAGGAAAACTTAAAGATAATTTAGACCAAACCATAGGGAAAATAAAATCTACCATGTGCAGTTGTGGTGCATCTACATTAAAAGAATTGAAATCCGAAGCTAAAATTACACTGGTATCATCAACGAGTATAATTGAAGGAAGCGCTCATGATGTGATTGTGAAAGAAGTTGATAAATAGTTTTTATATCCCAATAATTAAAATTTGGTAAAAACATAAAATCTGGCAATGGAACAAAACAATAACGGGCAGGTATCAAATGGAACAGGTGCAACTCCGTTCGCACAGACTTATTTTCACGGAACTAAAGCAGACCTGGAGGTTGGAGATTTAATCGAAATTGGTTTTAGTTCAAACTTTGGGCAACGAAAAGATGCAAAATACATTTTTTTGACTGCTACACTTGATGCTGCTATATGGGGTGCTGAGCTGGCTTTGGGGGAAGGGCACGAAAGAATCTATTTAGTTGAACCCACCGGAGCCATTGAGGATGATCCTGATTTGACTGATAGAAAATTCCCGGGCAATCCCACAAAGTCTTATCGTTCTGTTGAACCCTTTAAAGTTTTAGGAGAAGTTACAATTTGGCAGGGACATCCTATGGAGCAGGTAAAAGCCATGAAAGCTGGATTAGAAAAACTTAAAGAACAGGGTATCAATTCGTTGAATGACGAATAATTTAAAAATACTTCGGGCTTTGTTGTTAAAACCAATATAAAAAATGACATTAAAAAACAGGCTTTTGCTTTTTAATAATCTGGTTTTTGTTGCCATCTTTTTTATGGTAAACTTTTATACCCGGCCTGCACATGACGATTTTTATTCAATGTATGTGGTCCGCGAGATGGGAGTTATTGACGGTACTTTATTTCAATATAACCACTGGTGTACAAGATTTATTGGTGTTTTTGTAAGCTTTTTAGTTACATCTGTTCCGGCATCGTCAAAATATTTTTTATTTAATACATTTCTGTTTTTGCTGTTTCTGTTTGCCATTTTTAGGTTATACAGGAATTTAGAAAGTAAACTTTCAAATTTTACGATTTTTAATATCTCCCTATTTACATTGTCAGTAATATTTTATTCAACTGTTAATATTGGTGAGACCTGGTTTTGGTTATCGGCAAACAGTTCGTTTACTTTAAGTTTTGCTTTGTTGATTTTGGGTGCCTCATTTATTATTAAACAGTCTCGTAATTTTACAGGGTATTTTTTTATAGCTACTATCTTTTTATTGATAGGAGGGCTTAATGAGATTCTGTCGTTATTTGTAATTTGCTTAATGGTTTTCCTTATAATATTTAACAAAAGATTGAATATCACCAACAGGCAAATAATGAAAATGGGTGTTGCAATATTCTCAATTGCCATTACATTGGTTATCTTAATGTTAGGGCCGGGAAATATAGAGCGGGAGTCCTTTTTTGATAAAATATCAGTTTTTCATGGCCTGATTCTGAATGTGAAAATGAGTGGAATTATTCTTATCAAAAAGCTGCTTCCACAAATGCCTGTCATTTTATTTGGAGCAACTATTTTATCAATTGTACTTCCAATTAATTATAGTAACTACAAGCAAATAAATAAGAAGAAATTTAATAATGCAATTATTTTAATATTCCTCGCAGCCATTTATATTTTTCAATTACCAGTTACTTATAAAACACAGGATATTGCCGCCATAAGAGCATTGTTGCCTGTTACCACTTTGTTTTTTATAACTGCATATGTTATTCTGAATTCAGTAGCTTTCCTTAAAAAACATATAAAAATAATTCTTATCATAAGTTTAATATTTCAATTATCTAGCCTGGTTTATCAATGCCGGATATGTAATAAATATGCAAATGCTTACGATAAACGAATGAATTTTATCGAAGAAAACAGAGATGGCTGCGACACCATTCGGGTTTGTGCTTTACCAAATTCTGGATGGATATATTCTGCTGAAATATCGTGCTATCCGGGTTCATTTACCAATCAACACCTAAAAAAAGGTTTAAATTTAAAATGCGATGTGGTCAGGTTGGATAGCCAAATACCTTTTTAACAAAGGTAGATTTTAGTTTCGGCGTTATTTGTAATTTATGCCTTTAATAAACACAGCTATGGAATAGGTTTCAGAATAAAAAAAATCAAATTTTCCACCAAAGTTTCAAAAACAACTGCTTACTTTACATGCAAATAGGATGTTTAACAAATTTATATTTATTATGAAAGTTGCATTTTCTTTTATTGTTGGCCTGTTCTCAGTTATTACATTAATGGGACAACCAGCTAAAACCATTGACAAATTTTATAAAACTGAATTAGGTGACACAACCGCATATCATCAATTGCGGGAATTGTGCACCACTGCACCAGCCAGAATGCTTGGCACTCCCGAACTTCAGCGAGGTATTGATTTTACGTATAACCTGATGAAAGAGATGAACCTGGACACAGTTTATCTTCAGCCGGTGCAGGTACCCGATTGGCAACGTGGCGGCAAAGAAGAAGCTTATGTGCAGTCGAAAAAGCTGGGGAAAAAGAATCTGCACGTTAATTCACTGGGTCTGACAATAGGGACTGGTAAAAATGGCTTATTGGAAAATATTGTCGAGGTAAAGGATTTTGATACCATGGATTCATTGAAACCCGGCGATTTAAATGGTAAGATTGCTTTCTTAAACGAGAGGATGGATCCAACTCTTGTGAATCCATTTCAGGCCTATTCCATAGTTGTGCAGCAGCGGGGACATGGTGCTATAAAAGCAGCTGAACTGGGTGCAATTGGTGTAATAATCCGTTCGTCGAACAATTATACTAACGATTATCCTCATACCGGGGTGATGCGTTATGACAATAAGGTTACAAAAATTCCTGCACTTTCTATCAGCACACGCGATGCCGATTCGTTGGAGTTGTGGCTTCAGGATGATCCGGATTTGAAAGTATTTATGAAGAATAATGCCAAAATGTTACCCGATGTGCAATCGTATAATGTTATTGGAGAAATTTATGGTACTGAAAAGCCCGATGAAATAATAACTGTCGGTGGACATATTGATGCTTGGTATCCCGGACAGGGTGCACAAGACGATGGCGTTGGTTGTATGGATGCCCTGGAAACACTCCGGCTTTTTAAAACCATGGGAATACGACCAAAACATACTCTGCAGGTAGTTATGTTTGTTGATGAAGAAGTTATGCAAACCGGTGGAAAGGAATTTGCAAAGCAGGCTCTTGCACACCATGAAAAACATATTTTCGCGCTGGAGTCAGATGCGGGAGGATTCACTCCACGGGGATTCAGTTTTATGGCTGATAGTGTAAGCCTTCAAAAATTAATAGCCTTAAAGACCTATTTTGAGCCTTATCATTGCAGTGAGTTTGTAGAAGGACACGGAGGAACAGATATTTATCCTTTAAAAGACCAGGGAGTAATCCTCTCTGGTTTTATGCCCGATAATCAGCGTTATTTTATGTATCACCATTGTGCACTCGATCGTTTCGAATCCATAAACCTTCGGGAAATGCAGATGGGAATTGCAACTATAACTTCACTTATTTATCTGGTGGATTTGAATTTTTAGGCAGAAAGAAATATCATTATAATTAAAAACTCACCAGGCTTAATTTCTGGTGAGTTTTTTATTGTATAAAGCGATCCATCCAGGCTAATGTCTGTCTGTCTTTTTGTAAAAAGGCGATGGGTGTATAATAAATAATTTTCATTTTTTATAGTACAATAACGACAATTCTCTACGGCCGGTTATTTACACGATTTCGTTAGGTTTTAGATCACAAAAGCAATATTTTTATCGGCATCAAATTAAACCTATAGTATATGCCCGGATTTAGAGTGCTTTTAATGGTATTTTTACCTATCCTGTTGTCAGTCAGGGTTATTGGACAAAACAGAGTTATAGATTCGTTAAACAATTTGTTAACTGACGAAATAAATGATACTACCCGGTTAAATTTGATGAAAGAATTGGGTGATGCTTATTTGAAAGTTTTTCCCGATTCGGCCTATTCTATTTTTACAAGATCATTAAATCTGGCCAACCAAACATTGACATCAGGTAAAAAAATAACTAAAGATGATAGGAAGTTTTATACTCAAAATGAAGCCAATATGTACGTAAGAATTGGCAATTATCATTTGGGGAAGATGGAAATTGATTCAGCCCGTGCCAGTTATCAGGCTGCACTAAAAATATTTGACGATTTGAGTTATATAAAAGGTATGGCAACCTGTAATATGAATATTGGCAGCACTTTTTATTATCTGGGGCAACTCGATAAAGCCATTGAATTTTATAATCTTGCAGTCACCTATTATGAACAAATTAATGATGCTGAAGGAGTAAGCAATTGTAACAATAATACGGCAGGAATTTATTTGAGACAATTAGACTTGGCTAATGATAGTACAAAACAAAATCAATTATTGGAAAAAGCACTTAATTCATACAATAAGAATTTGATTTTTTTGCAAAAATTAAATAAAAAGGGATTAACTGCGCTTTGTTACATGAATATAGGCTCTGTTTATATGTTTAAGAAGAATTTTAATTTTGCAATAAAAAATTACAATACCAGCCTTTCAGTTTATAGGGAAGCTGGTGATCAGGTGGGCTTGGCTAAAGGTTATTTACTAATGGGTAATATTTATTATAGCTTTTATAAACCGGATTCGGCTATTGAACAACTTAAAATATCGAAAAATTTATACTCCAACCTGAATGATGAAATAGGAATTTTAAATTGCAATCGAATTATTGCCGATATTCTTCAAAATCAGGGAGGTTATAAAGATGCTTTGGAATATTGTTTTAATTCGCTTAAGATATATGAAGCAAAAAATATGAAAGAAGAACAGGCAGTTCAATATCAACAAATTGGTAACATCTATAATAAGCTTAAAAACAGCCAGGAAGCCCTGTCCAACACGCAAAAGGCCATGGATTTATTTAAAGAATTAAATGATTATAGTCAGCTGGCTACGGTTTATAATGCCATGGGTAATATTTTTACTGATAATGCAAAAGAATTTCAAAAAAGCAACAATAAAATAAAACAAGCGGACAGCTGTTTTGTACAAGCCCAGTCCTATTATGATCAATCCTTAAAAATGGCTCAAAATATTGATAACAAAGAGCTGATAAGTTGTTATTATACAAATTCCGGAATTGTTTATCAGGCAATGCAACAATATAGCAGAGCATTGAAATCCTACACTAAAGCATTAACTTATAATATTCAGAATCAAATAACGAGTCAATTCGATGCAACATATAGTAACCTTGGGGCAATTTACCTGGAAATTTCCGATTCTTTGTCAGCAGGTAACCAACGTCAATTGTATTTGAATAAATCAGTGGAATATAGCCTAAAGGGTTACCAGATGTCCATCGAAAATAAACATATATCGTTTCGTATTGATGCAACCAATAACCTGATGGAGGCTTACAATAAGCTGGGTAATTATAAAAAAGCGATGAAATATGCCACATTATATATGCATTTAAAAGATTCAGTTTTTAATGAGGATAAATTGAAAGAGATTAACCGTTTGCAATTGCGATACGAACGCGATAAAAACCTCAGGGAAAAAACCATACTCGAGAAAGAGATGGCATTTGAACAGGAAAAGAATGAAAAACAAAGAGTTATTATTGCCAGTGTTACAATTGGAATAGGTTTGCTGGTATTTATGATCACCTTTATCTTACGGCGTTTGCAAATTACGCGTCGGCAGAAAAAGATTATTGAACAGCAAAATCATCAGTTAACCGAATCGCATAACGAAATAACTGAAAAGAACGAAGAGTTAAATCAATTAAATGAAGAGATTTCGGCCCAACGCGATAATTTAGAATTGCTGAACGATGAAATGACTAAACAGCGTGATCAGATTTCCTTACAGCACAAAGAAATAACAGCCAGTATTCATTATGCCAGCCGTATACAGCGGGCGATATTACCCCCTTTGGATTTACTGTCGAATAATTTTAATAATTATTTTGTTTTATATAAACCCTGCCAAACGGTGAGCGGTGACTTTTACTGGTTCCGACAATTTAAGAACATTATTTATATTGTAGCTGCCGATTGTACCGGACATGGAATTCCCGGCGGTTTCATGAGTATGTTGGGCATTTCGTTGCTGAACGAAGTGGTTGGGCCACGCGATGTGAACCAACCCCACGAAGTACTCCAGGAATTACGTAAACGTTTAAAACGCACCCTGCATCAAACCGGGCAGCAAAGTGAACAACAAGACGGGATGGATATTGCACTTTGTATGATCGATCTGGACAGTCACACCGCTGGTTATGCCGGGGCTTATAATCCCCTGTACCAAATCCGGAATAATGAACTCTTTATTTATAAAGCCGACCGGATGCCCATCGGGGTTCATCCTAACGATCATTTACCTTTTACTACCCGCGAAATCCAGTTGCAACCCAACGATACCCTTTATATTTTCTCTGATGGGTATTCTGATCAATTTGGCTCTAATCAAAGTGGAAAATTCACTAAGAAACGGTTTGGTGAATTACTCTTATCTGTTCAAAATCTTCCGATGTCTGAACAAAAGGCCACTTTGGAACAAACTTTTATAAGTTGGAAGGGAACTCATGCTCAGGTAGACGACGTTTTGGTAATTGGTATTAAGATTTGATAGTAAAGAAAATAAATTAAACTGTTATTTTTCTTTTGGAGCCAATTCATCTCACAAATGCAACGAATAGTTGCTAAATATTTATTGATCCTTCGATGCCCATAAGTATTTGCAGGCAAGTGTTTTGTATGGGTTCCATTTTTCTGAGATCTCAATAAGCCGGTTTCTTAGTTCTTTCTTTTCCAGATTTATTTTATACCAGTGTTTCATATGACTTTGTATGCCGAAATCATCAACCGGAAAAACATTAGGGCGGTCCATGGGAAACATTAAAATCATTTGTACTGTCCAGGCTCCAACGCCTTTTATCTGTGTAAGGTATTTTATAATTTCATCATCCGACATTTTATCCAGGTAATCGAATGAGATATTGTTGGTAATTGAAAATTCGGCTACATTCTTAATATATTTAACTTTAGAATTTGACAAGCCAACACTTCGCAATTCCTGATCGGAAAAGGCGAGTACCTGTTTAGCATGCGGGTACCCATCGGAAAATAAATCGGTAAACCGTTTCCAGATAACCTCCACCACTTTGATTGAAAGTTGTTGAGAGGCAATAGACTCCATTAAAGCAAGATAAATATCGACGCTTGGTGTTGGTTTTAATTCCCTTATTACAGAGGCAATAATCTTTTTCATTACCGCATCCTTTTTTGCCAGAATAGCCGAAATTTCAGAGTATGATTTTGTTTTTTGCATCTTTTATAATTTTATTAATCTTAATCTTTTGTATCCTTTCCTGGGAGAGGTGTTCTAGCCTTAGGCTAGACGGAGAGTGAATAATTTATTCAAGATCGAAATCAGAATTTGGAATATCATCATCAGGGTCTTTGTCAAAAGGTCCTACGCCGGGCGGGTTAAACAAACCCCAGCGGTCAATAATATAATTCCATTTATCGAAACCGGCCACCCAGTCGATAAACAGTAAACGATATTCTTCAATTAAATCACGCACCATCTGGTAATAGTCAACATATTTAAAACCAAACATTTCCAGCGAATGATTCTGGATCATTAAATCGCGGGCAGCTTTTCGGATAATGGCAGCATTTTCCATTTTTAGGTCATACAATTCACCCGATTCTGCCCCGGCAACTTTGACGGTAAGTAAGGCTGCATCCGCAATTAAATCGCCTTTTATATGTGCCAGCATGTCGTCATCGTCTTCAATCAGGTTGGTAATTTGTAATATCACATCCAAAATTTCTTTGCCCTTTTTGTATATCGGAAGGTTTTCAATTCTTTCGCGTCGGTCGTCCATAGGGTTTGCTTAACTAAAATTAGTTTAAGATATCTTATTTATTTGTTAAAATAGAAATCCAGACAATTATTTACTAATATTTTTTCACGGGTGGAATAATCCAATTTTGCGATATAATTAATCACAATTTCCATTATCGATGAATAACTTCCGGCAATGGTGCATACGGGCCAGTCGCTTCCAATCATCAGACGGTTCGGGCCAAATGCATCAAACACGGTATCCAGATAAGAAGTAAAATCATTCGCTTCCCAATTGCTCCAATCGGCTTCTGTAACCATGCCTGACAATTTGCTGTAAACATTGGGAAATTTTGCTAGTTTTCGGATATCCGAAGCCCAGGGTTCGGTTTTTTTGTTTTTTATATCAGGCTTACCAATATGGTCGAGCACAAATTTCTGTTCAGGAAATTTGTGCACCAGGTTTGTTGCCAGCTGTATATGTTTTGGAAAAAGTAACAAGTCGTAGGTTAAACCATACTTATGCAATTGGCTTATTCCAAACTGAAAGTCAACGCGGGCCATAAATTGTTCGTCGGGTTCATCATGTATCACATGCCTGACACCTACAAATTTCGGATGGGCAGAAAACTCAATCAGCTGATCTTCAATTTTGTCAGAGCACAAATCAACCCAGCCAACTACGCCTTTAATGAAATCATTTTTTTCGGCAAGTTCAAGTAGCCAATTAGTCTCCTTAAGTGTCTGCCTGGCTTGCACCGCAATGGTCTCGCTTGCATTTACAACCTTCATTTCATTAACGAGATGTTCAGGCAGAAAATTTTGTTTCAGCTTTTCCATATCATTCTCAATCCAGGAGTATTCCTGTGGATTATACTGCCAGAAATGTTGATGTGCGTCAATCAGGTTCATAATGAAGTGAAATCGAGCAATATCTTTAAATGATTGGCCGGATCGTTTTCCAGCATTTCAAAAGCTTTTTGTATTTCGCCCGGGTGAATGATGTCCGAAATCAGTGCATCCGGTTTCAGGTCACCTTTTTCCAGATGCATGATAGTCTCGGCAAATTCACCCTGCGATACGCGTGATGTTATTATTTTTGCCTCTTTCCATATCAATTCTTTCATCAGCAATGGCGTTGGCTCATTACCCAGACCCAATGTGCATACCGTTCCGGCACCTCTGATACTTTGAATGCAGCTACGTATCGGGTTTTCGCGGTCGGCTAATTCACTAAAATGACCAATAGCCTCAAAAGCCACATCTACACCTTTGTTTGTAGTTATGTTCATTAATTTCTTCACTGGATCTTCGTCTCGGGCGTTGATGATATGAATATCAGGATAATATTTTTTGGCATGTTGAAGCCGCTGATCCAGGATATCGACTAATATTACGGTGTTGCTGGTTTTTGATTTTACAGCCTGAAGAATACATTGTCCTACTTTGCCGGCACCCCAGATAACAACGGTATCATCCTGTTTTAAACCGGCACGATTGCAGGCATGAAAACCAATTGAAAGTACTTCAATAAGTGCAGCATGCCTGAGCGGAATTTTGGGATCTACTTTATAAAGGCTATCCTCAGGAACATTTATATATTCTGCAAATCCGCCGTTCATATCCACTCCAATTAACTTCAGTGAAGTACAGGCCGGGTAATGTTTTATTTTGCATGCAGGGCATTCGCCGCACCATCTGATTGGATCTACAGCAACCTGTTCACCAATACTAACCTGGCTAACAAGTTTGCCCACCTCGACCACTGTACCCGCGAATTCATGCCCCGGTGTAAACGGGATTGGTGTTCGCGGATCAAATTCTCCCTTGAAAATGTGCTGATCGCTGCCACAAATCCCGGCAAAACCTACTTTTACCAAAACTTCATGGTCATCTGGTTTCGGTTTGTCCACCGATTTCCATTCAAACATTCCATATTGTTCTAAAACCGCTGCTTTCATAGTATTTTATTTTCAATTAATCGGAGTGCGACTACTAGTCGCGCCCCGATTAAGTTCATTTTTTATTTGAATTCTCAATAACTTTAAACCCACTCATAATCCCTGTCAATTAATCCCTGCAATTTCATATCCGCAAAAAAATCTTTAGGCACAGGATGTGTAACCTGCCAAACATTCTTTGAAATATTTTCAACTTTTGACGTATTTAATGCTACTGATGAAACTCCCGGATGACTTAAACCAAACTGGATGCAGGCATGCGAAGGATCTATCGCATGTTTTTTGCAGAGTTGAAAGAATTTTTCCCTCCATTCAAAAATGTGTTTTGTTTTGCTATCAGTTTTGTCAATTTTCACGTAATTGAAATAATCGCCCCCTACGAGGAACCCGGCATTAAAAACGGCTGAGTTAATTACTAATATCCCTTTAGCCTGTAATTGCGAAATAAATTCACAAAGTTCTTTTGGGTGATCAAATATAGTAAGGCTATTGGCAATCATAACCCAGTCGAAGTTTATTTCCGTTGAAAGTTCTTTAACGATTTTCCATTTTTTGGAACCAATACCAACAGCTTTAACCAAACTTTTTGATTTTAATTCCGATAAGGCACGATAGGCTTCGATAATTGAGGAGAATCTACGCTCTCTGTCCTGCGGGTCACTGGCTGCGTCCATATATTCATCCGGATCGTGAACAGAAACCAGTTTAGGTTTATATTTTTCACCCAACATTTTATTCCCCTGTTGCCAACATTTCAAAATTCCATCGTAGCTAATGTCCTGTTCAGCATCGTTGGTTAAACCTTTCCAAACACCTTTTTCAAAAGTGGGCTCAGCAGTTTTTAATTCTGTTCGAAGCCATCCCAGTTTATTGCTTATTAAAATATCTGGAGGGTCTATGTTAAGCTCTTCAAGTAATTTACCTAATGACTCAAGAGCCATTCCTGCGCCATATTTACCGGCGCTATCCAAAACCACCGGCCTGCCGGGCATTGCTCCGAAGAAATTCCTGACAATATCTTTCTTTGTTTTATAATCAAGAGCATTGTAAAGGTTTCCAAGAGCACTCGTACCAAATATAAGTTGAGGCAGACTGATTCCGGTATCTCTGATGGGCGCGAACTTCATTTAGCTGATTAAAAGTTTTAGAGACGAAATGTACAAAATAACATACTATAGAATTAGTTAATAAATTCCTTGTGTCAAACCAGATTTGAAAAAAGCATTTTCAAGTAGTAAGTTTTATTTTTGACTAATACTGACCATGATTTTTTTCAAATCCTTATCAGCTGAGCTGGTACCGTATAATATTTCATAGTTTCCGTCAGTAACTTCCATTTTGCCGCTTTCCCTGTTATAAAATTCAAACGATTTGAAAGGAAGGCTAATGTTGGCTTTCGCTGATTTACCGGCAGCAACTGAAACCCGTTGAAATCCTTTCAGGGTTTTAATCGGTCCATCCGTGTCATTTTCCTTGTGCACATAAACCTGTACAATTTCAGTACCGTCAAGTTTGCCGGTGTTGCTTACGGGTACGGTAAGTTCAACCGATTCACCATTGTTCAGGCTGGTTTTGTCGATATTTGCTTCACCAATATTAAACGTGGTGTAACTTAAACCAAAACCAAACGGGAATAGGGGATCGGACATAAAACGATACGTTCTGCCTTTCATGGAGTAATCCTCGAAATCGGGCAATTGATCAATATTTTTATAAAATGTTATGGGTAATTTTCCTGATGGATTGTAATCGCCAAACAAAACATCTGCAATAGCCTGACCTCCTGATTCACCACCATACCATGCCTGGAGAATAGCGTCGCAACTTTTGGTTTCAGGCACCATTCCAATGGCGGAGCCCGAGCAGTTTACAAGTACAATTTTTTTTCCTGCGTTTTTGAGAGCCTCAATGCATTTCCTTTGTGATGCCGGAAGTTCAATATTGGTACGGTCGCCCCCTTTAAAACCCGGAAGTTGGACAGGCATTTCTTCACCTTCAACCTGGGTAGAAAGGCCACCTGCAAATACGACAATATCAATTCCTTTTAGCTTATTAATCAGATCGTTGTAATTAACTTCAACTTCTTTACCAAAATTGAAATCCAGGTTGGCCTGCCAGTCATACCTCTGGGCATAATTCAGGACAATGTGGTATTTTTTCCCTTTTTCAACCTTATAAGGGATCCTGGATGGAACGGTTCTCCAGTTATTATAACTTATGAGTGTATCGGTGTTAACTAGTAGCTCGAAAAAGCCGGTTGAACCAAACTTAAATACAATTTCTTCATCATTAGCAGGCACGAATTCGGTCTGGTACACAGCTGAAAAATTTGTAAGTGGTACTCCGTCGGCAAATTCATGCTGACCTGCCGTTGTCAGTTTCATCGGATTGGTTATTTGTTCCGTTTTCATCGGATCGCCTTTAAAGTCGCCATTATTCCAATAGGTGGCTTTAAGTCCTTTTTTTCCATCAAACGAACAGTTATTGAAATAGCTTTCGGTTACTTTATCTTCCACAAGGTCGCAGCCTTTATCATAAAATATTTTTGCAGCTCCAAGTTTATTTTTTATCCCTTCGAGTATCGTGATTGTTTTGAATGGAACCCCGTTGTAATTTCCCCACATCATGGGTGCATCATCGGCGTTAGGCCCGATAACGGCGACTTTTGCCAGTGATTTTGATAAGGGCAGTATGTTGTTTTTATTTTGCAATAGCGTCATAGATTCTTGTGCCATTTTAAGAGCAAGTTGTTTGTGCTCATTGGAATTTACTACCGTGATGGGAATTTTAGTCCACGGCACCAGGTCATCATCATCCATCTCGCCCAGGTCGAACCGGCCGGTAAGTACACGTTCAAGATGTTTGTCGATTTCCTTCTCTGAGATTAATCCCCTTTTTACATCTTCCGGTAAGTTACTAAAAGCGTATCCAAATCCACATTCAACATCGGTACCGGCAAGTACACCTTTTGCAGCGGCATGGGTGGCATCGGAAGATACTTTGTGATTTTGCCAGAAATCGGCAATAGCACCGCAATCAGAAACTACCAGGTATTTAAAACCCCAGTCGTCACGCAAAATGGTTTGCAACAGGCGTGTACTTCCGCAACAGGGTTCATCGTCCAAACGCTGATAAGCACACATTACTTCACGAACCCCGGCATCCTGAACCAAGGATTTGAATGCCGGTAAATAGGTTTCCCAAAGGTCCCGGGGATCTATATTATTGAGATTCAGTGTATGTCGGCTCCATTCGGGGCCTGAATGAACTGCGTAATGCTTGGCGCAGGCCAGTAGTTTTCGGTATTTGGCATCCGATGGTCCCTGTAAGCCTTTTACAACCGAAGTACCCATCCGGGAAGTCAGGTAAGGGTCTTCGCCATATGTTTCCTGTCCGCGACCCCAGCGTGGATCCCTGAAAATATTGATATTTGGTGTCCATACCGAAAGGCTCAGAAAACGCCGGTTTTCCTGTCCGTTTTTAACCGCTTCATTATATTTGGCGCGGGTTTCGTCTGAAACTGCATTAAAAACCTGGTAAACCAGATTATCATCGAACGAAGCAGCTATTCCTATGGGTTCGGGAAAAACTGTTACCTTATCGTTGTTTGCCAACCCGTGCAAAGCTTCGCTCCACCAGTTGAACTTTTTTATTTCAAGACGGGGAACAGCTTCTGAAATATCGCACATTAAAGTCGCTTTTTCCGTTAAAGTTAAGCGAGAAATAAGATCTTTTGCCCGGTCTTCAGAATTCAAAGTTGGATCCTGATAGGGGTAAATTTGACCAAATACATGTGTAATTGTTAAAAGACCAACTGCTAACAGTAATGCCTTCTTTTCTGATAAAAGTTTAAATAAAAGGTTCATAGGTTCTGATATTAGTTTTTATTCGTGAAACTCAAATTTCAAAAACGAAGTGCATTGAAATTTGTTAGTTGAACAATCCCGCCTTTGGCGGAGGGTATAATACCCCGTAGCTCTGTTGCGGAATAGTTTCCAAAGCTTGCTTTGGGGTATTATACCCGTGATTTCAGGTTTACTAACCCGGCTTTGGTTCCCACCCAGGCACTTCCATCTTTGTCAAAGGCAATGGAGGTAATATTTAAATCAGGCAGGTCCTGGGTAATTGTCTGCCAGGTTGTGCCATTAAAAACAGCCAGCCCTTTTCGGGTGCCGACCCAGATATTTCCATCAGGTGCCTGATTTATAGCTAATATATAAGTATCCGGAAGTTCATCGTGATAATAGATTAAAGCTCCCGGATTTTTCGGATCATGACCGCTGTGAACCTGTATGCCTTCTTTTCCACCCATCCACTGCGAGCCTGCTTTATCTACAAAAACTACAAACATGGTATCGGTAAGACATCGCCCATTATAGGGAAATTCCCATTGAGTTGCTCCTGAGAATGCATCAACTGAATCATTGTAATCATAAGTCCGATATAATTTGTGTCCGTTAGTGGCAAAATAATAATCGCCATCCCAGCTTGCTATTGAGTTGATGCTGAATTTTTCAACATCCAATGCACTTATATCATTTAATGCATTTATACTAAAACTATCCTTTTTCCAAGTGTCGCCGTGGTTCAGGCTTATTCCCTTATTTGTTCCAAACCAGCGGATTAAACCAGCATCAATATGCAGGGCATTCACCTTTGGATTGCTAAGGTTTTCATTGTCAATTTCTTGTTCCGTTAAGCCATTATCAGAAATATCAGCTTTTATTAGTTTATCATCCATTCCAATCCAGAGTTGGTTTTCATTCTCTTCATAGAATAAATAATTTATTTTACCGGTGGATTTAAGTTCAACTTTTTCAAAACCCCCATCAACACTTTTATAAAGGTACTCATTGGTTGCAATCCATTTTACATTGTCTTTGTCAATAGCTATAGAATTTACCCGTGTATTTATTTCAGTTAAAGCAGGTTTATTATTCGGATCGTTGCATGATCCTAATATTGCTAACGCAAATATTATCAATAGTTTATACCTTTTCATAGTAAACAGGATTAATATCTTTTTAAGAAAAAAGGCCGTTTAGCTATGTTGTTTTTCAAAACTAAACGACCTTTTAATGATTCAGATTATTATTATTCAACCATTAATTTTACAGTTTGAACATCGGTATTCATTTCTGAGATAATTTGCATACGGCAGATGTAGAAACCTTTGCTCAGTTGATCCATATTAATAGGATAGCTGTTATCACCGGCATTAAAACTCTGATTGTCAGCCAGGGGAATAACTTTTCCGTCGGCAGCAACGAGATTTATGGAAACAATACCAGATTTTTTTAAATTAAAATGAAGTGAAGTGTTTTCCTGACAAGGATTTGGATAAGCCGACAAGGAAGAAACCAGACTTTCAGTATTAGCAATTCCTATTGGGACTTCAGCCATAAGTTTTACCAGTTCGATTCCATCTCCTGTACCTAAATCTTTGGTATATTGCTTATCAGTTGGATTATTCCAGTGTTCATGTACACCTAAGGAACCAATCGGAGTGCCATCGTCTTCGGGGTCGTAGGTTATTCCTGCCGCCCAATTGGCTGGATCAGCAGCCTGGTGAAGGTGGTCATCAATTGCAGGGAAGAAGGGTCTGTCTTTAAATGCAGTATTTTTATCAGCTTCAGCCCTTAAGAAATCGATACATACTGATTCCAGGGCAACAGGATCCTGTGAAAGGAATAGAGAGTTTGGAAAATCGTGATTAAAAGGAGCTATATCCCATTTTACAGGCATATCAGTAGCTTCAATTCCACCCCATAAACCATCCATAACGTAAAGAATCGTATTTCCGCCTAGTTTTTTATGTCCCATAAGGTCAGTTAATACCCGGTACATGCCATAATCGCCACGTACTCCGCTGGTCATAACATCATTGTCAACGGTACAAATTAAACCGGCATGCAGGGTAAATGAACCCCAGTCGTTATTTCCATGATCGCCATGAGAACCGAAATGCAGTTTGGCTGTAAGTGTAGCACCTGCGCGGGCGTGTGCTTTTAATGCAGGAATACTGATCAGGTAATCAGCATCATACATTTCATTCATAAGTGCATCTTTAATTCCATTTGGCATTACAGTTCCTTTATCAGAATAGATTATGGCATCAGCATGCCAACCTGAGGTTTGTGTTCTGCCCAGGTCACTTCTGTCATCTTTATCTAATACAATTACATTAGGATACACATTATGAATGGCATCGTACAAACTTTTATATACGTGTGTCATGGGTTCTGCAACATAAATATCACTCTGGTTAATTCCACAAGCATCAATAAGTTGACGAAGAATGGCAACTACGGTTGCAGGGGTAGTGTTTGCCATAGCGGCGTTTTGTACACCGGTTGCTGAATTGTTACCTGTTTCAGATAAATCGGAATTATTAATAGCCCAACCGGCCTGTCCGTTGTTTACTTTAATAAAGATTTTCTGTCCGGCAGCGTAGTCAGAAGCGGTACCTGTTTTTCTTTCATTAAAATTCTTGAACAAAGCGCTCCATGCATCTTTTACTGAAGTTGTAGTGGTCAAAGATTTTATGGCATTATCGGCCATACTGTTGATGGTATCCTGGTTATTATTTTTTGCCATCATAAAAGCATCCGATTTGTCATAATCCATTACACCAGTCCAACCACCTGTTGATACAATAACATTTTTGCAATTTTCGTTGGTAGCTGCCGGGTTCCAGGCCCAAACAACACGACCGGGGTTAATGCCAACGCCTGTACCCATAGGATTATTCGGACCTTCGGGCAATACACCACGTGTGAAACCCACTACTTGTGAATAGGCTTTTTGAGCATTGTTCCAGTTAAATACAACCAATAATATCATTGATACCAACAGGGCAAAAAATGCGGTTAAATATTTGGCTTTTCTGAATTTTTCAACTGCTTTTTTAAAGAACAAGGTCATGCCTCCCAATGAAAGCAGATACAGGATAAATCCGGACATAATAGGAGCGGCTGCTTTCATACACGGATAGCCTGCTCGTTGAGGTTTTGGTATTACTCTGACTAAGAACCATAGGGTAGAGGCAATTCCCATAATAAAGAATACAATCTTTGGAGGGAATTTAAAAGAGATTAGTTTTTGTTTAAAGTTGTGTAGATTTTTCATTTCTATAAGTTGTTGATTTAAAGTTTGTAATTTATTGGTTGTATTTCCTGAAACCTCAATAAAGATGAGACAGGTAGTGAGTTGTAATGAAATAGGAACATTAGATTTCTATCATTTTTTATCGATTGTTAGCATAAAATTTTAATGCCCGGTAGTTGTTTGTTTTTGATAGCGTACTTTTTACCCTAACTAAACATCACAAGATACGAAATTAATTTGTTAATCATGTCGCAGGGACAGAGAGTATTGGTGCCTTTAATCCATCATTTTGCAGTGTCTGGGTTTTTGTCATCTTAATTATTTTTGTAACTACTTCCAATATAGCAAATTATATAAATATTGAATTCTTTTCCAAACCTATGAAAAAATAATAAACCAAAGCTTTTTTTGTTTTTCCATGTTGTATTTTCCTTAATTACTGAGTTATTAATTGGTACTTTCCGCTGAGATGCATCAGGCTGAATAAGTACAGTAGCCCATCGTAATAAGGATCAAAATAGCCATCCTCATAAGGTTCAAGTTTAGCATCCCAAAGGGCATGAACAAAATCAAGTCCGCCTTCGGTATTTATTAGTGCTGTGGATGCAGTAGTTGCCACCAAACCCAATGAATGTCTCAATTTTTGATAACCTCCGGCTTTTAAAATATATTCGGGCCGGGTTCCGTCAAGATTGTACTGATCAACAAAAGTATCAACCCCCTGGGAGCGAAAAAAATCCTGAATCCTAACGGCGTAACCTTGTTGCCAATCTTTGTCTTTCGCAAACCAGTTATAATCCATGGAAATATTCATCGGTACGCGCCACGAATCGTAACGAAATGCAGACGGTCGCCAGGGATTAGAAAAAGGATTGCCGTTATAATCTGTTAAATCAGGATTTAATCCGGTTGCCGATTTGCAGGCACGGTGAAGATAAACACGAGCTGTGTCAGCACAATCGCTGTAAAATTGTTCGTGTCCGTCATTTGCGTAGGCCGCCCATACTTCATAAAATGCGGGGACAAAATAAGATGGGTCAGTCCAGGTTGATCCCCGCCCTTCAGGCACAAAAGTTATTTTCTTTTGTTCGGTATTAATAATGTTATAAACCTGATCGGTCCCGTCTTTTGCCCACATGGCATCCAGTATATTACGGGCTTCACCGTAATAATCGATACCTGTATTATTTCCCCAACGGTTCGATGCAAATAAAAGACTGGTAATAAAATAAAATTCGCCATCTGATGCTGTCCCTAAGGCATTTGGCTTCATTACTTTAGGGTTGTAACTCCATGAAAAATAGCCTTTTCGTGAACCTTCCTGGTGTTGCATATAGAATTTTGACCATCTCCAGATACGGTCAAAAACATCTTTTTTATCGAGTTGAACAGCTATCATCATTCCGTACGAAACCCCTTCGGTACGAACATCATGGTTTTTCAGGTCGGAGACATAAGCCATGGAGTCTCCTACTTCAAAGTATACTTTATTTGGACCTTCAAAAATATCATGATAGGCTTGTTCAACTTTTTTATCGATATCACTTTGGCTATAACCCGCTTCTAAAAATATATTCCTGTACTTTTTGTGCTGAAATTCCTCTTGGATATTTTTTGTGAATTTATTTTTACTTGAGTTAAAAAAATCCACCATCATCTTAAAATATTGTTCTTTAAATAACCCGGGGCCATGTTGTCCACCGGGCACAATAACCAATTTGCTTTTTACTCCGGCTTCCTGCAATGCATTATAAAGCATTTCACTTTCGCAATGAGGAACCAATGGGTCTTTATCACCATGTAAAATTAGGAATGGCGGGTCGTTGGCATCAATGTAGATTATTGGATTTGCCAGCTCTGCTTTATCTTTATTTTCCTGTATGGGACCGCCTATCAGGGTCGATTCCGGTGATTTTGCATCGTTATGGTGCATCCGGCTACCGCAGGAATCCATAACCATAAAATCAGTGGGGCCAAACCAATCAACAACGGCATCAACTGAACTGCTGTAATTCAGAAACCGGCCAACATTGCCTTCGATATCTGCGCTTGCAGTACCCAACTTAAATTCTTTAACAGAATTTGTAGTTCCGGCCAATGCTGAAAGATGCCCTCCTGATGAACTTCCGGTGATTCCGATAAATGAGGTATCAATACTGTAAGTTGAAGCGTTGGCACGCACAAAACGGATAACTGCTTTAATATCGTTGATTTGTGCCGGAAACTTTGCATCCATGCTTGAACGGTGATTTGGCATAATCACAGCATAACCTGCATCAAGAAGTGCTTTCCCAAGCGTTTTCAGGTCGGATCCTTTCATGCTGTTGCTGAGCCAGGCACTTCCATAAACGACGACAATTGCCGGATAGCTTTCTTCCTCTTCTTTTGGAAGATAAATATCCAGCTTGTGATATTTCATGGTATCGCCGGCGTAGTTTATATCTTTCCAGTTTTTCGAAAATTCTGCCTCTGAATTATTTTTGACTTCTGGCTTTTTTACCGGTTCCGGTTTTTTTATTTGATCGAGGCTGTATTTTTTTATAATATCGTCGGTTACTGGTTTAAAAAGGAGTTGTGAAAACATGTAGAGATTATCTTTCCATACGGCAAAATCATGTTTTCCTCCGGGAATTACACGATAAATATGCGGAATATTATTTTTCACCAGGTAATCGTGAGTTCGTTTACTAAATACAAGTAACCGATCCTGGTCTCCACCTGAAATCCATATAAGTTTCAGCATTTTTCGAGTTCTGTCAGGATCAGGAACCAACTCTTCGGGTTTCTTTGTATTAGGTGCTGATGAAAATCCGCCTACCCAGGCAAAAACATCAGGGTTTCCCAACCCAAAAT
Source organism: Bacteroidales bacterium (assembly GCA_046704385.1). Taxonomy (GTDB): domain Bacteria; phylum Bacteroidota; class Bacteroidia; order Bacteroidales; family SZUA-534; genus GH45. Next base: position 22,626 of record JBJKSB010000091.1, on the reverse strand, counting down.
TCAGTGACTGTCCGCCGCCCATTGATAATCCGGCAAGAGCCCGATGCTCGCGATCTTTTATTACCGGGTAGTTTTTCTCAACAAACGGAATCAGGTCGTTCAATAAATCTTTTTCAAAAGTGGCAAAAGCCTGAACTTTAACGCTGTCGAAAATGTTTCCTACAGCACAATCATCTTTCATAGCACGTCCGTTGGGCATTACCACAATCATAGGTACCAGTTTTTTATCAGCGTAAAGGTTGTCTAAAATTACCTGTGGATGACCATTGTTAAACCATTCTTTGGCATCGCCGCCAATTCCGTGCAATAAGTATAAAACCGGATATTTTTGCTTTTTATTAAATCCGGGAGGGGTGTAAATAAGCGCTTTGCGTTGTGTGCCCACTGTTTTTGATTGATAAAAAACTGTATCAATTTTTCCATGTTGAATGTTTTCGCGGGGCTGGTCAAATCCTTTTGGAGCAAAAAGTGAATCTTGTTGTGAATGAGCTGAAAAGCTCAATATAATAATCAAAGCTATAAGAGTAAAGACAGTCTTCATGTTTTCAGTTTTGCGTTTTGTTAATTTAGAGTAGCAGTTATTTGTGTTATAGAATGTGCCGGGAAAGAAAAGCTTAAGCTATTTTTACCCGTTTTAATCTCTTTTGTTTCAGGAACATATTGATCTTTTTTATCAAAGGTAAAAGGTGCGTCAAGCGACTGGCTGTTTATAATTTGTACCTGCGCTTTTTCGCTGAATGTACCTGAAACTGATTCTATATCGGAAGTTATGGACTTTTCTTTATTCCGGTTAACTACAGTTATGATCAATGTATTCTTTTCTTTTGAATAAACGGTAGTTGCATCAAGGTATGGAATTTTCTTATACTTGTCAGTATCGAAGGTATCCCCATCTACATAAGTATCTACCGAAGCTCCTAAACAATTGTTTGAGAACATTTTAAAGGTGTAAAAAAGAGGGGTCTTAAAAGTTCCGTTTTTAGGGTCGCTGCTTAACAGTGAAGTAAACATGGTGAAATTGGCCATTTTTACCACATCAGCATGACGGATAAATGCGTTAAAACATTCAGCTACCGGAAGTACATTCATAAAGTTTCTTCCGAACGATCCCCATTCGTCAACGGAAATATAAATTGGGTGGTCAAAATGCTGATGAATGGTCGAGATGTCAATCTGCTGGGCAGTTAACCTTATTTTCTCGTCAAAATCCATGGCCCCCGCACCAACATGGGCATAATAATCTTTCGATCCTTCCCAGTAACGATGTATCGAGATGTAATTGATTTTATCGCCAAGTCCATCAAGTATTTTGCGGTTCCAGTCGATCCAGATACCGGTTTCCTCATACCATGACGACCCCGATGCTACCAGTTGAATACTGTTGTCTACCGCCTTCATAGCTTTGGCAGCTTCGTGGGCAATTTTCACATAATCGTCGGCATTTTTGTAACCTAACTCCCAGGGCTTGCCGTCCACTTCGTTGCCTAAATCCCATATTTTTACATTGTAAGGTTGTGTGTGGCCGTTTTTTATCCGTAAGTCGGAATAATATGTACCTTTTTTGTAGTTGCAGTATTCAACCCATTGCTGGGCATTATTAATGTCTCCCAGCCCAAGGTTAACCCCGATAACATTTTGGCTGCCAACCGATTTATTTAACTGAATCCATTCGTCGGTACCTACCTGGTTGGTTTCAAGTCCGCCCCAGGCAAGGTTTATTCGTGTGGGCCGCTGATCTTTAGGGCCAATACCATCTTTCCAGTTATATTGCATTAGGAAATTACCTCCGGGCCAGCGCATGTTGGTCACTTTAAGTTCCTTACCAGCTTCGATATAATCTTTTCTGAATCCGTTTTCATCGGCCAGGGGCGAGGGGGGATCATATAAATTACCATAAACAGTGTTGAAGTCTACCGTATCGGGCAAACCCATTCTTCTTCCATTAAAATGGATAGGTTCCATAAAAACCCCGTAAATTTTTGGATCAACGTCTCCGATTTTCCGGTTCACATCAATGGTAATGGTTGTGTTTTGCGCCTCTAAGAAAAGAGGAAAGGCAACAATTAACAAAAGGCATAATTTTTTCATAATAGTAGGTTTTTGTTCGAGTTTATTTATTAAATCGCGGCAATTCATTCATTTGATAAACCTTATCCAGTCAATACTTAAAGGGCGATCATCTTTATGGATTATAACCAGATTATGGATGCCGCTATTTATGTCTGAAATATCAAAATCAGGCACATTCCAGCTTGCGTTTTCCGATATTGTTAGTTCGGCCAGCAAAGGGCCATCAGTTTTATCCAGTCTGATTTGCAGCTTGCTTCCTGTTACCGACACTGTTTTTATCTGTACCTTGTTATACCCGGAGTTATCAAAATCAACTGAGTTGTATTGAATCCACGATCCGGATTTTTCAAATGTTGTTTTCCAACCTTCAAAAGCATTTTCCGAATTATTAAATGAAATTCTAACGCTGGTATCGCTTCGGGCACTGTATCTGTCCAGTTGAATTTCTTCAGAAGCCAGGGTAACACCAACACCTCTCAATGTAGGTATAACTTTCTTTATAGTTCCGTTTTCATTAAAAAACAAGCTGTCGATTCGTACTGAACGATTTTTATCAAATTGAGGAGAAAAATCGTTATGATGATAAAACAGATACCATTGTCCCCTAAAATTTATAACCGATTGGTGGTTTGTCCAGCATCCGGTTGGAGACTCATCCATTATTACACCAGTAACTTTATATGGCCCCATGGGATTGTTGCTGATGGCATATTCAAGGCATTCGGTTTTATTACGAACGTGGGGATATGTGAGATAATATATCCCATTTCGCTCAAATACAAATGGCCCTTCCTTTAAGCCCTTATCCGGCAGATTGGCAATAATCACGGGTTCAGAAGCTAGTTCCAGCATATTATCCTTTAATTTGGCGACATATATATTCCGTGCAGCCCAATAAATGTATGCCTGTCCGTCTTTATCAATTAAAATATTGGGATCGATGCCATGAACATTTTTAATAGGTGCGGGCTGAGGAATATATGGCCCGGAAGGATTATCAGCAATGGCTACTCCAATGCCAAAACCTCTTCCAAAATGGGAGTCTCTGACACCGGCAGGGAAATAAAAGTAGTATTTCCCGTTTTTTTCGATACAGTCAGGAGCCCACATATTGTATCCGGTCGAATCAACCCAGGCTACTTTTTCCTGGCTTACTATTACTCCGTGGTCGGTCCAGTTGGTGAGATCCGAAGAAGAAAAGGTATGATAATCTGCCATACAAAACCAGTCCTTTCGTCCTTTTCCCATATTTGCTATGTCATGTGAGGGAAAAAGGTACACCGTGTCGCCAAATACTCTTGCGGTAGGATCAGCGCTGAACTGATTTCGGATAATGGGATTTTGACCGGATAAATGACTTATCATAGCCATCGCTAACAAAATCAACAAATATTTCAGCCTGCTATTCATAATTAAAATCTAACCTGGGATTAATTCAGTCTAAACCAATCAAAATCAACAAAACCGCCGGTTTCTTTGGTGGCATAATTAAACAAGCAATACTTATTGCCGGTAAATACTTTTAAGCTAAACCTCATTATTAATTCGCTGCCCAACTGGGTAAAGTTTTTATTGTCGAGGCTGTATTCAAAGGTGGCTTTTCGCGTTTTGTTCGATGCAAGTGTCCGTAGGTAAATTGTTTCTCCCTTTACAGGAACAGAATCGATAACATCACCATTATTTACCATAATCAGTTGGGTCAAATCCTTTCCTTTTTTAACAGCAATATAGGCATAGGGATCCTGGAATACTGCCAGGCCGGCAATATCGCCCACTTTCATATTTTGAATATCCATTTTTGTGGAACCTATAGTCGGGATGCTTTGGTCACGTTTAGCAAAAGGACGCTGTGTTAATGTATTCGGGGCTTCGCGCAGATTATTTACTACTCTTCCGGTTGTTAAACGAAGATAGCCCGGCCTTTCGGTAAGTGACCAGTTATCAGGGTACGGATTATGGTTCCAGCCCAACTGCATACCCAATGTTGAATGGTTAAATTCAGCCGAAGTTGGCAGGTGCTCAATGGGATAGGTTTTGCCCACATCAGGTTTTTTATAAGTGTAAACTCCTTTTCTGTCAACTCCAACCATGGGCCAGCCATCAACCCACGTTACAGGTTGCAAAGACGGGAACCGTCCAAAAGGACCGCTATCCACAAAAAGCATGGTCCACCATTCACCACTCCTGGTTTGAATAAGTGCCCCCTGGTGAATACCAAAAGTAATTCCGGGAGTGGTGTCCCGAATAACTACTTTCTGTTCGTAAGGACCATAAATATTCTTCGATCGCAAAGCTACCTGGATGCCATCAACTCCGCCATAAGTAGAATATAAATAATAATAGCCATTAATTTTATATACATGGGTTCCTTCAAGCCCACCTCGAATATCGCCGGTATAAACCAATTTTGTTTCGTCAACAGCAACAAGGTTCGAGTCCACTTCAGTGATGCTGATCTTTCCGTAACCTTCGGCTACGTAGATTTTTCCGTCATCATCATAAAATAGCCCCGGATCGTAAAAGCCGCGGGGCAGGTGATGAATTTCCCAGGGACCTTCCGGTTTATCCGCTGTGCAATGAAAGCCACCTTCGTTAAGCGTGATAAACAGCGCATGGAATTTACCATTATGGTATTTCAGGCTTGTAGCCCATTGCCCGTGACCATAACGGCTGCAACTATCCAGATTATAACACGGGCTGAAATCGAAACGAGGCACAACATCACTGCAATATTCCCAGTTTACCAGGTCGTGTGATTTAAGTATGGTAACTCCCGGAAAAATAAACATAGTGGTAGATACCATATAATAAGTATCGCCCACAAGAATTACATCCGGATCAGGAAAATCAGCTGCAATAACCGGGTTGGTGTAAGTGCCGTCGCCATTATCGGCTGAATAATCCTGTGCTCTTCCAATTATGAAAGTGGAAAAAGCGGCTATTAGTACTATAAGTATTCTTTTCATATGATATCGATTAATTACTACTTCTGAGTCAATATTTGATTTTTGTTGAGATTGCCACGTCATTCTTCCTCGCAATGATGTCATTGCGAAGGTGAAGTATGAACCTGAAGCAATCTTTTAACTGAATATAGGTGGTTTGCATTGCAAAAACAAAGTTTTGATAAATTTACTCAATAATAATTTTTTAATGAATTATAGTTGTTGTAGGCTGAATTCTACCCTATATCAAAAATAGGATTACTGATGGTTCTCTGATAGTGAGTTTGTAACAAATTATGGTTATGTGGTAACAAATAAAATCCGGCATTTTAAGATATCAAATCATTATTATAGCTTTGTGTTACCAACCATAAGTTGGTTTCGGGAAATAGCATAAACAATATGATAAAGCTTTTTTGGAGGTACATATTTTCAATATTGATTTTATTTTTCATTGGGTTGGAAACCTATGCCGAAACCAATATTTTAATTGAAAACCTCAATGAAAAATTTAACATCGGCAAAAACCAGGTAAACTGTTTGTACCAGGATTCCATCGGTTTTGTTTGGTTCGGTATGGTAAATGGTTTATATAAATTTGACAATACTGCCTTAAAATATATTGAGTGCAAAGAGATTCAAACAGTTGATCATCCTGATATCAGAACCATTGTAGAATTTAACCCCGGAATTTTATTGCTGGGTACCTACGATTATGGTTTGCTTACTTACAATATTGTATCTGAACGATTTGATACGTTGTCATTTAATTCTGAATTCAGTTTCAACCATTTAAAGGTGAACCGCATTGTAAGCGAAAAATCAGGGATTATTTGGGTAGCCACTAAAAATGGTTTGTATAAAATCAGACCCTTGAATAAGCGATTAAACACTTTTGAACTTATACAATCATATACCTCTCAGAATTCCGAACTGTTTTCAGATGAAATTATTGATATTAAGCTGGGTGATTCCGGAGATTTGTGGATTATTACTATGTCAGATGTTGCCAGGATCAGTAATAAAACCGGTAAGCTGACTGCTTTCAGGACCTATGAGGCAAATACATCATTTCTTTTTTTAGGTAACAACCAGTTATTGATTTCAAGTTACGGCTCAGGATTACGAAAATTTGATATGGATAACATGACCATTATTAATGACTGGGATTTTAGTACAGAAGGGGACATCCAGGCAAGGTATATTTACAAGGATCTGGATAATAATTTTTGGTTAAGTATCTCCAATGTGGGTTTGTTTTTATTAAACCAGGATCTCAATTTTTCAAAATCAAAATTGATATCAAATAGCAACGAACTTTACAATGCTTTAAATTCAAATGTCATTTTGTTTATTGGCGAAGCACGAGATGGGGCTTTGTTTGTTTGTACTGATGCAGGAGTAAATGAAATCAACCAGAAAAACAATTTTTTTCATTTCATATCTTCAAAATTTGATAAAAACCGTGATTTCAATTATGGAATTAGGTCGCTTTTAAATTTGGGTAATAATCGCATTCTGGTTGGAAGTATGGGAAGTGGTCTGAAAATACTAAATCCTGATGTGCAGGAATTTACAGATATAGCATTTAACCCGGACAATACTGATTTTGCTAAAAATATTCAAACCAGTTTGAAGGATAAACAGGGTAATTTATGGTTGGGTGCTGAAGGCGATGGAGTAATTAAAATAGAAGCTGATCAGAATAACCTGTTTAAAAAACCTGTTTATTCAAATTTCAGGCAATATCCCTTGGCATTTCCAGAGCAGTCATTATTAAACGATTATGTCATGTGTTTGCAGGAGGACAACCAAAATAATTTATGGGTTGGCACCTGGTATAGTCTCGGCCTTTTGCCGGCAAAGGAACGTTTAAAAAAAGATGAATCGAAAATGGAATTTGTGAATTTTTTAAACAATCCCGATGACAAACTTTCCATAAGCAGTAATACTATAATGTGTTTGCTTTTGGATAATAAAGGCAAGGTTTGGGTAGGTACTCAAAATGGACTTAACAAAGTTGTTGAAAAAAGGGGGCAGTATTTTTTTGATCATAATATTAAAGATGAGAAAGGGAATTCATTAAATGCAAAAACCATCGTATCTATCTGTCAAAGCAAAAGGGGCAATATCTGGTTTTCGACCCTCGATGGTGGAATTTGCCAACTGTTTACTGATAAAATGATATATAAAGAATATGGTTCGTATAACGGATTTATGGATTACGTGGTAAATTCCATCCAGGAAGACAGTCAGGGTAATTTATGGCTTGGAACGGGTGATGGAATTTGCCGTTTCGATCCGGATAACTTATCGTACAATTTATATAAAAAGGAAGATGGATTGCCAACTAATCTTTTTTTACTAAATTCATCATGTAAGGTCGGCAACCAACTGTTTTTCGGAGGTGACAAAGGTATTGTTTATTTTACTCCTGAAAACATCAAACAAACACTTTACGAAAAAAACCTTGTATTGATTGATTTAAAGGTATTTAATAAAAGTATCAGGGCTAACCAACCCGGATCACCCTTAAAAAAGAATATAAGTTATACAAAAGATGTCGATTTAAAATACAACCAGAATTTTGTGACCTTTGAATTTGCTTCATTGAATTTCAAACGGCAGAAAGATATTCAATATTCATGCATGTTAGAGGGGCTGGAAACAACATGGAACAATATGGGTAACGACCATAAAATAACTTATACTAATCTTTCAAACGGTACTTATATATTCAGGGTAAAAGCTTACGATTCAGGTTACCACAATAGTTTTGAAGAGGCTACCCTCAGTATAAAGGTTCATCCCCCGTTATGGCGAACCAAAGTGGCTTACCTTCTCTATATGCTCATATTTATTTTTGTATTATATAAGTTCTACACATTTTTCATTAATCAGGAAAAACGCAGAAATGCCCTGGCACTTGAACAATTAAATGCAAAAAAAGAACATGAAATTGATTTAATGAAGCTTCGCTTTTTTATGAATGTAAGCCATGAATTCCGTACTCCTTTAACACTTTTATCGGCACCGCTGGAATCATTGATGAAAGGTGATGCGAGTAAAGAGAAAACAAAATCATATTACCAGTTAATGTTTCAAAACGTCCAGCGTTTAAAAAGATTAATTGATGAATTACTGATGCTTCGTAAAATTGATGCCGGTTATTTAAAAATGGAGTGGAAACTGGGAAATATTATTGATTTTACCAGGAGAATTTTTGATACATTCCAGAGTTATGCCGACAAGCGAAATATGCAGTTTATATTTAATTCGCAAATAGAGGAATTGTATACTTATTTTGATGCTGATAAACTGGATAAGGTTTTGTTCAACCTGTTATCGAATGCATTTAAATATACTGAGAACAGAGGGAGTGTTGAGTTAATAATTTCAGGTCAAAAAGGGAATGATAATCAATATGTTGAGATTTTTATTAAAGACACAGGAACAGGTATCTCAAAAACATCGTTGCAAAATATTTTTCAACGCTTTCAAAATACCGAAAAGGCTAAACCTATTGATAGTGCATCAACGGGTATAGGATTATCGCTGGCCAAAGAACTTATTGAGCTGCATAATGGGAACATTGAGGTTGAAAGCGAGGAAAATGTAGGTTCCGTATTCACGATTATATTGCCGGTTTACTATAAAAATCCGCAGACCGGGACTGATAGAAATACAATACAGGAGGTTGTTGCCGATATTGATATTGATGAAACCGATAACGATAATATTGAAGTAGCTAAAAATAGCAATGAAGATGCATTAAAACCACTTGTTTTAATTGTAGAAGACAATGAAGATATGCGAACATTCCTGGCCAACGAGTTGCGTGATCATTACGAAATACTTTTTGCTACGAACGGTGTGGAAGGTTTAGAAGTAGCTGTTGAGAATATTCCCGATTTAATTGTCAGCGATATCATGATGGATAAGATGGATGGAATAGCGCTGTGTCAAAAAATTAAAACAGATGAAAAAACCAGTCATATACCCGTGATACTTTTGACTGCACGACATGCCGATTATGTGAAACTCGACAGTTATCAGATTGGGGCCGATGATTTTGTCACTAAACCCTTTAACATTGAGATTTTAAAAACCCGCATTAATAACCTGATTCAACAAAGGCGGAAATTACGGGCTAAATTTAGTTTAGGAATTGATAATGTGCCCAGTCCGGAGGTAAAAGATTCGTTGGATTCTAAGTTTATTGATAAGCTAAACAAAATTATCAACGATAATATTGATAATACTGATTTTAACCCTTCGTTTCTGGCTTCAGAAATGGCCATGAGCCGCATGCAATTATACAGGAAAGTAACAGCAGTTACCGACCAGACTGTTAACAATTATATACGAACAATAAGGTTAAACCGAGCCGCAAATTTACTTATAACCACTGATCTTCAAATTGCCGAAATTGCTTATAAAGTTGGCTTTTCGGAACCTTCGAACTTCACTAAAAGCTTTAGCAAACATTTTAATCAAACCCCTTCGCAGTTTGTTTCCGAAAATCGGAAATAGTGTTACAAATTTACTTGTTTATGTTACCCTCAAATAATCTGATTTTATCTATCTGATTTAATTTTGAGCCTGGCAAGAGTATTGTTATTGGTTTGCCGGAATTAAGGTGACGACAAATTAAACCTAAGCTTTTGACCGATGGATTTTCAAAATGATATAAAACACTGAAAACATTTTAAAATGGGAACATACTTAATAAAGTACTTGAAGAATATTTTAGCAATAACAACAGTTTTAACGGTTGTCTGCTCATGTAACCTTAAATCAGGAAATAGTGGTAATTCAGATAAACCGGTTGCCTGTTTCGATTATTTTAATTACAAAGGGAATGATGATTTTTATAAGCAAAATCCACTTCCCTCTGCCGATTCTTATTATAACCCAATTCTGCCGGGCTGGTATTCCGACCCTAGCATTTGCCGAAATGGTGAAGATTATTTTATGGTAACTTCAACATTTGCTTATTTTCCGGGAGTGCCCATTTTTCATAGTCGCGACCTGGTAAATTGGGAACAGATTGGTCATGTACTTGACAGAACTTCGCAACTTAAACTGGACGGGCAACGGACAAGCCAGGGAATTTTTGCACCGGCTATAAGTTATAATCCGGGAAACCAGACTTACTATATGATTACTACCAATGTAGGAGCCGGTAATTTCTTCGTTAAAACTAAAGATCCTTACACTTCGTGGAGCGATCCGGTTATGTTGCCTATGGTGCATGGCATCGATCCGTCGTTCTTTTTTGACGATAATGGTAAAGCTTACATTGTGAATAATGACGAACCGGAAGAAGGTTCAACCTACGACGGGCACCGCGCTATCCGTATCCGTGAATTTGATGTGGAAACTGAAAAAACGGTTGGCCCGGAAAAAGTACTGGTTGACGGTGGAATTCACCCTGAGGAAAAACCCATCTGGATTGAAGGCCCACATATGTACAAAATTAATGGCAAATACTTTTTAATGGCTGCTGAAGGTGGAACAGGGCCTCAGCATTCTGAGGTTATTCTTCGTGGCGATGAGCCCATGGGAAAATTTGTTGCTTACAAAGGCAATCCTATCCTTACACAGCGCCAACTTGATATTCACAGGCCAAATCCTGTAACATGTGCCGGTCATGCCGATCTGGTTCAGGATCAAAAAGGGAATTGGTGGTCAGTATTTTTGGCATGCAGGCCTATCAATGGAGAGTATGAAAATCTTGGTCGTGAAACCTTTCTTGTGCCGGTTCGCTGGTCCGACGACGGATTTCCTTATATAACAAAAGATAACGAATTGGTTCCGCTAATTGATCAAAAGGAAGGAATCACAAGAAATCCCAATGTAACTTTTGGAAATTTTGAAAAAGACGACGATTTTAATGCAACCACATTGGGTTTAGAGTGGATGACTCTGCGTAAACCAGCCACAGATTTATATTCATTAACGGAGAAAAAGGGAAAATTAACCCTGCAAATAGCTGATGTGAGCGCTTCAGAAAGAAAAGTGCCGGCTTTTGTATGCCGCCGGATACAACATCATAAATTTGAAGCCAGCACCAGGCTTAAGCTTGAAACCAGCAATCCGGACGAAAAGGCGGGCATCCTTATTTACAAGGATGAATGGCATCAGTATTTTCTTGCCGCTGATTGTGACGGGAAAAATGTAAATGTAAGTCTGCAAAAAATATCAAAAGACAGTGTTGAGGTATTGGCACAATCAACCTTTGTAAATAAAAAGCATGAAGCTAAACTTAAAGTTGAATCGCAGGGAACGTCCTTCGACTTTTATTTTGCTGCTCCCGAAAATGATTGGGAATTGCTTACAAAAGATATTGATGCTTATTATTTGTCAACAGCTAATTCATTTGGTTTCACTGGCACCACCATTGGAATGTATGCTACCCGTCAACAGGCTAAATGATAGATATGATAAGCCTGTTCAGGTAAAATTGAATAATATTGAAAAAGGAATAATTGTTGCAATTTTTTCATATAAGTTAATTGGATTTGAGTAATTGATTATTGTTCTGGAACTATCCGGGAAGCTTTGAATTAAGTTTATATGCAAAACGTAATTCATGAAAAATCTTAAAACGTTGCATAGAGTTTTAAAATTTGGATAAAGCTTTTTGGATAGTTTTGTTTTTTTTGCGAAGGTTCCATATTCCAGGTATTTAACCAAGTGCAATCCATCTATTATATTATTTGCTATATACGACTTCAAAAACTGTTTATTAAACAGACATATATTATATGTGATAGCATATAAACGGTTAAAAATATTTTGAAATATATGTAAATACATATAAAAATGTCGTATATTGCGTTATTATATTTAAATGCATATAATGAGATCTTTAGCTGAGTTTGTAAAAGAACGCCGGAAAGAAGTTAAGCTGACCCAGCAGCAATTTGCTGAACGCTGTGGCGTTGCATTAACAGTGATTCGGAAGATTGAACAAGGAAAAACAAATCTGAATGTTGATAAAGTAAATGAAGTGTTGGCCATGTTTGGTCACGAATTAGCCCCTGTAAATTCACGACAGATTGATAAAACAGATTAGCCATGAGAAGTGCTGAAATTTATTATGATACTGTTTTGACAGGAATATTGAAGGAAACTGACGATGGGGATTATATCTTCACCTATGATCAAAAATACACAGAGCAATTTCCTGATCAGTTTCTGACTTTTACTATGCCTGTCTCTAATATTCCTTATATATCTGGCAGATTATTCCCTGTTTTTGAAGGACTTATTCCAGAGGGCTGGTTGCTCGAGATTGCATCCAGGAATTGGAAAATAAATAGAAACGATCGGATGGGATTACTGATGGCTTGTTGTAAAAACTGTATAGGAGCATTAAGCGTGGTACCTTTAAATTTTGGATAAAATGTCGAAGTGTTTGTATTGTTACAAAAAACTGAAAGGTGAAACCGACTTTCATCCTAATTGCAGTCAGCTGTTTTTTGGTTCAAAACAAGCTCCTGTTGTACCTTATACAATAGACCAAATGGCCCAACTGGCAAAAAATGTAGTGGAACGTAGTATTTCCGTTCCCGGAGTACAACCTAAATTATCAATGTCGCATATAGAAAGTACTTTGGGTAAAAAAGAAAACAGATTAACAGTTGTTGGTACTTTGGGAGGAGATTATATTTTTAAGCCACCGTCTCATGAATTTGAATCAATGCCGGAAAATGAGCATTTGACTATGCGTATTGCAGAGTTGTTTGGTATTAAGGTTGTTCCGTCAAGCTTAATAAGGCTGGAATCAGGTGAATTAGGCTACCTGACCAAAAGAATTGATCGAACTGAAGAAAACCGGAAAATTCACATGCTTGATATGTTTCAAATCCTGGAGGCTTTTGATAAATACAAAGGATCCATGGAGAAAGTTGCTAAAGCATTGGAGAAATATTCAACCAATCCATTATTGGATAAGCTGTTTTTGTTTGAACTTACACTATTTTGCTTTTTAACCGGGAATAGTGATATGCATCTGAAAAACTTTTCGATGATAAAATTACCTTCAGGGTGGTTATTGGCTCCGGCTTATGATTTATTGAATGTAAAATTGGTTATGCCGGAAGATAAGGAAGAATTGGCTTTAACTTTAGGAGGTAAGAAACTTAAGATAACCAAATCAATGTTTGATACTTTTGGTTCGGGTTTAGGTTTGAATGAAAAACAAATATCGCGGGTTTACCAACGTTTTTTTTCAAGGCAAAATGAATTAGAAGGTTTAGTACATGAATCATTTCTTGAAAATAAACTCCAAAAAGAGTACCTGGCTATTGTTCAAAATAGGTATCAAAGAATTCATCCAAATTCACTTAAATGAAGGTCTAAAAACTAAAAAAGGCCTATCAATTTTGATAAGCCTTTCAGCGGAGAGACCGGGATTCGAACCCGGGGTACAGTTTAACCCGTACGTCAGTTTAGCAAACTGGTGGTTTCAGCCACTCACCCACCTCTCCAGATGTTCTTTGCTGAATTGTCATTCGTGTCAGAACGCACCTCAAATTTGAGGTTCACAAAAGTAAAAATTTGATTTACTTTTGCAAAATATTATTTTAAAATTAATCCATTTTTTTGAAACAATAAAATGAGCTAATTTTCACTGTGCTGCAAGTTGAACAAAGTAGCCTGTAGCTGAGTTGCTTATTGAGCGGAGTCGAAATAAGCCGAAGCTAAAAGGGCAGGTCATCCGTTTCCATTTCATCGCTTGGAGGAGGTATGTCTCCTGGCGGTGGAACAAAACTATCCTGTATCGGGGCAGTCGTATTTTCTGAACCTGCAGCAACAGCTTTCCATCCTTTCACTCCAGTGTACCATTTACCATTAAATTCCCTGCTTTCAATATTAATCGAAACAGTTACTAATTTGCCAATTCCAAAAACATTTAGGTCTATTTTGTCGTTCCAATTTTCAATGCATACTTTCCTGGGGTATTGCTCCTGGGTTTCGAGTATAAAATCCTGTCGTTTCCATTCTCCTCTTGCCGAATTCCCTGTTTGGGCTGGTAGTAAAGCAATAATTTTTCCTGTAATATCCATTATCTAAAATTTTGATGCAAAATTAATAGTTTAACCCAATACTCTAAATTAATCGTGATTATTGTGTTCACTAATTGTTAACAGGGACTTTAACTTTTTGGGAAAAGAAAAGTGAAAGTACTGCAATTCCGGCTCCGGCTATGAATGGAATGCGCCAGTTTAGCATCCATAAAATACCTCCAATCACCGGAATAACTACCGCTGAAATATGATTTATGGTAAAACCCACTGCCATGCTGGGGGCAATATCCTGCGTTTCGCTGGTTTTTTGGAAATAAGTATTAATAGCCATGGCCGCACTAAAGAATATATGATCGGCCACATATAAAACGGCAACTATAGCTTTATTTTCAACAAAGGCATAGCATAAAAATATAATAATTAAGCTGCTGTATTCAATACTCAGTATAGTACGCTCACCAAACTTATTTATAGCTTTGGCCATCTGGGGAGCTACAAAATAGGTTATAATATTATTTATAATAAACAGCCCGGCTATTTGAGTAACTTTATATCCATATTTTTCAACCAGCATAAAAACTGCAAAAACAACGAATATTTGCCTTCGTGCTCCGCTTAAAAAGTTAAGTACATAAAATAACCAGTATTTCTTTTTCAGGATCATCTTTTTTTGCTGTACCGGTAAATCTTTATTAGTTGGATTTTTGGTCAAAGCAAATAATCCCAGAATAATAACGATGCATCCAAATCCTATAAATTGCTTTGAAAGCTCCATATGGGAACCTATAATCCAAATAGTTATTCCGACTATGATATTGGTTAGCGCTGCCAGGCTTTTTACCCGGCCAATCATTACCGGTGCCTGCTGTTTATTAAAATATTGTAACGACAGGCTTTGGTTAATGGTTTCGTAATAATGAAACCCGATTGACATCATTAATGTGGTGACTACCAAGCCTAAAAAGGATGGCAAAAAGCCGGTTACCATTACTCCAACTCCCAGTAAAATAACAGAATACGCAGCCAGCCGGTGTTCTTTAAAAATCAGCAACAGGTAAACCACCAGTAAAGCCAAAAACCCGGGAATTTCACGCACCGATTGAATTACTCCGGCCTGAAAACCATTAATTCCAACTTCGTCAACAGCATAGTTATTGAACATGGTCCGCCACGACTGAAAACCAATAGTCATGGCAACAACCAATAACAACAGATACCCGTACATCGGGTTTTTCTTTATTTCGTTTATCATAAGTAGATTAAAAAATCCCGGTCTCCCGGGATTAATATTATTTGTTTTTATCTTTTTTGTCTTTGGTTGATGCCGGAGGCGATGGTGGTGTCGAAATATTATCGCGCATATGGGTATCCGCCTCAATATTTTTCATCCGGTAATAATCCATAATTCCAAGGTTTCCCTGACGGAATGCATCAGCCATAGCACGTGGAACTTCAGCTTCAGCTTCAATAACTTTGGCTTTCATTTCCTGTGCAAGTGCTTTATTTTCCTGCTCAAGAGCAACAGCCATAGCACGTCGCTCCTCTGCTTTGGCCTGTGCAATATTTTTATCAGCTTCAGCCTGATCCATCTGAAGTACAGCTCCAATATTTTTACCTATATCAATGTCGGCAATATCAATTGAAAGGATTTCAAATGCTGTACCGGCATCTAATCCTTTTTCGAGTACAACGCGAGATATACTATCGGGATTTTCCAACACAGCTTTGTGATCAACAGAACTACCTATCGATGATACAATACCTTCACCCACACGGGCAAGCACTGTTTCCTCACCGGCTCCCCCAACCAGTTGTTTTATATTGGCACGAACTGTTACCCTGGCTTTGGCAATAAGCTGTATCCCGTCTTTTGCCACAGCCGTAACCGGTGGAGTATCAATTACTTTTGGATTAACGCTCATTTGTACAGCCTGAAAAACATCTCGTCCGGCAAGGTCGATAGCTGTGGCCATTTTAAAAGGCAAATCAATATTGGCTTTTTCGGCCGATACCAGTGCATGAACTACAGCTTCAACATGACCTCCGGCTAAGTAGTGTGCCTCAAGGTCGTCGCGCAAAATTCCTTTTAAACCGGCTTTGTGGGCTTCAATCATAGCTCTCACGATTCGGTTTGGCGGAACTGTACGCCAACGCATTAAAATGAGTTGAAGTAAAGAAATTCTTACTCCTGAAATTTGCGCGGTAAACCATAGTTTAATGGGTATCACATAAAGGATTATCCACAAACCTATGATGATACCAATAATGATTACGACATTCATTGTAATTCCATCCATAATATTTTATTCTATTGGTTTAACAATCAATTGGTTGCCTTCTATTTTAACCACCATTACGGGTGTATTCGGATCAATAAATTTATGTCCCGATTTACCTTCAAAGGTTCTGTCGTTAACTTCCACTTTGCCAATTGGAGCAAGGCGTGTAAGCGATTTTCCGGTATCGCCGGGTTTAATAAATTGGGTTTCAGTATTTTCAACTTTGCCGTCAATGGTTGAGTTTAATGATATTTTTTGCCAGGTTTTCGATCGTAATGCCAATACCAGTGTTACTATCAATACTACAAAAGTTACGACCAGTACATAATGTGCCTTGGGAGTACCAAGGTTTTTATAACTAAGAAATATACCTGCCAACAGTAAAACAATGCCAATAATTCCCGCAATATTTGACCCGGGTAAAACCAAAAACTCAAACAGAATCAGAACTAATCCAAGAATTAAAAGAATGATAATGGCAGTGAGGCTCATGAGTGTGTTTCTTAATCGATGGTTACTGAGAGCCCTTTACTGGTAAGTTTCCCTTTCATAAACGACAATTCTTTATAATCGCCGGCTTTAACATCACATTTGCCTTTGTGATGCGTAATATGGGCACATTGTTCTGCCTGGATACTATCATGATGACATATTTCAACAAGGCACTCAATTACAAAATCAAAAGTGTTAACTTCATCATTATGCAGGATAAGATGATAATGTTTTTCTACATCTTCATTAAAAAGTTCCTCAAATCCGGGATTTAATTTTTCGTTCTGTCCCATTTTGTAATCATTAAAGATAATCGAAAATTTCTTTCAAATATATTGATTTTTTTTCAGAATATTTTGTTTTTATATGGTTTCAGCGCCTCTCCCGGAATAATTTGCACATCAGGTTAATACTTTCAACAAAAAAACGAATGGTCTGTTATGGATGTAATAATACTAATAAAATACTAACTACTATGAGTTTACTTAAGATAGGAGATAAAGCCCCGGAATTTAAGGGCAAAAATCAAAGTAGTGATACTATTTCATCAGATCAGTTTATTGGTAAAAAAGTAATCCTGTATTTTTATCCTAAAGACAATACTTCAGGTTGTACCGCTGAGGCGTGCAGTTTGCGTGACGGTTATGAATTACTAAGTGGCAAAGGCTTTGTAGTAATAGGAGTAAGTCCCGACAGTGAAAAATCGCATCAGAATTTTATAAATAAATACAGCCTGCCTTTTAACCTGATTGCCGATACTGAAAAACGAATTCTTAAGGCTTACGGAGCCTGGGGACCAAAAAAGATGTATGGAAGGGAATATGAAGGGGTGTTACGAACAACCTATATTATTGATGAGAAGGGTGTTATTGAGAAAGTATTTGATAAGGTAAACACAAAAGAACATGTTGACCAGATCGTAAAAGAGATGGATTTATAGCTTAACCCCCATTACAAGCACATCATCAATTTGTTCAAAATCGCCCTTCCAGGCCTCAAATTCATGTGCCAGGAGATTCCTTTGTTTTTCGAATGGCTCACCATCAAACGATGAAAGTAATTTTACAAGGCGTTTTTGCATAAATCGGCCCTGCCCGTTTTCGGCCATCTGATCGGCAAAACCATCGGTAAACAGGTAAATCCGGTCATTGGGTTCAATAGTTAATAAATGGTTTTCAAAAGGAATTTCGTTCATGTAATTACCTATCAGGCAATTAGTGCCTTTTATTTTGGTAACATGTTTGTCCCTAATGTGAAATAATGATTGAAAGGCTCCTGAAAAGTGTAATTCATTGGTGTTTTTATCCATCAGGCACAAACTTAGGTGCATCCCGTCGGAAGAGTTAACCCTTTCAGGCTGGTTTATCAAGGTCTGCTTAAATTTTTCGCGTAGTATCTCAAGTACTTCCGAAGCCTGGGTAACAGGATTATGAGTAATAATTTCGCCCAGTAAACTCATTCCCAACATACTTAATAAAGCACCGGGAACCCCATGACCTGTGCAATCGGCCACACAGAATAATAGGTATGGAGTATTATCAATATTAAAATGGCGTATCCAGTAAAAGTCACCACTCACAAAATCTTTAGGTCGGAATAAAATAAAGCTGTCGCTGAAATACTTTTTTAACACATTTTCATCGGGAAGTACTGCCAGCTGTATTTCGCGGGCATAATTTATACTGTCAGTAATAGTTTTCTTTTGTCGGGCAATTAATTTATGTTGTGACAGGGCAAAATCGCGTTGTGCTTCAATTTCGGTTTTTTGCTCCTCAATTTCCTCGGTTCTTTTATGTACCAGTCCTTCAAGGTTTGTGTTTACAAATTGCAAATGTTGCGACAAGCGTTCACTTTTAACAAGCGATCGGTTTAATTTTGAGTTTATAATCTGGGCTTGTGTCAGCATCATACCAAATATCCCTACATCGAGCAGGTTAATCGAATGAATAATAAGCAGGTTATGCAGAATATCGTTTATCACCGTTGCTAAGAAAAAGCCAAATCCAAACACAAATAATCCGGCATCTTCAATTTTTTGCCAACGACCTATTATCCCCATTAAAAATCCATGTAATCCAATCAGAATGGTAAAAAACATGAAATAATTAAAGTTGATGCTGGAAATACTTAATGGAGCTAAAAGAGTTAATAAAGCGGAAAAACTTGTATACCCAACTGTAACATATAAAATTGATTTATGGTAAATGGATGGAAACAGGCTGTGGATGTATAGGGCAAAAAAACAGACGGTCATGTAATAGGATATCCGCCATGTTCTTAGCGTTAAATAAAAATTCGGATTAAAACTTTGAACCAGACTACCAACAAAATACAGGCTCATAAAAAATATATAGGTAGCAATCATGGATGATGCTATTCCAAAATAAAATGAAGTCCTGTTTTTTTTACGAATAAAAAAGTAATTGATCTGGTTAAAAATAATAAACAGAATGGTCCCAATAATTATGGAATACTTTATCACTCTTACGGTTGCCTGCTTTATTTCGAACCGGGGTGAAACCAATGATATGTTGTTGGCCAAACCTGTTTTTTCACGATGAAAATTCGCAAACTGAATTACAATATTATTGGTTTTTTGTGGCCTAAAAGTCTCCGACTTAAGAATTAGGCCAGGAATATTATTGCTTTTTGCTGCAGAAGGTTTTCCAATATTACCCACCAGCTCATTATTAATAAAAATATAGGCGGAAGAATATATAGTTAACGTATTGATTTTTAAATTAATTGGAGCTGAATCCAATTTAACCCGTAAATAATATGTTCCGTATTTGCAATCTTTAATTTCAGACTTTTTGGTAGGCACATGAATCATTTTTGAAGGAAGTTCACGACATGCCTGTTGTATTTTATTGGGAGATATCAGCGTATCGGCAAAAAAATACCATTCGCCGTTTAATGAGGCTGATTTAAATGTTTCAAGTTTAATGTTTGATAAATCAAGAAAACCTCCAGCTGCTTTTGTAGTTTCTGCCTGACTGTAATTACAAAGCAAGATAACGGAGGGTAAAAGATAAACAAATAATAAGTTTAAAAACTTTTTCAAATTATAGTTCCGTTTTTTTGATTGCTAAATTAGATTAAAAAACCAATATAGCAAAAGAGCCCAATTAAAATTAAAAAGGTTATTACAGACTTTAAAAAAATTATTAAACATTGCTGTAATTGGTTATATTTACCACGTATAAAATAAAAGGTATAACCATATAACTCTCTGAATATTATGAATAAAGAACAAAAGGATGTAAACAAGGAAAAGTTGAAAGCGCTGCAACTTACCATCGATAAGATTGAAAAAAACTTTGGTAAGGGTGCCATTATGAAAATGGGGGACAGACCTGTTGAAAATGTGCCTTCCATTAGTTCTGGTTCGCTTGGAGTTGACCTGGCACTGGGTGTTGGCGGTTTTCCCAAAGGCCGCGTTATCGAAATTTTCGGACCTGAATCATCGGGTAAAACAACCCTGGCTATCCATGCTATTGCCGAAGCTCAAAAAGCGGGTGGTATTGCTGCTTTTATAGATGCTGAACATGCTTTCGACAGGTTTTATGCCGAAAAGCTTGGGGTTGATATTGAAAACCTTATGATTTCGCAACCCGACAACGGGGAACAAGCTCTTGAAATTGCAGATCATCTTATTCGTTCTGGAGCTATCGATATTATTGTGATTGACTCTGTGGCAGCCCTGACACCCAAAGCTGAAATTGAAGGTGAAATGGGCGACTCTAAAATGGGGTTACAGGCGCGATTAATGTCACAGGCCTTACGCAAGCTGACTTCAAACATTAGTAAAACAAATACCTGTTGTATTTTTATTAACCAATTACGTGAAAAAATCGGGGTAATGTTTGGTAATCCTGAAACTACAACCGGTGGTAATGCATTGAAATTTTATGCATCGGTACGAATTGATATCCGCAAAATAGGACAGATTAAAGACACCGAAGAGGTTACCGGAAATCGGGTTCGGGTTAAGGTTGTAAAAAACAAAATGGCCCCTCCGTTCCGTAAAGCCGAATTTGATATTGTTTACGGCGAAGGGATTTCAAAAACAGGTGAAATTCTTGACCTTGGCGTGGAATACAATATTATTAAAAAGGCTGGTTCATGGTTTAGCTATGGCGAAACGCGTTTAGGACAGGGCCGTGATGCCGTATTGAAATTAA
Organism: Bacteroidales bacterium; assembly: GCA_046704385.1. Lineage (GTDB taxonomy): Bacteria > Bacteroidota > Bacteroidia > Bacteroidales > SZUA-534 > GH45. The sequence continues at coordinate 1,618 of JBJKSB010000091.1, read as the reverse complement.
TCGGTGATAACCCTGAACTATCTATCGAGCTGGAAACAAAAATTGTTGAAACGCTGGCTACGGCAAAGGTTTAATACCAGATAATTTGTATAACACGTTAAATTTGCATGCAAGCTCTTGATAGTTAACAATTAGTGCATAGATAATAAAGTAAAAATAGTATTTGGCTCTGAAATCATAATTCAGAGCCTTTTTTGTGCTCTAAAACTGTAATATTTTCCGATATTTAAGCTTAAGACTTTCTATATTTGATAACTTAAAGCAATGGGATACTTATGAAATTTCATCATTTAATTTTGGGGATAATCAGCATTGCCCTTGTTTCATGTTCCGGGAGAAAACCCGCATCCGATAAAAATCAAACAATTATCCGGACTGATTCATTGAGAATTGATTCGCTCACCCGGCTGATTGAAAAAAAACCGGATAAAGCTGAATTATTGGCCAGCCGTTCAGTTTTATATGCTGCAAAGGGGAGCATTAACAATGCCGTAAAAGATTTAATTCTGGCTAACCGTATCGATTCATTAAACCCCGATTATTATTTGAAACTCGCTGATTTATACCTGAGTATGGGAAAATCGGAAACCGTTAATAGTGTGTTGCAACGTGGCAACAGGCTTATACCGGGCAATAAGGATATTCTATATTTTTTGGGCAAATTATATTTCTATATTAAAGATTATAAAAAGTCGTTGGTATATCTTGACCAGGCCATAAGGGTCGATAATTTTTATGCAAAACCCTATTTCACAAAAGGTATGGTGTTTTTGGAAACAGACCAACCTGATAAAGCTGTCCGAAATTTTCAGATTGCGGTTGAAAGGGATCCCGAATTTTATGATGCCTATATACAATTGGGGTTAGTATTTGCCGGTAAATCCGATTCACTCGCTATTGCCTATTATAATAACGCCTTAAGGTTAAATCCAGGTTCTTATGAAGCTGATTATGGTAAAGCAATGTTTTATCAGGAAAATGGGAAACCTGAAAAAGCCATGGGTATTTACAGGGAAATGCTTAAAAAAGGTAATAACAGGTTACCCGAAATATATTTTAACATGGGTTATGTCAATATGAATATTTATGGTGAATACTTAGATGCTATTCAAAACTTTGATTCCGCGGTGTCTCTAAATCCAAAATATGTTGATGCACTTTGCAACCGGGCATATTGTTACGAAAAAATCAACAATAATAGTAAAGCCAGGTTAGATTATTTACTGGCTCTTGAAATTAAACCAAATTACGAATTGGCCGTTGCCGGAATTGACCGGCTTAACAAAAAATAGGGATATTAAATATTATTTATAAAGTTTCAATAAAAATCAAAACACAAAAAGATGAAATTATTAATTGCAGCACTAATGGTGGCATTTGCCATTACAGCTTGTCAAAATCAAGTTGAAGTACCCAAAAAAGAAGCTTCTGATTTTAGTGGTGAACTTACCCAGGCAGAGAAAGACGAGGGCAGACTCACTCCTGAGATTTTATGGAAATTTGGTCGGCTGGGCAGCTTTGAAGTATCACCCGATAGTGAAAAAGTAATTTATACTGTGACCCGATACGATGCCAAAACCGAAGCCAATACATCGAATGTTTTTATTATGGATAGTCT